>JBEHXA010000007.1:0-41062 GCA_048498935.1 Myxococcota bacterium
TGGGGGAACGTCAACGACCACGCGGTGTCGGCAGCCCCCGTGAACATCGACAGTTGCTGGAACCTGAACGTGAGCTTTTCTGGCGGCACCTACTACGCCACCACGCGCTACCCCGCGGCCGACACGCGCTCGACCTACCTGACCTTTGCAGCGAATGGTCATTACACCGGCGCGCAGACGCTCACCGGCGTTGTTACGCTCGAGTATGCGGCCGAGTGCCTCGTCACACCCCAAGGCACACCAACCTGCGCGCAGCTGCAAGTTGCACTCCATGCTTCGGGCGTCGGAGAAGGCTCCTATTTCGATACGATGTGCGCCGACCAGGCCGGCGGTGGCTGTACCTGTACGGTGCGGGTGCAGGAGACCGGCGGGGGTTCCGGGGCTTGGTCGACCAACGTGGCGGCCAAGACTGTCACCCTGACCCGCGATCCCCATCTGCCCGAGCCGAATCAGCTCACTCTTGGCTACTGTGTGGACGCGGCCGGAGTCACGTTTGGTGATGGCATCGACGCCTGGTGGCGGCAAACGGCGGGTGCCTTCTTCACCAAAATAGATTGTACGGACGGCAAACAAAGCTTCGGCGAAGAGGGTATCGATTGCGGCGGCCACTTTTGCGCGCCTTGCGGCCAGCCCTAGTGGCGCGCACCTCGGGCTAGGTATTTCCGCCGATCTGCGCCAAAGCAGGTGCAGGCTCGGCGCGGCTGCTGTCACTATCAGAGCATCAACTAGGGAGGTTGGACTGCTATGCAAGCGACGGACATCGAGGACGTGCTAGTCAAACTGAGGGCGATTATCGACGGCTACCGACATCGAGGTAGCCCCCTCGCGTTCTTTCCGGCCGTGTATCGCGCCACGACGGTGCGCGTTCGAGCTGGTATCCAAAAGGGTAGCTTCGCCAACGGCCAGCGCATGGCGGATTTGGTGACGACCTTCGCCAACCGGTACTTGGCGGCGGTCGACGCCGTGGCGGCAGCAGGTGGCGAGGGGCCAGCGCGCGCCTGGCAAGTCGCCTTCGACACTGCCGGCCGCCCTCACACGATGATCCTCCAGCACGTGCTCTTGGGCATGAACGCGCACATCAATTTCGATCTGCCTCTGGCTGTAGTCACCGCGGCAGGTCAGGGCAAGGTTACGGCGCTCGAAGGGGATTTCAACGCGATCAACGCGATCCTGGCAGAGCTGCTCGACCCCGTGCAGAAGGTCATCAACGGCTTCTCTCCGCTCTTGCACATCCTCGATTCGGTCGGAGGTCGCACGGACGAGGAGCTAGTCACCTTCTCGATCACCACGGCTCGCGAGGAGGCGTGGCACGAGGCTACGCGCCTGGGCGAGGAAACGGCCGAGCAGCGGGCTCGTTCGACGCTCAGCTTGGATCGGCGGGTAGCACTGCTGGCTCAGCGTATCATCGTGCCAGACGGCGCGCTGGGCTTGGCCAGCAGCCTGATCGCTCGCACCGAGGCCGTCGACATCCCGTCGATCACGGACGCGATGCTCGCCATCCAGTAGCGGGCGTCCCCAACGGGCTATTTCTTCAGGAAGGCGAGCGCTTCGATCTCGTTCTCGAAGGCGGCGAGCGAGCCGTCGAGCGTGGTCTCGCGGTTGAGGCGGTTGGCCTGCAGGATGCCAATCTTGGTGTCGACGACGACCGCCGTGCGCTCGAAGTCACGCCCGATCTCCTCGCGCAAAGCCATGAAGGCCGCAGCGAGCCGAGCGTCGGTGTTCAGCGGAGCACGGCGCGAGTCCACCAGGAGTCGCTTACCTTGGCGCCCCAGCTGATCGAGCGCGGCTCCAACGCGCCGGCGCTCTTCCGCGACCTCGGTGTCGTTCAGGAACTGGCGCGCCGAACGGCGTACCACCACGACGCGCGGCTCGAGCAGCCGCACCTCGTGAAATGGCGTGGTCGGAACGAGCGGCGTCGGGACGGCCGGGGCGGGCGCCGCCGAGTCACGGACGAACCGTGGCGTGACGCTGCCGCGGCTCAGGGTTCCAGAGCGGGCCGTGATGCTGACTTCGGAGGCTCGGCCGAGCCGGGCAGCGGGTCGCCTGCTCGAGGGTGGCACGGTCGATGTTCGAGCGGCAGGCGTTCGCTCGGGCGGCCTGCTCGCACGTGCGCCCAGCGAGCCCAGCTCTCGCAGCGCGCGAGCGAATGCGCGCAGGCTGGGGAAGCGGTCTTTGGGCTCGCGATGCATGGCGCGTAAGACGATGGCGTCGAGGCCCGGAGCGACGAGTGGCTCCAGCTCGCTCGGCGGAACGACAGGCGCGGTCAGGATGGCGTGCATCAGCGCGTAGGGAGCGTCCCCCGCGAACGGGCTCCTCCCCGTCAAGCATTCGTAGAGCATGATCCCGGCCGCGTACTGATCGCTCAGCGGGCTCGCGTCCTTGGGGTTCAAGGTCTGCTCGGGGGACAAGTAGCGCGGTGTGCCGATGAACGCCCCCGATTGAGTCTGCAGTCCCAGCGTTCCGCCGCCGGCCACCAAATCTTTCGAGATGCCGAAGTCCAGGATCATCGGCACCGGGCGGCCGTTTTGATCGGTCAGCATGACGTTGCACAGCTTCAGATCGCGATGAACGATGCCAGCGTCGTGCAGCGTGGCGACCGCGTCGCAAATGGGGATGAAGAGCTCGACTGCCTCTGCGGGCGACAGTGGTCCCCGTCGCTCCACTTTGGCGCGCAGCGTTTCGCCCTTCAACAGCTCCATGACGATGAAGGGGCAATCGTCTTGCACGCCCACTTCGAAGACGCGAACGATGTTGGGATGACGCACGCTGTCCAAGAGCCGCCCTTCGGCTCGGAACCGTCGCATGGCGGTCTCGTCGCTCGACGCTGAAGCGTCCGGCAACTTGAGCGCGACCACTCGCCTGGTGCGCACGTGCTCGGCCTCGTACACGCGCCCCATACCGCCGCGCGCCAACAGGCGGACGACTCGATAGTCGCCAAAGCGCCGGCCAGATTGCGGATCCTGCTTCATCGGAGGGGGCCAGCATTCTACGAACTAGGGCGCGCCCGCGCCAACCGTCAACGCCGGCCCCAAAGTCGAGCCCCGCGGCGGCAGGATTCAAGCGGGTGGCCGCGGTGCGTAATGACTCGCCTGGCTGCTGCAGCTCCGGGGAGCCTCAGAAGCGCCCACCCAGCGCGCCGCCGTAGACGACGAGCGCGTCTTTTCCATAGATGGAAGGTGACACCGAAGCGCGTGCCAACAATGGGCCCAGTCGCAGGGCGACGCCCAGTTGAGCTTGGGCGACGAAGTCGGCCTCCGGTTGGGTCTCCGCATAACCATCCGGAGTCGAGGATTGGAAGCGGTAATACTGACCCGCGCCAATGCCGAAGCGCGCATAGGGCGTGAACGGCCCCTTGACCAAGTCACCTTCGGCGAACGCGAGGACGTGGATGCCTCCGTTCAGGGTGCCGGGCTTGCTGTATTGAGGATCCGCACCGTTGTCGACCCTGAAGCCTTCGAGCGTGCCGCCGAACCCGAGGTGCGGGGTCATCATGTATGCGCCCTCGACGCCGGCTCCCAGCAGCCCAACATGCAGGTCCGCGTAGGAGGCGCGAAGCATGACCTCGACCTTCGGCTCGTCCTCATCCGACGCTTCACTGCCTTTGTCCGCAGCTCCCTGGTTCCACGACTGCCCCGCCAGCTCCGCGTGCGCAACGCCCGCCCAGGTGGAGCTCAGCGCGCCGAGCGCCAGTGCCGCAGCCGCACGCCGCGCCTCTCGACTGTGGTGACGCAGCAACACTCCGGAGCAAGGACCGGTTGAAACCAAGCTATTCGCGGCCATTGTCCGCGAGTTGCAGCAAGCGACGTGCCAGCCGATTATGGCACCACCACACGCCACAAGCCGGCATCCAAGTTCGACGAGTAGAGCAGCTTGTGAGCCTTGTCGTACCCGAGGTTCCCACCTTGGGACATTTTCGGGCTCTCCATTGCCGTCCACTTCTGGCCGTCGGTTTCGGCGGAGTGCAGGTAACGGGGGTTACAGTAGTCGCCAAAATAGCAGGTGCTGGCGTACATCTCGGCGCCGTCGCTGACGAGCCCGCCAACGATCGGACCGGTGTCGTCAATCAATTGCCAAGTGTCGGCGTTGCCGTCGGGGCTGGTCCAAATGCCGTCGGCACCAGCGGCGAAGAAGGTACCGGCTTGCGTGCGCACGATCTGCGAGCCCTGCAGATGGCTAGTGGTCATGTTCGGGATGGCCTGCCAGGTCTCACCGCTGTCGCCCGTGCGCCAAAAACCGTTGGTTTGTGAGCCCCACAGCCACGTCTTCGAGTCGTTCAAGAAGAAGATGACCTGGCCCTCGTTGCCGTTCCACTCGGGCTCACCGTCGATGATTCGCCACGTGGTCCCGGCGTCGAAGCTCTCGACGATGCACGTGTCGGGGTGGGGCTCCAAACAGGCCTCGTGGAAGGTGAGCAAGATGTGCAGGTGGTCGCTCGGATCGATCGCAATGACGTTGGCAAAGTTGTACGTGAAGGCCTTCGAGAGCTCCGGTTGAGACTTGCCGGACCAAATGTCGGTCCAGTTGAGGCCGCCGTCGCTGCTCTTGAATAGGCCGTTCGAGCCGTAGCCCGAGTTCGTGTACACGACGTTCGGGTCCTGTGGGTCGACGGCGAGCGTCCAATTCATGCCCCGGTTGACGTCCATCGCGTTGTCACCGTCGCTGAGCTTGACCCAGTTGGCGCCGCAATCGGTCGTCTTCCACACGCCTTGAAAGAGCGTGCCCGAGTACACAGTGCCGAGATTGACGGGGTCGACCGCCATCGCGAACGGTCCGCCATTGGTCTGGTTGTCGGGCGTCTTCATCCCGATGCCCGCCTTCACTTCCGGCGGGGTGATGTCTTCGAAGACGCCCGGCGCGGCGAGCCCGTCGCAATCGTTCACCTGCTCCGGCGGCGCGCCAGCGTTATTGCTCTTGCCAGCGCTGCCGGCCGTCGAGTTGCCTGCTCCGCCCGAGCTCCCGGCAGTGCCCGAGCTTCCGCCGCCCGTCGAGCTACCGCCGTTGGATGAGGTCCCGCTGCTCGAGCTCCCGCCGCTAGGTGCGCTGGCGCCGGCAGTCCCTCCGGTCGAGGCTTTGCTGCCTGCGTCGGGCTTGTCGCCACAAGCCACAGCCCAACACGCCAAACCCACGACCCAGCATATAGAAGCCCGCATCAGACCGGCCCTTTCTCGCTCTCGAGCCTACAAGCGCGGGTCATGCCCGACTACTGATCGCAGCCGAAATCAACCGGAGTACTTTGCCTCGATCGGCGGTACGCGGTGGGAAGGGCCAGGAGGGTGAAGCCCTCAGGCGCGCATCACAAGCACTCGTTGGTCTTACACCACACGGCGTCGAACCATAGGTCGCGACCGCTCGGGTTCGCATCCCAGCAGTTGTCGTCGCATGTGGTGTCGCCGACCGGGCACGCATCCGCGCACATTGCGTAGTCCCAACAATCCGGCGAATCGTGGCATGCGGTCGCCTGCGGCTGGCACGCCGAGCAGATCACGGTCGCTTGGTCGTAGGTCTTGTTGCCGCTGGGCTGGTAGCCCGTGCCAGGATCAGGATCGGGATCGGGATCCGGCTGCGAACCGTTGAGCAAGCACTGGATGAGCGAGTCTTGCTGTGATTTACACGTCGTCATGAAGGTGCACTGGGCGCCCTTTGCGCACTGATACAACGCATGCTCCTTCGTCTCGCAGCCTGGGGGAGCGACTTCGACTGCGGAGCAGTCCGGTGGTGCGCTTTCGCATTGGAGGGTCGCCTCACATGCAGCGCGCGCCTCCGCGAGCAGTGTCCCTGATGAGCTGCCGCCACCACCTGGGTTGCTCCCGCCGCCGCTCCCGCCGCCGCCGGTTTGACCAATCACGCCACCCTCGAACGTGCCGCTCCCTGGCGCTCCCTTCCAGGTGCCGCTAAAGCTGTGATCCACCTTGAACTGCCCCGTGAAGTGAGCACCGTCGGTAGTGGAGAACTCAATCTTGCCGAATTCGTTGACCTGACCCGTGATCGCTGGTGAACCGAGCTCTTTACCTTGCGCGGCGCCATCGATACCGCCGATCACGTTGACGTAAAGCATGAGCGTGCCGGTGTCGGCCCCGTCGAACCTACCCGCGTAGTCACCCGAGAACGCCAGCCGGCAGTCGACCGCCGGCCCTTCACACGGCAGCCCTCCGCTCGATCCGTCGTCCGGTCCCTCCTTCGAATCCGAGGAACAGGCCGAGGCAACGGCCAGCACCACAGCCATGCCCCATTCGACGTACCTCGATGCCCTCATACCCAAAACGGTATGCGAGGTTCCGCTGGGCGTCTAGGCGATCGGGATGGCGTAGTGGAGCACGGAATCGGCGCTGTTGGGCTGATAGGCGGCGCCGTAGAGCTCGAGGTCGGCGCCGTAGGTGTGCCGGTAACCGGATTGGGCAAGCCACGTGCCGTAGGCGTAGCTCACGGTGTGGTCCAGCTGCTGGACGGGACCGCGCGTCTCGACGTAATCGACGCCGCGCTGAATTCGCTCCAGGTAGTAGCTCACGCCGCCGAGCTCGCTCCCGGCACCTCGAAGAAGCCGGTCATCGCCACCAGCCGGTGCTGCGTGTCGTACTCACCGAAGCTCGTGCCATGGCCGATCTGCTTGCCCTTGCCGTCCAGCATCTTCCAGTGCGCGATGCTACGCCCGTGGTGCGCCAAGAAGTACTCGGTTACGAAGTGCCCGCCCGGCACCTGCTCATGAAAGCTCGCCATGTAAGCGAGCAGCTCGTCCCAACCCCGGGTCTGCGTCAGCGGATCCGTATAGATGCACGTCGGAGCGAGGCAAACGTCGAACAAGGCCCGCCGCTCGGCCGCCGTTTCTGCCTTCCAGGCGCTGGCGTAGGTTTCCCAAACGGCCCTCAAGTCGTGGTTCATGGGCTCAAGGTAATGGGTGTCCGATTCGGGCTTCTGATATTTTGTGCGATTGGGGGCGGGGTGAGGGCACCAGGAAGCTAGGAATATTCGGGCACGGTACTTGCGAAGGTAGACGAAATGAAGTCAGTCGAGCTGCGCTGCGCTTGTGGCTCCGTGGTGGGGAGCGTCGATTTCTCGAGACCGAGTCGGGTTCATGTCGTCTGTCACTGTGGCGACTGCAAAGCGTACGCTCGCCACATTGGCAACCCTCGGGCGAATGAAGTCGTGCAAGCCACTCCCGCTCAAGTGCAAATCCTCATTGGTAAGGAGTACCTTCGCTGCCTGCGTCTCACCGAACGGGGACTCACCAGGTGGTTTGCCGGCTGTTGCCGGACACCGCTCGCGAATACGTCTCGCCACGCCTGGATGCCGTTCGTAGGGGTGATGAGTTGCGCTCTCGATACCGACAACGAGGCCCTGCTCGGGACGCCCACACCGGCGAATGGTGGGCAGGCCATTTCGTGGTCGACCATTTTCCGCAGCGTTCGCGCGCTGCTTTTGGGTCTTCTATTTAGACATCATCGGCCGAACGTGTTCTTCAACGACAGGGGCCATCCTGTCGCCCTTCCGGAAGTCCTCGCATCACCGTTGCGCGAAAAGTGATCCTGATCGGTAGTCTGACGAGCAAACAGGGTCGAGCCTTGGTATGGGTGAGCTCGTGTCTGCCTCCCACGCCATCACCCGGTTCGTTCTGCGCACGACGGACGTGCCCGCCGCACGCTCGTTTTATGCCGCACTGCTAGGCCACGACCGCTTTTCGGTGGTGCCGCTGCATGAGCAGGCACTGGCTCGAGGGGCTCGGCCCCATTGGCTCGGGCAGATCGAGGTCGACGACGTCGAGAGCTCGGTGCGCGCGTTCGTCGAGCACGGCGCCCAAGCGCTGAACCCGATCGCGACGTTTCCGGATGGACGCCGCTTCGCGGTCCTTCGCGATCCTGGTGGCGCGATCGTCGGGCTGACGTCCCCCGGCCCTATCGACGAAGCCCCGCCCATCGTGTGGCACCAACTCAGCACCAACGACCGAGCGCGCGTCGAGAAGGCGTACACCACGGTCTTCGGTTGGCGCCTGACCGACATCGTGACGCATCCAGAACACGGGGAGTTTCAGAACTTCGCCTGGCCGGGCAAGGAGGGCGACGCCGGAGCCATTGTCGACATCACAAGCCGACCCGAGCGGCACGCCGGCTGGCTCTTTCACCTGCGCGTCAGCGACTTGGATCGCGCAGTCACGACAGTGCGTGACGCCAGCGGCCTCGTCCTCGGCCCATTCCCGCTCCCCAACGGTGAGCGCGTCGCAGTGTGCGACGACCCGCAGGGCGCAGCATTTGCGCTGCGCGGGTAGCGGACTTCGGAAACCAGTGTATGGATACGGTGCGCCATGACGAACGAGCTTGCCGCAAAACGAGGTTCGTTGGTGGCGGCGCGCTACGTGACGCGCTTTCGATGCCTGGCGGGCGACTGTGAAGCCACCTGCTGCGCCGGCCTGGGCATTACGGTCGAGCCTTCCGAGCACCGCAGGCTGAAGGTGCTGGCGGCTGGCGATCCGGTTGGTGAGGCTATCTTAGAGCGCGCCGTCGAGCTCACGCCGAACGGCCCTAACTATGCACGGTTGCGCACGACCGACGGCGGGGGCTGCCCGGCGCTCGATGATGGCGGGCTTTGTCGCATTCACGCGCAGTTCGGGCACGATGCCTTGTTCGATGTATGCGCCACGTATCCGCGCTACGCGAACGAGGTGGACGGGGAGCTCGAGGTGTTCGGTGCGCTCTCGTGCCCAGAAATGGTGCGACTCGCGCTTCTCTCGGAAGATGGCTTCGAGCTCGAGGCGCTGGAGCTCGAGGCTCCTCGCAAGCTGCGCAATCGCTTCGAAACCAAGCTCCCCTATTTCCGCCCTTTTCGGCGCGTGCAGAGCGCGGTGCTGAAGCTGCTTGCGGAGCCCGGTTACACGCTCTCGCAAAAGCTCTTCGTGCTGCTCTGGGCTGGCGACAAGCTCCGGCCGGTCCTTCACGCGCGTTCGGGCGACGTGCCCGAGGCCGGTGTAGTCGCTGTCTTCGAGGCGTTCGGTGAGTCGGCAGTGCTGGGCGCGCTCGCCGCGAGCTACGCCTCGCTTCCGCTCGATGGGCGCCTCGCCTTGCGCGTTCTCCATTCGGCACTTCGCCCTGCAACGGTGTCGCGCGCTCAGACAGGTCGCTTCGATGCGCTCGTCGCGCAAACCTGGCAGGCCCTGGCACTGCCAATCGACGCCGAGCCGAGCGATTCGGAGTTCGCATCCGCTTGGGCCAAGCTCGGCGTGCTTCGAGGCGCACTACCTCCGCAGGTTGGCGACCGATTGACGACGTGCCTCACGCGCTACGCCGCCAATCACGCCCTGACGACCCCCTACATGCTTTACGAAAGCTCCTTCGATTACGCCTACGATCTTGCGGTGCGGGTCGCGAGCCTGCGCCTCTTGCTCCTCACGCACCCCGCGGTCCTGCAAGGCACGCCGACCGAGCTCGATGGCATCATCGTCGAAACCACCTTCACGTTTGCCCGAGCCGTCGACCACACCGACCTGCCGCGTCGCCTGCAAGCCGCGCTCGCGCAGCAAAAGCTTACCAGCCTCGCCCACTCCGTTGCGTTTCTGGCGCTCTAGGGCCGCCGCTTGCGCCGCTCGGTACTGGGCTGGGCTAAGCGCACGGCACGAAGCGCGTCGAGCCGACCGTAGCCGTAGAGCGGGCTCCGTCCGTCCTTGTACTTGCCGTGCTTCGTGTCGATGCGGCGCGCAGAGCGACGCAGGACGCAGCCTCGACCGCCGCGACCTTGGGTGACCGCGTATTGAATGGCGAGTCGTGTGCTGTCCGGCAGCGGCTCGACGTGTTGATGGAGCGGATCGTCGTCAACGGTGAAATCCCCGTCGCGCGGGCCCCAGCTGCACGAGATGACGTCGGCACCGTGGTCCGCCCAAACGAAGGCGTCGGCCTCATTCTGCGAGCCCAGGTCCGAGGCTAGCTGGCCCTGCCTGCCGCTAGTGCACGCGGAAGAACGTGATGCGCACGCCGGGCGTGAGTAGGTAGGCGCCCGGTGCGGCTACGTCGCTGGCCTCGGCTTGGACGGCCCCGGCCGGTGGCGTGATGCCGTTGAAGCTCGTGTCGCTAGCCGAGATCGGGGCTGCGCCGGTGTCGACGTAAAGCCCGAAAGCGGTGTTGGTGGGAGCCGAAAAGGCATTGTCACCGGCCTCAGTGGCAGTACCGAGATCGAGCGAGCCTGCGGCTAAGTAGAGGCCGATCGACTCGTAGTTGCTCAGCTTGGTCCGGCGCAAGCGCGAGCTGCCGGCGAGTTGGTAGAGGCCGTAGCGGCCCCCCGAAATATCGCAATCGTCGAGCGTGAGAGTGCCCGCTTGCAAGCTGATGCCGTAGGCGGCTTCGGCAGTGCTGCTGATGGTCACGCCCTCCAGTGTGAGATCGGCGGATTCGTCTTCTTCGATCGCGGTCTCGAAGCCGCTGAGCTCGAGATGCTCGAGTTTCAAGCCACTCTGCACGACGAAGCTCGCACGGCCGTTGAGCGTCGGCCCGACGAGGCGTGTGGTGTCGGCAAGATCGCCAGTGATCGTGACGTTGGTCGGTGGCGTGTAGCCCCAGTCCTCGCCAGTCTTGGTGGAGTACTCGCCCGGCTCGAGCCGGATTGTATCGCCCGATTTGGCCGCAGCCAGAGCGCGCTCGATCGTGCGGAACGGCGCTGAAGCGCTGCCGGTCGCGGTGTCGGCGCCGCGCGGGCTGACGACGATGGAAGAGTCCTTCGCAGCGGGGCTGGCGCCGCCGCAGCCGGCAACTGCAGCGAAAGTGCTGGACGCAAATGCGAGCAGCGCTCGACGAGCGATCTCGTGCGGCACGTTGCCAAATGGTGCGCGTGTCCTCCACCTCCGTCAAACGCAGCTCAAATGCCGAGTTGCCAGACTGCAACTGACGAGCAGCTGACCATCGTGGACGTGTCCTCGAACGCTTCGCGATACGCGAAGTGGCATCAGTGGGCATGACGCGCGCGAAGAGGAGCGCTCAGTCCAAGTCGCCTTCGCAGAGATCTCCGGTGCCGAACTTGGGTACCACGCACACTTGGTTCTGGCAGAGGGTGCCGCTCACGCAGTCGTCCGAATTGCTGCAAGCTCCTCCCTCGGCTTGGGGCGTTTGGCAGGTGTTGTCGATACAACCCAAGCCCAGTTGGCAACTATCGTAGGAGGTGCAGGCCGCGTTGAGGGCGCCGCGCGCTTGGCAGGCCGGCACGCTAAAGGCGCAATACAGGCCGTCTTCCGCCGCGCAGACGCCGAGCGGGGGAGCCGCGTCTGGCGAAGTATAGGTGACGCCAGAAAAATGCGCGTCGCCGCTCATGAGACATGGTTCTCCCAATTTTGCGGCGACCATTTTTCGGCACACGCCCAGCTCTGGGCTGGCTGCGCTGGAATCCGGCTGCTGCTTGATGCAAGCCACTGGCGCGTCCCCGCGGATGCAATCCACTGACTTGTGACACGGCTCGCCCTCGCTCGCCGTCCCTTGAACGGCTTCGCCGCAGCTTCCCAACTCGGGCATCGCCACGCAGCTGTCGCCCAGGGTACGCAGCCCTTGCACGCACTGGCTGTAAGCAGGCTCCACGGTCTTGGCAGTTCCGCGCTGCAGCGCCGCGAGCAGATTCAGCTCCACCAGTGCTGCTGCCTCGCAGTCGTCCAGGCCGCTCACGTCCATCTGCTCCTTGCCGCAGCAGTATCGAGCGGCATCGCAGAAGGCTTTGGCAAAGTCGCTACCGTCGCCAGAGCCTGCCGTCGGCCCGACGCCGCCCGTGTTACCCGAATGGCTCGGTGCTTTCTCGCTGGAGCAGGCTGCACCCAACGACCAGAGCCCCAGTGCCCACAAAATACGCCCGGTCACCACCATGAGACGAGGGTACGCCCTTTAATAGCGCGTTGCCAAGCCAGGGATTCGAACCTGTGACTTCATGCATTCCTCGGAATGCTGCTAAAGTCTGGACACGAAGGGATGGTGACGTGATGCGTGGTCCGAGGATCGGGATCGCACTACTGGTGGCGGTGCTGCCGTGGGGTTGCTCGGACGTCGGTGGCCGATGCACCGAGGGGCGCCAGGTGTCGTGCGACTGCACCGAAGGCCGCAAGGGCATTCAAACGTGCGGCGACGACGGCTCCTTTGGTAAGTGCTCGTGTGATTCAGCAACTGGCGGCAGCACGCACGGCGGACAGGCTGGTGTCGGCGGAAAGCCGTCTGCGGGGACGTCGGCTGGTGGCAGCGGTTCTACCGCTGCGAGCTCGAGTGGTGGAGCAGAGAAGGGCGGAACCTCCAGCGGAGGAAGCAGCAGCGGACAAGCGCGTTGTGCGCAGCCAGGTTTCTGCGACGCCTATTGCGCGGTGACGAGCGAGAAGTGCGACGCAGAACTCTTGACGAAGTCAGAATGCGCTATCGCATGCCAGCAGAAGTGTGAGCAAGCGGGGAACTGCAGCAAGAAGTACAGCGACTACGTCGAGTGCGTGACCGAAGGCGGCTCGCAGTGTGTGAGCGACATGTCGACTTCGCTCGGAGACTGCCGAGAAAAGTACGACACCTACGCCACGTGCATGAGGCTTTGGTGGGGCTGCCAAGACAGGTCGTCGTATTGCCTGTGCCGACACAACGCCAGTCCGCAAGGCGAATCATGCGTCACACCGCTCGCCTGTTGCCTCCACTCACTCAGCGGCGACACCTGCAACTGCTTCGATCGCTCGGACTGCTCGTCACCGGGCTACGTTCGAGTGCCGGCGTGCCCTCCGTAGGGAGCGCGATCGCGATCGCGATTCGTGGACTGGCCGGATGACGTCCGTTGCCCGACGAGTCACCGGGCGCAGGCGGCGCAGTCAGGCTGCGCCCAGCTCCTGCAGCACGAGCTTCGCGGAGTCGGCCAAGACGGCGAAAAGCTGCTCCGGCTCTGCTTCGGAGCCCCAGGTGTAGGCGGCAATGAGCACGGGCGCTTTGCCTGGCGGCCACACGATGGCGACGTCGTTGGTGGCGCCATTGTTACCGGTGCCCGTTTTGTCTCCTGCGCGCCACTCCGGCGGTACTCCTCCACGCAGACGCTTGAGCCCGGTCTTGGTCGCGACGAGCCAGTCGCAAAGCCGCTGTTTGGAAGGGTCGCGCAGCACGTGACCGAGTAGCAGCTGTTGAAAGGTGCCGACCATGGCAAGAGGTGTCGTGGTGTCGCGCACGTCGCCCGCGAGAGCCGCATTGAGCATCGGCTCGTCACGGTCGAGCCGCGACGTCGCGTCGCCCCAAGCGCGAAGCCGCTCCGTGAACCCCGCAGGGCCGCCCACCGTCTCTAGTAGCAGATTGGCCGCGGTGTTGTCGCTTACGGTAATGGCAGCCTCGCACAGCGCCTCGACGCTCATGGCGCCTTCCTCTACGTGCAGCTTGGTTACGGGAGCGTATTCGAGGATGGCCGAAGCATCGAACGCGACGCGCCGCTGCAAGTCTTCGTGCCCGGCGTCGACTCGCTCGAGCACGGCCGCAACGAGCGGCAACTTGAAGGTGCTGCACATCGCAAACCGTTCGCTAGCGCGATACTCCACGCGCTTCCCCGAACCCGTATCAAGCGCGGCTACGCCGAGCTTGCCGCCCACACGCCGCTCCAGCTCTGCGAAACGCGAGGGTGCCATGGGCGTTGCCGGCCTTGGCGCGTCGGTGCGCGACGCAGCGCAGCCAGCGCCAGAAGCGCCGAAAGCAACGAGCAAGTCACGACGCGAGAGCAACAGACGCTTCATTCGGGTGGGCTAGCACTGAGCTAGCGAAACGTCACCCGCAAGGCTAGGCGGGCATGATCGGGCCGACAGGGCCAATTCGTGGTCGCCAGCGGCGGGCGGGAGGCCCAATCGCCGCGCAGGCTGCGCGAATTTTCGAGGGGTGATTTTTCTCGTCCAGCAACCGGTCGGCACCTGCGACTCTACAGACGTCGCAATGGTGCCACCCAACCGCTCGACGACCACGCGAACCCCGAGTCTCTACCGCCCGAGCTCTGCGGTCTGCATCCCGCTTCAAACCGGCAACGGTTTTGCGATGAGCCTGTTCATGTTTGCGGGCTTCTGGATGCTCGCGTTGGGGGTGGTGCTACTCGGCGTGCTGCTGCTGGTACTCGGTCATTGGATCGTTGGGCCGCTGCTCTCGCTCACGGGCGCGTTCTTCCTCGGTGCGTTCGCGAGCTTTCCGCGCGACGTGTGGGTGGCGCGACCGAGCGATCTGGAGCTCGACGCATGGGGAGTCCGCGTGGTCGGGGGCTATCACGCTGGGCGCGCGCTGGATTGGGAATCGCTCGACGCGGCAGCGAGCGGTGTGACCGATGGGCGGGCTGTTGGCTCCGAGGTGCTGTTCGCGACCACGCGTGATGGACGGAAGGTGGCGCTCGCCGAAGGCGACGAGCACGAGAGCTTTCGCGCGGTGCTCGACGCATTTCGTGCGAGCGCCGGGCTGGAGCCGCTGGCAGCGCCGGCGCGCTCCAAGCCCGCGCCCGCCCCCGACGAGAAAAAGCGAGTAGCGCCGCCTCGGGTCGAGCTCGTGCGCTGCGCGCAATGTGGAGCCGTGGCCCGCCCGTACGACGCGCCGAGCGTCAAGTGCCTGTACTGCGACCAAGTCGTGGCGCTGCCGGAAGCGCTGCGTGAGCGCTTGCGCGAGGCTCGGTCGCAGAAGGCTTTGAGTCGGCGCAGTCAAAAGCTGCTCGAGCGCGCGCTGGCCCAACCGCGCGCGCCGCAGGCCATGACATTGCTCGGCGCGCTGGCGTTGGGCACGGTTCTCACCTGGGTCTTCGTTGGCATCGTGGTAGCGCGCGCGATCATGCGCCACACGCTCGACCTGAAGCTGGTTTCGTGCGCGCTTGCAGCGCCGCTGCTAGCTGCGCTCGCGCTCTGCCTATTGGGCTCGGTCGTTGCGGCGCGGCGTGTCGCGGTTAGAGCCATTAGCATCGACTTCGCAGCCGTGGCGGCACCAGCTGCGGACAAGCCCTGCAGCTGTCGCGTCTGCGGTGCGCCGCTCCCGGAGCAAGAAGGCCTAGTGGTGCGCTGCGCCTACTGTAGCTCGCCCAACGTGGTCGCCAGCGCGCGTCCGCGCAAGCCGGGCCGCCTTCGTGAGCAAGTCGACGACCTGACCGAGACGCTCGAAGCCCAAAGCGCCGAGCAATGGGTTCGTTACATCTTCCTGCTCCTGTTCGGTGCGCCCGCCTTATGGGTCGCCGCAGCCGCACTCCGCCACCTGTGGTCGCGCTTCGGCTAGACCAGCGCGCTAGTCCGCCGCCCAGCGCGCTCCACGAGGGCACCGAACCGAAGACTGGACTATGGTGCTCGGCCATGCAGCCTCCCGCCGTTCAAGCCGCTCTCAACAACCTGGTCGAAACCATTCGAACTTCGTTGATGGCTGAGTTCCTGGAGCTGCTGCGCGAGGGCAAGCCCGCAAAAGCCAAAGCCAAGCGCACGGCGCGACCCGCGAAAAAGAAAGCCGGCAAGGCTCGTCGACGGCGCAAGTCCTCGCAGGCAAAACGCTAGCGCGAGCGCGCGATCGGTCCGGCATCATGTTCCCCCTGCTCCCGTTCGCTCAACCCCTGCTCCCGGCGAGTGTTCCCCCTGCTCCCGGCGAGTGTTCCCCCTGCTCGGAGAAGCCGTCCCCCACCTCGCCGCACCGTTCCCCCCGCTCGGCGGAGCATTTCCCCCCGCTCGGCGGAGCATTTCCCCCCGCTCGGCGGAGCATTCCCCCAGCTCGGCAGAGTGTTCCCCTCGGGGGGAAGCGAACGGCGAGCTAGGGGAACGCATTTCGCCGCCAGGGAAAGCGTCCGCCGAGGAGCGGCTGCGCTAAAAGGCGCAGGGGGCAATCAGAAAAGAGCCGGTGATGCGCGTGTGGCCCAGCGCCCAGTGTGAATCGTTGGCACGCCGAGCGGGCTCGGGGCGCCACACTGGGCCTGCGGCCGTGGGTGCTACGCCGGCGATGGCGCCGTGATTCCCGCGATTTGGCGACGTTTTTGCGCTTGGTATGCGGCTTGCTGAATGGCTTGAAAGCGCGGCGAGGGTCCGCGTGAATCACGGAGGAAGTAATGGTTTCTTACAATTGGTGGGCGGTGACAGGTGGGTTTTGTCTGGCCTTCGCGGCGGTGGGTTGCAGCTCGGCGCGCGACGTCGAGGTGAGCGGCAAAGTCACGGCACCGAGCACGGTGACGACGGGGGACAAGATCGCGATGCAGTTTCTCGACGTGATAGGTGAGGGGGCTGATGCGAAGACGGAGCTGGCTCAGACTGCAGAGCTGAAAGCGCTCGGTGATTTCAAAGAGACGGTGGCGCTCGAGGGCAACGAAGTGATCGTGCGCGCCATCGACGATCGCAACGGGGACGACGAGTGCACGGAGGGTGAAGCGTGGGGCGAGGTGAAAGCCAAGGTGACCGACGACAAGGTCGAGCCGGTGTCGTTGGCACTCGCGATCACGAAGTGCCCGGCCGAAGCCGCTGAGTGAACGAGTGAGCGGCGCGAGGGGTGGGGAAGATGTGGGGTGGGTGCGGGCGTGTGGCGAGCGTCCGCACGAATGAAGCGGAGCGCCTCAACGAGTTGAGGCGCGCCGCTAGCCACTGCGCGCGAGCTTCAGCCAGCCGTCGTCGTCCAGCACCACCGCTTGGCGTTTGAGCAGCGTGCCGACCGCGCGCTTGAAGGCCTTTTTACTCACGCCAAAGGTCTGGCGGATCTCCTCTGGGCTGGAGCGATCGCCGCAGCGCAGCGAGGGGCGCGCTGTCAAGACCCTCAGCAAATTCTCGGCATCGTCAGCGAGCTGCTCATGGGCATGCGCCCGCAGAGACAGCTCGAACTTGCCATCGTCGAAGCAACTGCTCACGCGAAATCGCGCGGCCTCACCACGCTTCAGTGGGTGCGGCTCACTGCTCGGCAGTAGGGCCAGGAAGCGTCTCTCCACGATCACGAACAGACCAATCTCGGGATCGTTACGCCAGGCTTCGCCCTCCACCCACTCGTCGAGCTCGAATTCAGCGCCGTTGGTGCTCAGCATTTCGGTAACGCGCATGGTTCCCGCAAGCCGCCCGCTCGAATCCAGATAGAGACCGATCGGCTCACGCCTGCCCACCGACAAATCTCTGGTCTGCCTGGAGAACGGCACCAATAGGTCCTTCGGCAACCCCCAATCCACGAAGGCGCCAAACTTGGTAAGCGCCGTCACCTCCAAGAACGCGACCTCATCGAGCTCCAGTTTTGGCGCGCGGGTGGTGGCGACTGGCCGATCCTCCGAGTCGAGGTACACGAACACGTTGAGCGAGTCCCCTGGTTTTGCGTTGGCAGGCACATCCCTGCCTGGCAGCAGGATGCTTTCGCCTTCATCACCCACGCCCAAGTAGGCACCGGGGCCGACCACGCGCTCGACCGGCAGCTCACAGGAGCGGCCAAGAACGTCGGCAATATTTCGGGGCAGCTGGCGCATGCTATCGACCTAGCCTACTTGAAAGTTTCGTCCATGCCCTTCGCCATCGCCGCCAAGGCCCGCGGCTAGCCTCGCCGATGCGCTCTACAGCCACTCTTGGCTCGTGCGCGTGCCGACGGCGAAGCCTGGGCCGAGCGGCAACCACGACATGCTGAGTCCCATGCCGAAGCCATCGTAATAGCCAGCGCTGCTATAGAGGCCGAAGCGGAGACCTGCGACGCTCAGCAAGCCCGGGTACAGATTCGCCAGGGCCGTGACGTGCTGCACGCCGGTCAGCTGAAAAGATGCCATCAGCGATTCATTGCGATCCCAGAAGGCACCGATAGAGTACTCGAGGTCATCGGGGACGACGATGCGGCCGCCCTGCTCCGTGTAGATCGGGCGGATCGCGTACAGGTTAGTGCCAAAGGCCACGGACACAGCGTGCCCTTGCTTGACCGGGATGGTCACGCCGAACAGTCCGTTCGTGCCGGTGTAGTAGAAGGCCTTCCAATCGGTCCAGGGCAGGGGAAACTTGAAGCTGTAGTTGCCGCCGGTGTTCAGCAGCTTGGCGTGCAGCACGTCGAACGTCGCCTGGTGCGGCCAGAAGTTGATCCTGACCGTGGTCGAGAAAAAGCGCGCTACCGGGTCGATCGAAAAGAGGGTGTAGCCGATCGGATTGAAGATCCAGAAATCCGCGACAGGATCGGTGTTGGCACCATGAAAGTCGCCATTCTCCGCGACCTCGTTCAGGAACTGCGGCGCCGCCGTGTTGAGCAGGCCGAACAGCCACGGCACGGGCACTTGCCTCGAAGCGTACCAACTCCACAGCTTGCGATAGACCATGCCCTCGCCGAGCACGTGCAGCGTGTAGTTCGGGACCCACTGTCCGTGCTGCGTGTTGAGGCCCTTGATCGGAAATATTTCGCGACCGATGAACTCCGCGGTTCCGCCGCTTTTGGCGATGGCGTCGAACGGATTGGCCAGGTTCTTGGCGACGTTTTTGAAGCCCGTGCCGTAGGCGAGCTTGAATGGATTGTCTTGGTACGAAGCGTTCCGCAAAATGTCGTACGAAAGATGGATCGTCGCCTGCAGCGGGTTGAATTCACTGTCGCTGCCGTAGTCGACGTCGTTGTGAAAATAGAGCGGCGCAGAAGGCTTGCCCGGCGCCTCATCCGCTCCCGCCGCGAACGCGCTGCTTGCCTCGGCTGCCAGCAAGCTCAGTGTCGAAAGAAATAGTCGTAGCGCTCGCACTGCTAGTGAGATGGCGCGAGCTCGAACGATATGGGAACGAGGCACAGGAAGGGCACGATGCAACATCGACGAACACGCCCGGTTCACGAACCAAGCCAAGCGCCCCTGGTACGCCACGCCGAAGGAAAGGACAATGGGCACGCGCCCGCTCGCGCCGCAAGCGCGGCATCTACCTCCACCTCCACGATCTCTCGGGCCGGCCAGCGCAGCCCAAAACCGACACGTGAGCTTCTGCAATTCGGGCCGCGGATTGGCAGCCCGCTCGTGATTTTCGGCGCACCCCGCAGCGACGAGGCCGGCTAGCGATGGTATGCTCGTGGCAGTGAAGGTGACCATTGAGCGCATCGTCCGGGTCGCGACCCTCGAAGAAGCTGACAGCCTCGATCGCTCGGACCTCGAAGAAACGACGGCGGAAGAACGCCTCGCGGTCGTCGAGCGGCTCCGCCAAGCGTGGTTCCGCGACTTTGCACCTGAACGACGACTGGAACGAGTTCTTGCGTGCGCTGACCTCGTCGGGAACCCGATACCTATTGATCGGCGGGCACGCGCTAGCCGTCCACGCCGAACCGCGGTTCACGGAAGATCTGGACGTGTTCGTGCAGCCGTCGCTGGCAAACGCAAGAAGGCTTCGCGCAGCGCTGGTTGAGTTTGGCTTTGGAAGCGTGATCCCCGCCGCGTTCGACGACTAGAGCCAACCCTCGGGAGGCTGCGGCGTGAGGGCGGGCTAGTCTTTCGGCGGGGGATTGCCGGCGCGGACAACAGCCAGCACTTCGTTGGCGTGCACCCCGGGATCGACGTCGGGCCACACCCGCGCGACCCTGCCGTCGGCGCCGACCAGGAACGTTACGCGCGACGCCATGCCGAGCGTGCTCGATACACCGGACGCTTGCGCGACGGCGCCGTGCTCATCGGAGACGAGCGGAAAGGGCAAGCTGTGCTTCGAACGGAACTCGTCGTGACTCTCTGCCGAATCGCGCGACACGCCGAAGATCGTGACCTGCAAGGCTTCGTACTGCTCGAAGGTGTCCCTGAAGGCGCACGCCTCCTTGGTGCAGCCAGGCGTCTCGTCGGCTGGGTAGAAGTAGACGACCGCCTGATGGCCGCGCAGGGCGGAAAGCCGAGCGCTACTGCCGTCGGGGCGCTCGCCGGTGATGTCTGGAGCCATCGCCCCGACGGGCAGGAGCCCTGAGCCACCGTCCGGGCGCACGATGGGCACGCAGGCCCCGATGAGTACCGAGACGAGTCCGATGGCGAAGGCGGGGCGGGCGACCATGCGTCGTCGACAGGTACGCCCGGAGTAGCCGCCAGGTTTCCGGGAACCTCGGGGGCGCTCGACGCTGCCACTCGCTCGATGTGCATCACGAGTACGCTCCGCGACCAGCCGTGATCGAGGGCGCGCGGCATGGGCGAGCCGGTCGTCGGCGCTCTTGAGCTTGGTCAGCAAGACAAGGTTGTGCCCCCAAGGCAATTGGCCAACAGCTTGTTGGCCAATTGCGGCTGAGTCTGGCCGGGCACGCTCGCGATGTCAGCGTCGAGCGTTGCGTCGTCGGGAGCTGGCTTGATGTTGCCGCTGGGGCTCGCATAACGATAGGTCGTCGCATACGCTGCGAGGTGCTCAGTCTGCTTCAGCAGCGGCTTGAGCGGATTCGCGTCCGGAACCTGCTTCACCATGTCATCGAGCAAGTGCTTGATGTTGGCGTGCACCCCTTCCGACGTGAGCACGGCCTTGATGACTTTCTCTGCCGCTTGCTCGCAGTGATAGATCGCGTAACGATTCTTGCCGGTGTGCAGCAGCTTTGCCGCGTCCAGATCGGCTTGCGCCAGCCGAAGCGTGTTCGCGATGACCCGCTCAGCGCTCATAAAGCGCAACCCCGGCGGATGCGGCTTCAAACGCTAGCGTGTTCGGAACAGCTCGTTCCGCTTCGAAGTCTGCGGCAGTGTAGACGACGACATCGGCCCGCACGCCCGTGTCCCTTCGCAGGCGCCACGGCACGAGCGGATCGGTCGATGCCGAAGAAGCTTCGGGCACTACGACCAGGAAATCCCAATCGCTATCCCGATTCGCCTCTCCTCGCGCGCGACTCCCGAATAGTTGAATTCGCTTGGGCACCCACTCGCGCAGCACTCGTTCGAGCAACGGAAGCACGGGAGCGAGATCGATGTTGTGGCCGTTGCGATCCACCGCGTGAAGCATCGCGATTGGCTCAAGCTTGGCGGCAACTTCGCCGGACATCGTCGAGAAGCTTAGCACTCGATTCTGCGCGCGGTGAAATCCAGTTGCGCGCCCCACAGGATTCGAACCTGTGACCTACGGCTCCGGAGGCCGTCGCTCTATCCAGCTGAGCTAGGGGCGCGTGCGGGGGTGGGTATGCCGTGGGGGGCGCGCGGTCGTCAAGGTGGGCGGCGGTTTTTCGACGGTTTGGTGGCGTGGGGCGCCGAGAAAATGGGCGTGCCGGCTGCTTGCGTCGCGGGGGGGCGTCGCTAAGCTGGCGGTGTGCAAGAGGCGATTTCGGTCGTCCGTCGACCCGACTGCCCCGGTGTCGAGATCGTTCAGGTCGCGCACTCGCCCCGCTCCTGGGGCCACTTCAGTGCCGTTTATGCGTTTGGCACGATGGCGGACTGGCAGGGGCGCTTCGATCATGGGCGTCGCAACTTGGTCTTGTCGCGTGGGGATACGTTCTTGACGGATCCGGGAGAACTCTTCCATGCATCGCCTCATGACGGGCAGCCGGGAACGTTTCGCGTGGTCGAAGTCTCGCCGCGGCTGTTCGAGTCGTTCTGCGAGGTTGAAGGCTGGAGGGGGCCGATTCATTTTGCCCAAATCGTCGTGAAGGCGGTCCCGCAGCTCGCGGCTGCGCTCAACATGCTGCAGGCGACGATGCAAGACGACGACGAGCCGCTACGCTATCAGTCGGCGCTCGCGATGTTAGCTCACTCTGCCGTTGCGTCCGCGGCAGAGAGACAGCTGCGCGCTCCAGCGCTACGCTCCCCGCTCGAGCCATGCGAGCGCCTTCGGCAGATTTTGCACAGCTCGGAGGGCACGCGCTTCAACCTTTGCGAGTTCGCCCGCGCTGCGGAAGTGAGCCAATTCCAGCTGATACGTGCCTTCAAAAAGCGCTACGGCGCCCCGCCTCATGCTTATAGCCTCCACGTTCGGGTGGAGCGCGCGCGACAATTGTTGCGCAGCGGCTTCAGTGTTGCCGACGCCGCCGCGGCGACTGATTTTGCGGATCAAAGCCATTTGACGCGGCACTTTCGCCGCATCTGGGGCTTCACGCCCGGCCAGTACGCACGACCAGTTCGCGCGCAGCGTTCGTCTCGCCTCGTCGCTCACCTCTGATTGAGCCCCTCGGCAGACTACGGAAATACGAACGCGCGCTGGCGCGCGGGTGAGGGTATGGTGGGCGCGTGGAAGTTCATCTGGTGCCCTGCCTGAAGGATAACTACTGCTACCTGGTACATCAGCCGGGCAGCAGGGACACACTCGTGGTCGATGCGAGTGAGGAGGCGCCCGTGCTGGCGGCGCTGGGTCGCTTGGGGCTCACGCCGGTCGCGATTTTGGCGACGCACCACCACCTCGATCACGTAGGTGGGAACGAGGGGCTACTGTCCCGGTACTCGGGGCTGCGCGTGCTCGGGCACAAGTCCGATCGCGGGCGCATTCCGGGGCAGACCGACGCGCTCGACGATGGCGCAAAGGTGGAGCTGGCCGGCATCGAGGTGCAGGCGCTGCACATTCCGGGGCACACGCTCGGCGCGCTTGCCTACGTGGCTGAAGGAGCTGCGTTCACCGGCGACACGTTGTTTGCCGCGGGGTGCGGGCGGCTGTTCGAGGGCACCGCGGCGCAGATGTACGAGTCGTTGAACACGAAGCTCGGCGCGTTGCCGGACGACACGCGCATTTACTGCGGGCACGAGTACACGGTGAACAACTTGCGGTTCGCGCAGGCGCTCGAGCCGCACAACCCCGAGATCGCGAAGAAGCTGGCGTGGGCGCAGGCACAGCGCGAGCAGGGGCAGCCGACGTTACCGAGCACGATCGCGGACGAACGACGCACCAATCCGTTTCTGCGCGTTGCCGAGCAAGACGTGGTTGCTGGTGTGAAGGAGCGGCTCGAGCGTGACCGGTCGCCGCAGGCGGTGCTGGCTGCGGTGCGGGCCATGAAAGATGCGTTCTGAGCGGCTGTTGGGCGCCGCGGCTTTGGTCGCGGCGCTATTGGGTTGCGCGAAGCAAGCACCGCCGGGTGAGGGCGCTGCGTCGGCAGCGACGCGCGTCGGGGTCGCTCCCGTCTCTGCTGCCGCTTCAGCATCCGCGTCTGCGCCCATGGCTTCGCGCTTGCCTCAGCAAGAGGTGACTTGGACTTACGCCTCGACCCCCGTCGGTCCGATGAACGCAGTCGTCGTGCTGCCCGAACGCGCTCCCGACGAGCGCTTTCCCCTGCTGATCACGTTTCACGGCATGGGCGAGGCGCGCAAAGGTCCGGAGAAAGGCGCGCGCGGCTGGATCGACGACTATGGGTTACTTCGCGCGATCGAGCGACTACAGCACCCTCCGCTCACCGCCGATGATCTGCAGGGCTTCGTCGATGGCGCGCGGCTAGCCAAGCTGAACGCTGCGCTGGAAGCGCAGCCTTATCGGGGTCTAGTCATCGTCAACTCTTACACGCCCGACATGCTGCGCGGTGACGAGCCATTCTCGAAGATCCCGCCGCTCGCCAAATTCGTGGTCGGCGAGCTGTTGCCGCGCGCAGGTCGCGAAACGCCCGCTATCGGTACGCCGCAGACTACCGGCATCGACGGCATCAGCTTGGGCGGCCGCGCGTCGCTCGCGATCGCGCTCAGAAATCCCGAAGCTTTCGCGGCGGTCGGAGGGCTGCAGCCGGCGTTCGATCTCGATAATGCCGGTGCGGTTGCTCAGCGCGCGCTGCTCGCGAAGCAAAAGAATCCGGCGCTGTCGTTTCGCTTGCTGACCAGTGACGGCGATTACTTCTTGGCGTCGACCAAGGCGATCAGCGCCGCGATGAAGCAAGCCGGCGTGGCGCACGAGCTCGTGGTGGTGCCGGGGCCGCACGACTACCCGTTCAACCGCGGCCCTGCCGTCTACGAGATGCTGCTGCATCACGACCGCGTGCTGCGCGGCCTGCCTCCCCCATGAAACTGTTTTGGGGAGACCTAGTGGTACGCTTCGGCTTCGAGCAGCTCGGTGAGGGTGCGCAGCGTGCGACCGGAGCGGTGAAAGAAGCGCACGCCCACGCGCGCTGCGCCTTCGAATGAGCGCAGCCACACCACTTCACCTTCGAGGAACAGTGGGTCCCAGAGGTGCGGAGCTTCGACCGCGAGTGACAGCGCGGTACCGTTCGGTACGGCTTCGAGCATCTCCATGCACGCGCCGCCTAGCCCGAGGTCGAGCAGGCGGGCCGGGCGCTTCCAACTACCGTCGCCGCGACTGACCGTGGCCGAGAGCCCTACGGGCCGACGCGCGAAAGCCCGAAAGTGATCCAGCGGCGCTCCGGAGCTCATCGATCGGAGCATCTTAACGGGCTTTCAAAGACCGGCGATCGCGTGGTGCAGGGCGCTGGTTTATTCCGGTGGTGCTGCAAACTTGTCGGCGACTGGCCCGCAGCCCCAACGCTACAGCCGCGAAGAAGTTTGGGTTTGTGCGGATGGGTCCGCTACGATTGCTGGCCCGATTTGGGTCGCGTTCGCGCGACCGGCTGGCGTAAGACCCAACCACCACCGGGTAGCCGGAGCAAAGCTGATGGCGCAGGAAACGCGAAAAGACCCCCGCGCGAAGGTGCTGACCATGACGGTCCGCTACAAAAGCGCCACCCTCGACGAGTTCATCGAACATCACTCTCACGACGTGAGTCGTGGGGGCATGTTCATCAAAACGCCGTCGCCGTTCCCGGCTGGCACGCTCCTCAAGTTCGAGGTGAAAATCGCCGAGGATCAGAAGGTGATCCAGGGCGTGGGGCGCGTGGTGTGGAAGCGCGAGAGCGAGACGGGCGACCGCGAGCGTCCGAGCGGGATGGGCGTGAAGTTCATCAAGATCGATGACGTCTCTCGGAAGACCATCGATCAGCTCGTGGGCTCGCGCGGCGATGCTGCTGCTGCCTACGAGGCTGGCGGTGGGGATGCCGTCTCCAAGACCGCGCCGCCTCCGGCCCCCACTGCTACGGGGCCGAGCGCTGCAGCCCTGACGCCCGCAATCCCGGCGGCAGAGCCGGCAGCCAAGGCGGGCGTGCCGCGCAAGGCGACCATGATCGGGCTCGGCGCGCTCGGGTCGCAGGCGGCGGCAGCTGCAGCCTCCAAGGCGAGCGAGCCGCCTCCTTCCGCGAGTGGCGGAGGCATGTTCCCGAAGTCGGACTCGGAAGCGGACATGCCGCCGCCCGAGGATCGCACGGTGATGAAGCAGGCCGCCGAGCTGCTGCAGGACGCCCTGCGTGAAGCGGGCGGCTCGATGGACGACGTCGGGACCAAGCCGGACTCGAAGAAATCCGAGTCGCTGAAGCCTGCCGCCGAAGCCAAGCCCGCTCCCGCAGCAGAGCCAGAAATTCCCAAGAAAGCGGCGAACGAGACCACGGGCGACAAGGCCGGGCCTCACACCTTGCGGTCGGAGCCACCGTCGAGCCAGAAGCTCGACGAGAAGAAGGCGAGCGCCCGCCCGGCACCAGCGAGCGAGCGTCCACGCTCGGAGCGCCCGGTCAGCGCGCGGCCGAAGCCCATCCTTTCGGAGGCACCCCCGTCCGAAGGTGGCAGCGGTCGGATCATGATCATTTTGCTCGGTATCGCGGCCGCGGCTGGCGCGGTGTTCCTGCTCACGAAGAAGGAACCGCCGCCCCCCGAGCCGAAGCCGGAGCCGCCCGCGGTCGTGGAAGAGAAGCCTCCGGCTCCGACGCCGCCGCCGGTCGTCGAAGAGCCCAAGCCCGTCGAGCCTGCTGCGAGCGCGTCGGCATCGGCGGCCGCGAGCGCTAGCGCCGCGCCGGCCGCAAGCGCAGCGGTCAGCGCCGCTCCGAGCGCTGCTGCCAAGCCGCCCGTCGTCACTCCGCCCGCGCCGGTTCCCGCACCCGCGCCCAAGCCCGCGGTTGCGCCGGCCGCGCCGAAGCCCAAGCCTCAGCCGAAGCCGGTCGAAGCAGCCCCTGCCGAGCCCGGAAGCGAACCCGCGCCGGCGGCTCCTGCAGCCCCCGCGGCTCCCGCGCCGGCGGCTGAGCCGAAACCTGCCGAGCCCGCCGCCCCGAAACCCAAGCCCGCCGAGCCGGCTGGCGACAATCCGTACTGAACGTTGAGTGGTCTCACGTCTCCCGGCTCGAGCGGCGCGGACGCCCGCGTCGGGACGACGCTCGCGGATCGCTACCGTATCGACGCGCTGATCGGCGAGGGCGGCATGGGCCGCGTCTACGCGGCCGAGCACGTGCTGATGCGCAAGCGCCTCGCGATCAAGGTGCTGCATCGAGAGCTCACCACGATGGTCGAGGTGGTGGCGCGCTTCGAGCGCGAGGCGATGGCGGCCGCCAATATCGATCACCCCAACGTCGCCGCCGCTACCGACTTCGGTAAGCTGCCCGACGGCGCGGTATTTCTCGTGCTCGAGTACGTGCAGGGCAAGAGCCTGCGCGACGAGATCGCGGCAGGACCGATCGCGGCCGAGCGCGCGCTGCACATCACGCGGCAAATCGCGGCCGGCCTGGGTAGCGCGCACGCGCTCGACATCGTGCATCGCGATCTCAAGCCCGAGAACGTGATGTTGGTCGACAAGGGCGGCGACCCGGATTTCGTGAAGGTGCTCGATTTCGGCATCGCCAAGGTGCCGATTGGCGAGGTACCTCACCCGACCGATACGCCCGCTCATACGCCGATCACCAAGGCCGGCATGGTGTTCGGCACGCCCGAGTACATGGCGCCCGAGCAGGCGCTGGGGCAGACGGTCGACAATCGCGCGGACTTGTACGCGCTCGGCGTGATTCTGTACGAGATGCTCTGTGGCTCGCGGCCGTTTTCGAGCCAAAGCCAGGTCGGCATCTTGGGGCAGCAGCTTTCCAAGCCGCCGCCCAAGATCAGCGATCGCGCGCCCGGTATCGTGGTGCCGCCTGCGGTGGAGCAGGTGGCGATGAAGCTTTTGCAGCGCGAGTCTTCGGAGCGCTACCAGTCGGCGGGTGAGGTGGTCGAGGTGATCAACCGCCTGCTCGCTCCGATCCCGGGGCGTGGCATCTATCGCTTCACGTTGCCGGAAGGGTCGCCGTCGAATCCGCCTCCGCCCGAGGAGGCGCAGGCGCTTCGCGACGCAATCACGGTTTCGTCGAAGCCGAAGCAGCCGTTGATCCCTGCGCCGGTGCCGATGGACTTGTTGGCCGCGCTCGGCACTGCTGCGCCGTCGGGCGAGCCCGAGAGCGAACCCGCCTTCGGCCTCGACGCCAAGCTCGCCAAGCTGCGCGGCAAGCTCCCGCCGGGTGTGGCGAAGCTGGTGGAGAAAGTGCCGTCGCGGGCGCTGTTCGGAGGCGCTGCCGCGCTCGGGCTGCTGATCGTGGTGGGCGGCTTGGCGATGGTGTTTTCGGGGGGCTCGAGCGTCGAAACGCCGGGACCCAGTGCGGGGCCGAGCAGCTCGGCGCCCGCCGTCGTGGATCGCGCGCCCGCGAAAGAGGGGCCGTTTGCGCGACCCGATGAGCTCGCGGAGATCAAGAGCGAGGACCCGAAGGCGTACGAGGCCCTGCTCGAAAAGTACCCGAAGGATCCGCACATCCCGGTCCAGATGGCGCGCGACATGGCCGCCAAGAAGAATTACCCCGGCGCGGTCGGCGCAGTGGGTCGCGCCCTTTCGATCGATGCGGCGACCCAGAACGACGCGCATGTCGCCTCGCTCGTCTTTCAGACGGCGCAGGTGAAGTCGAGCAGCGACGCCGCCTTCGCGCTCATGGAAGGCGCGATGGGCGCGCGCGGTGCCGACATCGCCTACGATTTGGTCACCACTCCCAACGTGCGACCTTGGGTACAATCGCGCGCAGAGACGTTCCTGCAGTCGTCGGGCTTCGAGAAGGTGGCGACGCCGGGTCTGCACGCTATCGTCAAGCTGCGCTACTCGGGCGGCTGCGACGAAAAGAAGAAGCTCCTATCCGAGCTGAAGAAGAACTCGGACGAGCGCGCGCTGTTCGAGCTCGTACCGCTGCAGGACAAGACCGGCTGCGGCGCGCGCAAGAAGGACGACTGCTACCCGTGCCTGCGCACCTCGAATGAGCTGGACGACACGATCGCAGCCGTGCGGGCTCGCAAGCGCTGAGCGGGAGGATAGCTCGGGGTCGGAAATTCCGCGGATCGGTGAGCTTTCAGCGAGACATACTCGAGTAGTGCTCGGATGTTGGTAACGCCCCTCGGTCGTCGGAGCCTGGCCGGGCTCCTGCCGCCACGGAAAAAGGCCATACAAGTCATGCTGTTAGGCCTCGCCTTGGCGTGCCAAGAGCGCGAGCGCGTCGTGGGGCGGCTCTCGGCGCCGGCAGCTGGCGAGGGCGGTAGCTCCGGGGCGGACTCTCCGGTCACGGCCGGTTCGGGGAACCAGGGCACTGCGGCGGTCTCGGGATCGGCTCCCGGCGGCGGTACCGGCGGAGCAGCCGGAGCTTCTTCCGTGATGGGCAAGGACCCGACGGAGCTCGCGGTCACGACGGGCTGCGGCACCGTGCGTCTGGCCGTCACTGCTTCGGACGTGTACTGGACCGAAAGCGCTTCGGGTCGAGTGATGACCGTCCCGATCGCGGGTGGGACGGCGCGTGAAGTAGCGACCGCTCAGAGCGATCCGGGCGACATCGCGGTGGATGCGAGCGGCGTCTATTGGGTCAACCGCGGCAACGGCAGTCGTGTGATGAAGAAGCCGCTTCCGCCAACGGACTCCGCGCCCAGCGTCCTCAAGCAAGGCACCGGCGCGGAAGGCTTTCTGGCTCTCGCGGTGCGCGACGGCGTCGTCTACTACTCACAGGCCCACGACGTGCACGCCATCTCGACCGATGAGAACGTGACCGGCGACGACGTCGTCGGCACGGCCATCAACTACGACGTCAATCCTCCAGACGGCGAGCCGTCCGGCAACCCAGCTGCGTTGGCGGTCACCGAGACCACCGTGTACTGGACGACAGCGCAGCGCTTTGGCGTGGAGTCCGACGATATTCAGCCTGGGATCGCCGGATACCGCGAGCTCGGCCAGTCGCAGATGAACTTGCTGCTCGAGGACATCGCGGCCGACGGCATCTACGCCTATTGGGCCAAAGGTGAGTTCTTGGTGCGCGCTCGCGCCGGCACGCTGGGCGACTTTACGGTCACCACGACGCCGGATGCATCCGCCGTGGCCGCCTTCGCGATCAGCGAAGACGATGTCTACTTGGCTACCGAGAGCGGCGACATTTTGGTGCACGCGCTCACGCCAGAAGATCCCGTCGAGCCGGCGAGCCTGCTCGTGGTGGGCCAACCGGACGTTACGGCAGTCGCAGTCGATACCGCGCGAGTGTATTGGGCAAGCGGCTGCGCGATTCGCAGCGTGGCGCGCTGAGCCTACTTCGAAGGAACGGGTGCCGATGAGCGAGACGCGGGGAAGATCGTCTTCCAGTCGTCTTTCATGCTGGTGACGGTCCAACCCTTCGCTTTGGCTTCGTCGAGTGCCTTGTCGAGCTTGCCGATGCTGGAGGTGCGATCGTAGGCGACCTCACGCTCGCCATCGGTGTGATGGACGAGCAGCATGAAGCGGGCGCCACTGCCCGCGGCGGTCCACTCCAGCATCTGTTGGTCGCCGTCCGAGTTACCGAAGGCCGCGATCGGGCGCCGACCGATGTGACGCTGGATGCCGACCGGCTTGCCCGGCCCGTCGTTGATGAAGTCGAGCTGGGGCTCGCGCGCGATCGTCGGCTTGCCGTCTTTGAGCTCGAACTTCAGCTTGCCGGTCGTGCCCACGACTTGCTCGGGCGGAATGCCATAGAGCTGCTCCGTGATTGGACGCATGAAGTCGATGCCGCCGCCGGAGACGATGAACGTCTTGAAGCCGTTGTCGCGCAGGTACGCCAAAACCTCGAGCATTGGCTGGTAGACGCACTCGGTGTAGGGGCGCCCGAGCTTGGGGTGCTTGGCCGTTTTGAACCAGCGGGTAACGATTTGCTCGAACTCCGTCGTGTTCATGCCGGTGTGCGTGGCGAGCACCAGCTCGGCGATGGCCTTTTCACCGCCCGCGAGCGCGCCTTTCACGTCGCCGGCCAGAATGGACTTGAAGGGGTCCTTCGTTTTCCATTCGGGGTGAGCGGGGGCCAGCTCTTTCACGCGGTCGAGCACGAACGCGAGCTGGATATACATGGGCTGCTCGGTCCACAGCGTGCCGTCGTTGTCGAACGTCGCGATGCGCTCGGGCACCGGCACGAAATCGGGACCCGAGCTCGTGACACGCGCGACGAAGGACAGGATGGCCTGCTTGGTTGCACCGTCGTTCCAAGACGGCAGCGGATCTGCCGGCTTGGGCTCGGGTGCCGCCGGCGGTAGCGGCGCAGGCGCCAAGGACGGTGCCATGGCGACACCAGCTGCGGGCTTCGCTGGTGCCGATGATGCGGGCTCGCTAGCAGCCGGCGGCGGCGAGCTGGCGCAGGCGAAGGCCCAGAGCGCCAGCCCGATGGTGTGGGATTTCCCCATCTCGGCTACTTGCTGGGGGGCTTGGCGGCCGCGTCGAGAATCTGATCGATGGAGAAGCTCGCGGCCTTACCCCGAGGCGGGAAGTCCTTGAGCGTGTCCACGAACTTCTTCACGAGCACCTGAGTCGGCACCAGCAAGAAGGCATGCTGGATGGTCCACAAGGCGCCGCCGTAGCCCTCTTCCCAACCGCGCTCGAAGGGGTCGGCGCGCAGGTCGACGATCTGCGGCACGCGCAGCTTGTCGAACTCCTTCTGCCAGACTTCCCAACCCTTGCCGCGCTGCACCTCGAAGTGGAACTTCATCCGATCTTGGCGGACGGCCGAGAGGCCGCCGTCGTCGTTGAAGTAGAAGAACTCGTTGCGAGCGCTGGGCGCGTTACCCAGGATCATGTCGAGCTGGTTGTAACCGTCGAGGTGGACCTTGAAGTTCTTGGCGCCGGCCTTGTAACCGGTGAGCAGCTTCTCTTTCACGTCGGGCACGCCTGCCGCTGCGAGCAGCGTCGGCAGCCAGTCCTGGTTCGAGATGATGCCGTTCGAGACGACTCCCGACGGTACCCGCTTGGGCCAGCGAACCATGAGGGGAACGCGGAAGCCGCCTTCCCAGGTCGTGTCTTTCTCGCCGCGGAAGGGCGTGATGCCGGCGTCGGGCCAGCTCATCATCTCGGCGCCGTTGTCGGTCGTGTAGATCACGATCGTGTCGTCCGCGATCTTCAGCTCGTCGAGCAAGGCGAGCAACTCGCCGACCATGCCGTCATGCTCCACCATGCCGTCAGCCTGTTGGCCGAGGCCGGTCTTGCCTTCCGACGCCGGCTTCAGATGCGTGAAGATGTGCATGCGCGTGGAGTTGAACCACGCGAAGAACGGCTTGTTCTCCTTGTGGGCCTCGCCGATGAACGCCTTGGTGGCCTTCAGCGTCTCCTCGTCGATGGTCTCCATCCGCTTCTTGGTGAGCGGACCCGTGTCTTCGATCTTGCCGTCGGCTTTGCTGTGGATGACGCCGCGCGGACCGAAGCGCTTCTTGAAAGCCGGGTCCTTCGGGTAATCGGGATGCTCCGGCTCTTCTTCAGCGTTCAAGTGGTACAGGTTGCCGAAGAACTCGTCGAAGCCGTGGTTCGTGGGAAGGAACTCGTCCTTGTCGCCCAGGTGGTTCTTGCCGAACTGGCCAGTGCGGTAGCCGAGGGGCTTGAGCAACTCGGCGATGGTCGGGTCGGCCTTGTTCAAACCCACGTCGGCGCCGGGCAAACCCACCTTCGTCAGGCCGGTGCGAAACGGAAGTTGGCCGGTGATGAAAGCAGCGCGACCCGCCGTGCAGCTGTTCTCACCGTAAGAGTCGGTGAAGAGCATGCCCTCGTTGGCGATACGATCGATGTTGGGCGTCCTGAAGCCCATCATGCCGTGGTTATGAGCGCTGACGTTCCAGTAGCCGATGTCGTCACCCATGATGACGAGGATGTTCGGCGGCTTGCTCTTGCCTGCCGCGACCACGTCAGCGGTTTTGACCAGCGCTTCCTTGCTCGGCTTGGCAATGCGCTGCAGGGCCGTTTCAGTCGGGCCTTGCGGGCCTGCCGCCGCGGGCGCGGCCTCTTGAGGCGCAGCCTGCTGAGGTGAAGCGTCACCGCCTTGCTTGTTGCCGCCGCCGCTGCAGCCCAGCGCTCCCAGCGCGCCAAGTAGCACAACCAACCAATGGCTTTTCACGAGGTTCCTCCTTGGCGGTCGGGGTTGAGCCGAGGTGTTCCCCGGCGGTCCCTGGACCGGCTCATCTCGCGTCTCGCGTGCTGACATATCGTGGTGCTGCGCGGGATGTCAATGTTTGCCCGGGCATCACGGAACAATGCTTGCTCAACAGACACGCAAAGAGCGCGCGCATCCGCCGAGGCTCGCCGAAACGCCAAAAGGGTTCGATCGATTTTGTACGGTTTGCGAATTACTAGCCATGCGTAGAGTGATTGGAGGAGCGCGGAGGCCGATCCCATGCGCGCTGCGCGGACCACCTTGCCAAAGGCGCGTCGTTCTCTCAAACGCGTCGAAATGGCTCTTTCCCAGGCGCCTGGGCCGCGCCTAACACGCCTGACAGCGACGAGCGTCAGCGCGACGAGGGTGAACAATAGAGCGGCGCCAGTTGCTAGCGCGGTGCCTTTGGCGGTGCCGAAGCATGAAGTCCCAAGCGACCAGTTAGGACGCGTCCAGATCGTTTGATCGGTGATTGCGGCAACTCCGTATTTACCGCTGCGCGGCTCTAACCAACGCACGCTGACGCCGGGCATTTCGTGAGGACCCACGCGATCGACCACGTAGGTGACGGAATAGGTCTGTTTTGCGGCGATTTGGCCGCGTTCTGTCGTCGACTCCGCGTGCGCGCCGCCCGGATAGGCGGTCATGCCCGGCACCTTGGCCGGGACCAGCTCCGGAAAAACGATCGCGTCGGTGTCGGTCGCGGTCAGCGTCAGCGTGCGCGTGAAGCCATCCCCGACCTTGAGCGATGAGAGGTCGCGATCGAACGATTGCTCGAGCTTGACCGAGGTGGCCACGAGCGGCAGCGGATCCGTGGCGCCGGCCGGTATGGCTGCCTGGAAGGTGAACGGGGCGCTTCTCACCGCCGTGGGCGTCTTGTGGGCGGGCTCGGTGTAACGCGCCGTGATCGGCGGCAGCCTGATTTCACCGTCACCCTGCGGGAACACGAGCAGCGTGCGGTGTTGGACCAGAAAGCGCGTGTCGCCTTCCAGGCGCTCATCGGGCGGTGGATCTTGCGCGCTCCACTTCACGATCGCTGACGGCGCAATCACGTCGTCGAGGCTGAATGGCTCGAGCGGCTTTTCACCTTCGGGCCGCCACACCGTTACGTCGATGGGGACGAGCTGCCCGACCCACGGCCGGGCCGGTCCCAGGTTCTTGAGCTCGATGCGGGGGCCGGTCATAGGCTGCCCTCGCGCGCCGCCAGTATGGCCAGCTTGCGCTTCAAGAATTCTTTCGGGTCGCTCTCGACGTGACGGAGCCAGGCGCTTTCTTCGGCGGGGCTCAGCTCAGTCGCTTCTGCCTCGGGCTCGCCTGCGCCCTGCGGGGGCGGTGGCTGCAAGCCCGCCAGCTGGTCTTCGGAAATCTGGGTCTTCTCGTCGTTCGTACCCTGGTTGGGGTCTTGCTTGAGATCGTCCTTATCGGTGTCTTCTTGCTGAGCGGCGATCAGCTCGCGCATGAGGTCCGCGTTGTGGCGCGCCTGGCGAAAGGTCGGCGAAAGCGCCAGCGCGCGATTGTAGGCGTGCAGCGCCGCTCCGAGCTTGCCGCCCTGCGCGTAGGCATTGCCGAGGTTGTAGAGGCCTTGCTTGCTGTCGACCGCAGCAAAAGACGCCGCGGCTTGGGCGAACTTGCCGTCGGCGTAGAAGGCCAGGCCCTTCCAGGTTGGATCGCGAAATTGCTGGGCGGCTTCCGCGTAGCGACCTTCATCGAACAGCAAGCGCCCCTGCTGGTCCGGCGTGAGCCAAATGCGAGCGACCGGGCTGGAGCACCCGCTCAGTAAGAGCAGGGCAAGCGTCGAAGCCAACACGAAGCCGCGCCGGAACCAGAGCATGACGCCCAAGGCGAGCGGGAAGACGAGCAAATAGCCGCTATCTTCCCAAAATCGTGCGTCCTGTCGATCGAGCGACTTGGCGCTGTGCAGTGACAGAGCCCGCAAGATGCGCTGCACGTCGCGCTCACCGAACGAGAGCTCTAGGAGCGTGCCGTCGACGGCATCGGTGAAGCGCTCGAGGCTGCCGAGGTCGAGCGGGGGCGAGCCCGTGTTGGCATCGCCCGGGCCTCCGACGGCGAGGACCACGACGCCAACACCCTGCTTGGCGTGCAGGTCGACGAAGGCGGGGCTGGCTGGTGGAGGCACGCCGTCGGTGACGAGCAGCACGCTCAGCGGGTCTTTCACTTCGCGGACCAGGTCCGCGACGAGCTTCGCGGCGCGATCGAAGGCTTTCCCGTCCGAGGGCATCAAGTCCGGGTCGAGGGCGTCGAAATAGGGATCGAGCACCGCCGGGTCGTCGGTGAACGGCATCAAGACATGAGCGGAACCTGCCACCACGACGAGCGCGGTCGGCGACTCGGGACGAGCGTGAACCAAGTCGCGCAGCTCCAAGCTGGCGCGGGCGGCGCGACTTGGTCGAATGTCTTTCGCAGCCATGCTGCGCGAAAGATCCATCACGATCACCAGGGGACTCTTGGATGGGTCGCCCGCGTTGGCCTGCGGCCGGTAAGTGGGACCTGCGGCGGCCAATACGGCCAGGACGCCGAGTGCAGCCATGAGTGCTTCGGGCCCGAGCGACGCGCGCAGGCGCGAACCCACCGTCAAATGGCGGAGCAGGTGCGGCGCTACTGCCTTCTCCCAGGGAGAACGAGCTTGGCCGCTGACCAGCAGCGCGAGCCCGTACAGCGCAAAGGGCACGAGCGCCCAGAGCCATGCGGGGCGAAGCCAATGGAAGGCGGCCCACGTTTCAGCCATGGGAGGGGCTCCCGACGTTGGCGCTCTCGCGCGTCGTGGCTTCGAGCTGGTTCGAGGCGTGCTTGCTCGACCAGGCGCGGGCGAGGTGACCGAGCGTGCCCATCAGCGCCGCGAGACCGAGCAGCGCTATCACGACGCTCAACGGTTCGTAACCCACGGCTTGCTTCGGTTGGTACTCTGTCGTGCGGTGGGCGATCGGCTCGAGGCTGTCGAGGACGCGATACGCCTCTTCGACACTTTTGGCGTCGTTGGCGCGAAAGAAGCGCCCGCCGGTGAGGCCTGCCATGCGCGTGAGCACATCGGTGTTGAGCGCCTCTTCGCCGGCGGCGCGCGGATCCCCGACACCGATGATGTGCAGGGTGACGCCTCGCGCTGCGCTGATCCGTGCGGCTTGAACGGGCGGCACGTTGGAACCCGTATCGTTGCCGTCGGTCAGCACGATCACCACGCGGCTTTTGGCGGAGCTCCGGCCGAAGACGTTGAGCGCCAGCCCGACCGCGTCGCCGAGCGCGGTTTTGGGCCCAGCCATCGCGACGTCGGTCTCGTCGAGCAGCTTTTTCACGGTGCTGGTGTCGTGGGTGAACGGCGTTTGCACGAACGCGCCGGTGCCGAAGACGATGAGCCCGATGCGGTCGCCGCGGCGTCGCTCGACGAACTCACCCACCACGCGCTTGACCACGTCGAGGCGGACTTCAGGCTTACCGCCGGGAGCGGCGCCGGGGGCGAGATCGGCCTCCGCCATGGAGCCGGAGAGATCCACCGCCAAGAGCAGGTCGCGCGCCGATGTTTCGCGTTCGATTGGCGCGCCTTGCCGATAGGGGCGCGCTAGTGCGAACAGCGTTGCGGCCCAAATCACGAGCAAGCCGGCGAGGCGAAGGAGCGAGCGGCTCCGCGAACGATTCAGCTCGCGCTCGCCCAGCAGTTCACCAAACCGCGCGAAGAACGGGACCCGTAGCGCGTGCCCGCGCGGCTCGTAAGGCGGCAGGAAGCGAAACGCCAGGTAAGGGGCCGGCAGGAGCAGGAAGACCCAGGGCCATTCAAACGCGGGCATGGTGCCTCCTGACCCAGATGCGGGAGGCGGCGATGAGCGCGCTGATTTCGGCGCTACCGAGTGCGGATGCGCCGCGCGTCGTGAGCGCGATCAGCGCACGCCCGGCGTTTCCTGCGAATGGAGTCGTCGGGCAACTTGCGTCCAGAAACTCGAGCCAGCGCTCGCCGGAGAGGGGCGCGACTGCTTCGCGAGGGAAGCTGCCGAGCGCGCAACGCTTGAGCACGCTGGGCAAGCCCTCGAGCGCTTCGCGCGCCGACGTGCCCTCGAGCGCGCCAGCCAATGCCGTGAGCTCGCGCTGGGCAACTCGGCGGTGGCGGCGGCGCCGGAAGCGCACCACGAGCCAAACGAAGCCGGCCACGATCGAGAGCCCCAACAGAGCCAGGGTGAGCCACGCCCCGAGCGTTGCCGGTTGCAGCGAGACAGGGGCTGGCTCGAGCACTTCCGAGAAGCGGATGCCGAGCGAGCCGAAGCCGCCCCCTCTCCGATAGGGGGGAACTTCGGGCGTCACCGTCGCCTCCCGAGCGGGACGCGGTACTCTCCGAAGGTCTCCCGGACTTGCTCGAGCAAGCCTCGATCGGTGCGAAGCTCGAAGTACGGCGCGCCCGAGGCCGTGCAGAAATCGCGCACGCGTTGGCTGTCGCTGGCAAACTTGGCCGCGAACCTGTCACGAAAGCCGGTGTCGGCGGTCGGAAGCGAGAGGGTGGCTCGCCCGTCCGTCACCGGGACGAGTCCGACATCGGGTAGCGCTGCCTCGAGCGGGTCCACGACCCAGGCGACCAGCAGGTCGTTGTGCTGGCGCATCGAGGCGAGGCGCTCGACGGCCTCGTCCGAAATTCCTCTGAGGTCGGAGATCAAGAACACGAGCGTGTCACGCGGAGCGAGCTCGCTAGCGGCTCTCAATGCCCGCACGAACGAGTCTTCGGTGCCGGCGGGCCGCGCCGCCTCGCTGGCGAGTGCGCGCCCAGCGCTCACGAGCTGCTCGCAGAAGCGAAAGACGGTGGCGCTCGAGCGCGCGGGCCGAAGCGCTGTGTCGCTGGTTTCTCCCATGATCAGCGCGCCGACGCGGTCCCCCACCGCGACGATGCGCCACGCCGCGAGCGCGGCTAGGCGGGCGGCCGCGACCGACTTCATCACCGTCTTGCTGCCGAAGAACATGCTCGCGCGCTGATCGACGACGAGCAGCACCGGGCGGTCGCGCTCTTCCTTGTAAGTGCGCACGTAGGGTTTGCGCATTCGGGCGGTGACGTGCCAGTCGATGCTGCGTACGTCATCACCCGGCACGTAGCCGCGGAGCTCGTCGAAATCGAGCCCGCGCCCGCGCAAGCGAGATGCGCGACGCCCTGCTAGCAGGCTGCGCACGGGCTGCTGCGGCAAGAAGCTCGAGCGGCGCGCCTCGCTCCGAAGCTCGACGAGCTCATCGAGCTCGACGAAGACCCCTGAAGCGCGCCCCGTTTCGAGCATGGCTCAGCCTCCCACGGCCACGAGCTCGAGCAGCCGCGCGATCACCTGATCGGCGTTGATTCCCTTGGCCTTCGCCTCGTACGCGAGGAGCAACCGGTGCCGCAACACGGCTGGCGCCACCGCGCGCACGTCGTCGGCCGTGACGTAGTCGCGCCCTTCGAGCCAGGCGCGTACTCGCGACACCCGGTCCAGCGCGAGTGAAGCGCGGGGCGAAGCCCCGACTTCGATCTGCTTGCCGAGCTCGGCGTCGAGGGCGCCGGCGTTGCGGGTGGCGGTGATGATGGCGACCACGTAACGCTCGACATTTTCAGCGACCTTCACGCCCTGGCTGATGGCCGTGCGCGCCGCGACGACCGTTTCGAGAGGCACGGTGCTGGAATCTTTGGCCCCGCTCTCTTCTGCTCGCACCATCCGGATGATGGCGAGCTCCGCTTCGGCATCCGGATAGCCGACTTGAACATGCAACAGAAAGCGATCGAGCTGCGCTTCTGGCAGCGGGTACGTGCCTTCTTGCTCGATCGGGTTTTGCGTGGCCAGAACGAAGAAGGGCTGGGGTAGTGGGTGCGTTTCACCCGCGATCGTGACCTGTCGCTCTTCCATCGCTTCGAGCAAAGCCGACTGCACCTTGGCGGGGGCGCGATTGATTTCGTCGATGAGCACCACGTTGCCGAAGATTGGCCCCTGCTCGAACTGAAAGCGGCCGCCTCCTTGGTCGGCATGATAAACGACCGAGCCGGTGACGTCGGAGGGCAGCAAATCAGGCGTGAATTGCACGCGATGCAGCTCGGTCCCCAGCACCTGAGCCATGGTTTTGACTGCGCGAGTCTTGGCCAAGCCCGGCAGGCCCTCGAGCAGGGCGTGACCGTCGGCCAGCAGCGCCAACAGTAGCAGCTCGATCACGTCCTTTTGGCCGACGATCTTGGTCTGCACGCCTTCGCGCAGCTGTGCGATCGCTTGCCTCACTCCGTCCGTCGAGCCGCTGGGGCTCGAGCTCGCCTGCTCGCTAGTTCCCGCCATCGGGATCGCGACTAGCCGGCCCGCTCATGCGCCACAAGCTCAATCCGTCGCAGACGCCAGCGCCAACGTCTACTGGTGAGGTGCTGCCTCGCCAGCAAACCAAGCGTAGTAGGCGTTTTCCCGCAACGCTGGACCGACGTCGTGCAGGGCCTGACTCCAGGTGGCTCGATCACCAGTCATGGCCGAGACGCCAGCCAAGTAGAAGTCGTAAAGCTCCTGGCGCTTGGCCTCCATGCGCGGTGCGAGCATTGCGGCTCGCTCGCCCGTAATTGGCGGAAAAATGGCTCGTTCCAGCAGCTTCGGCAGCACGCGCGTCAGCTCATTCGGTCGTACCCACGGAGCGTATTCGATGCGTGGATCGTCATCGGTGACCGGCGGCGCACCGCTCACGTAGCCTTCCAAGCCCGAGCGATCGGTCACGTAGGTGGCGAGCAGCTCTTCGATCGAGGTGATGCCGACGTCCGTCAGAGCTTGCTGCAGTGCGGGCTCGGTGAGCTGCGCTTGAAGCGCAGCCAGGTCGAAGCGGAGGGGGCGCATGCTCCCGAGCAGCAACATCTCGTGGAGCTCGGTCGTAAAGAGGGCAACATTTGGAAATATCTCGAGCATGCTCTGGACGAGCGAACGTGAATCTTCGTCATTTTGGGTCGCGATCGGCCACCATTGGGCGAGCGCTCCATTTTCGCTGAGCCGGGCTCGGGCGAGCTCGTAGAAGTCGCGGGAGTAGAGGTTGACGACTCCGGCCGCAGCCGGCGGGGGTGGCTCGAGCGTGATCACGTCGTAGCGCTCGCGCGAAGTGAGCATTGCGTGACGGCCGTCCGCGATGCGGATTTCGAAGCGCTCGTCGCGGGTCGGCGCGAAATTGCCTTGAAACATGCTCGAAGCGCGCGCGACCGCCGGTGACAATTCGACGCAGACGCGACGCTCGAGCGTGGGCCACACTGCCAGGGAGCCGCACGTGATGCCGGTGCCGAGGCCGATGACCAACGCCGACCGCGGTGGGCTCGGCGCGAACAGCAGCGGCAAGAAGGCTTGCAGGCGCATGTAGCGGAGAGACGGCATGGCGTCGCCCGTGTTGGAAACGCCCTGAATGTACAGGCGGCGAAAGCTTGTGCGCGCGGAGCGTTGCTCCAACACGGCAACGGTGCCGGAGCTCCCTTCCTCGTAGAACACCACCTTGCCGCCTCGTTCCTCGCTGAGCAGGCGCGCGAGCTTGTCGCGCGGCACGAGCACCACGCTCAGGAGGCATACGGCCACGAGGCCGCCAGCGAGAGCGCGTGCTCGGGTCGAAGCGTGGCCGTAGCTGAGCGCCAACAGACCCAGGCCAGCCAGCAGTAACCCCAACAAGCCCAGCGAGCGCACGAGCCCGAGCGTTGGTAGCAGCACGAACGCCGCCAAAAGGCTGCCAACAATCCCGCCCGCCGTGTTGATCGCTGCCACCCGGCCGGAATCGCTGCCCAGCGTCGCGGCGCGCGCGACGAGCCGAATGGCCGCCGGATAGGCGGCGCCGAGAAAGAGGGTGGGGATCAACACCAGCGTAGCGCTGGCCAACGTGAAGCGCGCGCACATCATGGCCATGCGGCTTTCAGTGGCGGCCAAGACCGCGCTGCCGAGCGCTTCTTGCCCGCTCGAGAGCCAAGATCCCAGCAGCGCCAAGCTCAGCACGGATGTGACGCCCGCACCCGCAATCAGCAATCCGAATGCGGCCCAAGGCGCCTTCGCGCGATCGATCGAACGGCCGCAGGCGTAGCTGCCCAGCGCCAGCCCCGTGAGGTAAGTCGCCAAGACGATCGCGAACGCGTACGCGCGCGTGCTCAAGAACTGGACGAACGCGTGAGTCCAAAGTATCTCCAGGCCGAGCGCTAGGCCACCTGTGACGGCGTAGAGAAGGAGCGCGAGTTTGCTGCCCACTGCCGGCGGCGCTGGCTCGCTTCGCTCGAAGTCGGGTGAAGCCGCTTCTGCTCCAGCGCGTCTGACGTCGCTCGTCGTCGATCGAGAGAGCCACACGGCCACCGCCGCCACTGCGAGATTGGCGATGCCAGCTGCGAAAGCCGTGCCTCGGGCTCCCAGCGCCGGCAGGAGCCAGAAGGAAGGCGACAGCGCACCGACGATCGCGCCAGCCGTGTTTGCTGCGTACAAGACGCCGGAGCTCGAGCCCAACTCGGCGTCGGAGGGGCGAGCGGCCCTGAGCAAGGCGGGCACCGTCCCGCCCATGAGGGTGGCCGGCACGGCGATGGCAATGAGCAACGGAAGCCACGCGAGCGAACCCGCCGCGCCTCGCAGGGCGACGAACCAAGGCGCGCTCGTGGACAGCAGAAGCGTAGTCGCCACGCCCAGCAAACCGCTCCCGATCTCGAGTGCTGCGTAGAAGCGCAGCGGGCGCAGGCTACGATCGGCGCGGGCGCCGAGCCAGCGGCTGCCCAGCGCCAGGCCCGCGAAAAACGCGCTCACGACGGCGGACGCCGCTTCGACCTCCACGCCCACCACGAGCCCGAGCGTGCGCACCCACAGGGCCTGAAAGACGAGCGCGCTCGCGCCAGAGACGAACAACAAGCCGGCGAGCACGGCCCTTTGGTGACGCACGCGACATCGATACCGGATTGGAGCGCGGCCGGCTAGGTCAGCGGTGCTCGCCAGGCGGCGCGCGTCATTCTAGGGTGGCGCCATGTCGAAAGCGCGTGAGGTATTTCGCACGGCGGCCCTATCGCTCAGCCTGGTGCTTTGCGCGCTGGGTTGTCGTCGTTCCTCGCAAGAGCCACAGCAGCAAGCTCCCGCGCCGAGCGAGGTCGCGACGAACGG
>JBEHXA010000008.1:0-33520 GCA_048498935.1 Myxococcota bacterium
TGTTGCGCTCGTGGCTGAGCTGAGCGCAACACGCGCCTGGTCGAAGCGCTGCCGGGCGGCGTCGTGGAAGTGGGTCGGGACGGCTCGATTCTAAACGCCAACGCCGAGGCCACGCGGCTCTTGGGCATTAGCTACGACGCGCTGACCCAGCGCGTCCTGTCCGATTTCGAGCCGGAGACGATCTTCGAGGACGGCAGCCCCGCGAGCGTGAGCGACTACCCGGTAACGAAGGCGCTCGTTACGGGGCAGCCTCAACCCGCCGTCACGCTCGGCGTGCGCCGCAAGGACGGCGAAGTCGTTTGGGCCGTGTACAAGGCTGTGGCCATGCGCGACCCCACCACGCAAGAGGTGACGGGCGCGGTCGTGACCATGATGGACATCACGGATCGCAAGCGCGTCGAAGACAAATTGCGCCAGACGCAAAAGCTCGAGAGCCTGGGCGTCCTGGCCAGCGGCATCGCGCACGATTTCAACAACCTGCTCGTGACCATCCTGGGTAACGCCTCTTTCGCCAAGAGCATCGCCGGCGGAGACGCTCGATTGAGTCCGCTGCTCGAGCAGATCGAGCAGGGCGCGCGCCGAGCCGCCGAGCTGACGCGGCAGATGCTCGACTATTCGGGTGAAGGGAAGCTCAAGGTGGAGCGTCTCGACCTGGCGGTCGCAGCGCGCGAGATGGAGCCGCTGCTCACTGCGACGATCCCCAAGCACGTCGAGCTCCACTATCAGTTCCAAGGCGGCATCCCCAGCGTCGAGGTCGACGCGACGCAGATGCGGCAGCTGCTCATGAACTTGATCATCAACGCCGCCGAGTCGTTCGGAGACCGGGGTGGGCGCGTCGTGATCGGTCTCGAGCAGCGCTTCGTGCAGGAGCAGGAGCTGGACGCCTACGAGCATCACAGCCTCAAGCCCGGCAACTACGTGGTCTTGAGCGTGCACGACTCGGGTGAGGGCATGTCGGAGCAAACGCGCCGCCGCGTGTTCGACCCGTTTTTTACGACCAAATTCAAGGGTCGCGGTCTAGGCATGGCGGCTGTGCTCGGCATCGTTCGCGGCCACAACGGCGCCATCGGGATCCAGACCCAACTGGGCGTGGGGACGCGGGTCAGCGTGCTCCTGCCGGCGCGCGAGTCGAGCTCCATTCCACCGGTGGCAGGCGAGCGAGGCACCATCCTGGTGATCGACGACGACTTGGGGGTGCTTTCCATCGCGCGGCGTGTGCTCTCGACCCACGGCTATCGGGTGTTGACCGCAGTCAACGGCGTGGAGGGTGTGGCGTGCTTCGAGAAGCACCAGGCCGATGTACGGCTCGTGCTGATGGACATGACCATGCCGCAGATGAACGGCCTGGACGCGCTGCAGCGCATTCGGCAGCTCGGCAGTCGGGTGCCGGTGCTGCTTTCGAGCGGGTATGGCGCGAGCGCAGCCGTGCACTCGCGTGAGTTTTCCGGCGTGCTGATGAAGCCCTACAGCTTCAACGAGCTCCTTTCGGCGGTCGAAGGTCAGCTGCACTCACGCGCCACCGTAGCAGGGTAAAAAACGTGGATAGTGCTTGGGTGCTGGTCACCTCGAACGTCAACAAGTGGCAAGAAGCGCAGCGTATCTTGGGGCGACCGGTGGAGCGGACGGCGCTCGACCTCGATGAGCTCCAGGCCGAAAGCGTTTCGGACGTGGCGCTCGCCAAGGCCAAGGCGGCGTTCGAGCTCCTGAAGCGACCCGTCATCGTCGAGGACGCGGGCGTGGAGCTGGTCGGCTTGGGCGGCTTTCCCGGTCCTTTCATCAAATACTGGGAAAAGCTCGGCGGTTTGGCCTCCATTTGCCGCGCTGCCGACGGCCTGAAAGATCGGCGCGTCCGCGCTGTGTGCGCGCTCGGGCTGTGCTCGGAGCGGCAGTGCGAGGTCGTGCTCGGCGTGGTCGAGGGCACCCTCTCCGATGAGCCGCGCGGGCAGGGCGGCTTCGGTTGGGACGCCATCTTCATCCCGGAAGGCGAATCCCGCACGTTCGCCGAGATGACTGCGGCCGAAAAAGACGCGCGCTCACACCGGCGCAAAGCCTGGGAGCTGCTGCGCGGTAGATTCGAGTAGTGAGAAAGCCGAGCGCGCTCGGCTACTCTACCTTCTCTACCCGCCCGTCGATGTGCTTGGCGAAGCGCCCTGCTTCGCGGCCGTGCACCGGATCATCTGCAGGCCAGGGCCAGCCGCCGAACCGCGTTCGCTGATAGTCGGCGAAGGCTTGCTGGATTTCTGCGCGCGTGTTCATCACGAACGGGCCGTGCTGCGCGATCGGCTCGGCGATGGGGCGCCCCTGCAGCATCAGCAGCTCAGCGCCGTCCGGGCCGGCTTCGAGCGCTACTTCGATATCGCATTTCACGACCGCTACCGCGTGCGCATCCAGCACTCGATCGTCGATTTTTACGCTCGAGCCGGCGAAGAAGTACAGCGTGCGGATCGCCTCGGGATGTCGCGCCGGCGGCAAGCGAAAGGTCGCTCCCGGTTCGAGTCGCAAGGTCCAAATCGCCACGTCGGTATCGGGCCGCGCTGCCCACGACCTCGGCGGCGGCGCGGGCGGCCGTTTGCCGTCGAGCTCACCCGCGACGGTGGTGACCTCCGTTGCCTTGCCGCGTTCGTCACGGATTACGTGGCGGGGGATTTCGCGCTCCCAAAGCATCGCGAAATGGGGGGTCGCGAGCTTGTCCTCGGCGGGCAGGTTGAGCCAGATCTGAAAGAGCTCCACAGGGTTGGGTCCGCTCGAGTCGATGAGCGGGAACATCTCCGAGTGCACGATGCCGCCGCCTGCGGTGAGCCACTGTGCGTCGCCGCGACCGAAGCGCGCCGCGGCGCCCAGCGAATCCGAATGGTCGATGTAGCCACGGCGCGCGAGCGTTACGGTTTCGAAGCCCCGGTGAGGATGCTGCGGAAAGCCCGGCACCACCTGCCCGTGGTACATGCGAAAGCCGTCCTTGACGACGAAATCATTGCCCAGGTTGCGACCGCTGAGCGCCGATGGCGGCAAGCCCATCACCTCGTTGCCGGCCGGATACGCATCGTCATGATGCACGCAGAACAGGAACGGATCGACGGTCTGCCACGGAAAGCCCAGCGGTAGCGTTTCGAGGACGGCGCTCATGGCGTCAGTGTAGTGCCGAGTCGCGCGGCGCGCTGCCTTCGCGAGCACGCGAGCCTCGCTCACGCTCGGGAGCTGGTCGTTCGCTGGCGGCGTCGAGCACGCGCGCGCCCGCCTTGGTCAGCTCCAGTACTTGCGCCGGGCGATCGCCGTAATAAGCCGACAGACCCACGTCGATACGGAAGACGCGCTCCTGGCAGGCGCTGGAAATTCCGCCTTTTTGGACCGTGTGCCCCACCACCAGGCGTTTCGCGCCGATGCCCTGCAGCACCCTGCCCAGCGCTTCGCAAGTGGCCGGGTCGAGCTCGGGGCCGCCGTAGGCTCGGGTCCACACGGGCGAGTCCTCCCCGCTCAGGACTGAGGGCAGCTGCGTGCTCTTGCCGGCGAGGAAGGCCTGGGCCTCGCGGTTGATGCGCGAGAGGCCGTAGTCGACGTGCGCCGGTAGCACGCCGCCGTGGGCGAACAGCGTGTCACCCACCACCGCAACCGTGAGGTGCTGGGCGAGCTTGAGCGCGTAGCTGCCGCCCGGCGCGAACGCTGCAGCGCGCCCTCGCTCGTCGGTCGGTAGGGCGCCGGCTGCGACGGGCGCGCGTTCGGCGAACTCGCCGAAGCTACGGAAGCTCTTGGCCGTGACGTAGCGGAAGTCGAAGCCAGCGTTCATCAGCTCGTGATTGCCGTTGAGCACGCGCAGCTCGGAGCCGGACTTTTGTGCGTCCCGCTCCAGCTTTTCGAGCAGGTCGAGCACCTCGCGGTCCTGATCGCCGCGATCGACTTGATCGCCGGTCTGCACCACGGTGAGATCTTTGCCGATCCAGGTGTCTTCCGAGTCGATCGCGCCGGCCAGCCGCAGCGCGCGGCGGAGCGCGCTCAAATCGCCGTGAATGTCGCCGATTGCGACGAGGCGGGCGCGAGCCGGGAAGCGATAGTCGACGACTTCTGGTTCGCGCGGGTGGCCGCTTTCGACGACAGCCGGCTGCGCTGGCGGGTGAGCGGGAGCAGAGCTTGCTTTATCGCTCGCGCGTTTGGGCTCGGGGGTGCGATCGCACGCAACCGCGCTGGCCAACGCCAGCGTCACTGGGAGCAGGATGGCGACCGGACGCATCGAGTCGTCATAGCAGCGTTGCCCAGGTTTTTTCAAAGACCATCCAAAATCACGGTGCGACTGTCGGGGCGCGCTAGGAGCCACCGAACTGACCCACGATTTGCGCCAATAGCGCGACTAGTGAGCTTGTCCGCCGCGGACTCCTGAGTTACCTCGGAGCCTCGAGCCATGCGTGTCACTCTGAGTATGATGTTGGGACTGTGGCTGCTGGGGTGTGGCCCTTCGGTCGCGAATGAGGCTGCCTCGGCCGCGGACGAGCAGGCTGACTCTCACGCGAGCTCGTCGTCGGGAACGACGAAGAAGAAGCACATCCCCAAGAAGTGCGCCAAAGGCAAGAAGTACAAGGGGGAGTGCGTGCCCCCGCAGGGTTGGGTCAAGCGCCTGTGCGACGACGTTTACCCCGACGTGGCGCTGCACATGTTCTCTCCGGGCACGCCGTGGAAGCGCCTCTACATGTTGGCCCGCGCAGAGCCGTTTAACGCCTCGGGAGGGGCTTCACTGCTAGGTGACCGGCTGGAACGCGGAGAGGAAGTGATCGCGCTCAAGCGACGCAGCGAGGACCAAGGCGGCATTCAAGTCGGCGACAACAACGCCGGCTACGACATCCTGCGTTGGAACGGCGCGTGTGCGACCATCCACGACGGCGACTTCGCCGAGGATCGGCCGAGCCACATCGTGCAATCCAAGGTGGAGTGGCGGCGCTTGGGGCTACCGCTCAGGCAGCAGCTCGAAGCGCAGCCTGCCATCGGCGCCGCCTACGAGGCGCGTCGGAAATCGTGCCATGGTTTCAGCATGGGAACGGTGTCGGCCGACTGCGAGCGCAACGACAAGCTCTTGATGCAGGAGGTCGTGCGCTACATCCAGACCGGGCCCGAGCTGCCGGAAGCCGCGCGTTTGCCCTGATTTTCGCCGGCGGCTGGAGTTGGGTCGTTTGGAGTCACCAGGATTCCGCGCGCGTCACGCTTTTGATATTGAAAGTGACTTTCATTTTCGCTCGCGGCGAGCTATGCGGTTTCGACGCCGCATGACGACGCCCGCCGCCGACGACCCTCACCGTGAGACCCGCTGCGCGTGCGGTCGCTTGCTAGCTCGGCTGACCGACGTCGGCATCGAGCTCAAGTGCGCGCGCTGTCGGCGGCTCGTGGTGATCGAGTGGTCTGCCGTGCTCGACGATCGCAGCGTCGGCGCGCGCGGCTGAGCGTGCGACAGTTTGTCGCAGCCGCGAGCGTGTTTCGCCGAGCTATGTTCCGTGCATGAAATCGAGCGCGAGCCGTGCTGTCGGGTGTTTGCTGTGGTCGGCGCTGTTGGCCTTTCCGGGCTGCAGCGACGACGATGAGCAGGAGCACGATGGTGACCACCACGCGGATGCGGCGCTGGTCTGTCAGGTGATGGGTGAGCTGTGTCACGCGGCCGACTCGGGCGAGGGCGCGGCGCACGAGTGTCACGAGACGGGTCATGTCGGTGACGGCGACGCCTGCGAAGCCGTATTCGGGGATTGCATGGATGTTTGCCTCGAGGACGAATCGGGCGCGGGCGGCTCCGGTGCGGGCGGTGCGTCGGGCGGAGAGGACGCGCAGAAGGACCCCTACTGCGCGGCGCTCGGCGAGCTCTGTCATCCGGTCGACGACATGGACGGCCCTACGCACGAGTGCCACGAGCTCGGTCACGTGAACGACGCCGAAGAGTGCAGCGCGCGCTTCGACGAGTGCGCCACGCTGTGCTTGGAGAAGCGCGACGAAGCAGAAGCCGCGCCGTGAAGACGCCGCGGCTCTACTTGGCGGCCTGGCAGGCCGCGTAATAGTCGACGAAGCGCGTGAAGCTCGCCAGGGCGGGGTCGCCGAACGTGAATTTAGCGCCCCCGCCGTGCGTGACACCACCGCCGACGACGTCGAGCGGCTTGAGCAGGAGTAGGCTCTGCTTCGGGTCGGCGAGGTCGATGAGCCCCAAACCGACGGCGCGCTTCAACGAGACGGCAGAGCCGGTGCTGCAGTTGCCGACGGTTGACAGCCAGCGTGGCGCCTTCGGATCGGCCTTGAGCTCGGTGTCGAAGTGACAGGGGAAGCAGCGACCTCGCCAAGCGTAGACGTCGTCGTAGAAGGCTTGCTCGATCTCGAGATCGCTGCAGCCGCGTTCGTCAGCGCCAGTGGGCACTCCGGGATCCGGCTCGGTCTCACCGTTGCTGCAGGTGGGACCGTCGCTCGGCTCCCCGCACGTCACGCCCGCGCAAGCCGAAGGACAAGCGGCGTTGGCTCGTATCCAATCCAAGAATGCGTCGTGCTCGGCCTGAATCACGTCGGCCGTGATGAGCTCGCTCTGCGGTGACGCGCGTAGTATCCACCCCAGCACCTGGCTCGCTTCCGGGTTGTTGACGTCGACCAGCTGCTGTTCTTCGAGGCAAGCCCACGTCTTGCAGGGTGTGTCGCGCGCGAACACCGACAGGTCGACGCCCGAGAGGTGGCACTGATTACAGGTGCTCTGCCGGTCGTCCTTGAGCAGCGGCTCGATGCGCTCGTGGAACGTCGAGGTGGACTGGGCCTCGCAAGCCAGCGCTCCCTGCTCGGCATCGGTCCCGGCCTTACCGGCACAGGAGGCGAGCGCGGCGGCGGCAGCTGTCGTGCCGACCAGCAGAAGCGAGGGCAAGCGCGCGAGCGCCGAACGGGGAGAGCTGGGAACCAAAGCGCTTTTAGCTTAGGGCCCGCGACGGTGCTGGTCGAGCTGGCTCCGGGGGGTGCGACAATCTGTCGCTAGGGGGACCCGCAGGTCCCCAGGTGCACGGTGGGTTGGTCGCTCGGGTGCTCGATGCGTAGCGGCAGCTCGCCCCGCGATGAGCGCACGGGTCCGTCGAGCGCGAGCTTTTCGGGGGCCACCCCGGTGAGCCTGGAGGTGAGCTCTTGCCAACTCACGCTGGGCGGTGCGTAAGCCGTAATGCAGCGTGGCGGGCGCTCTCCGAGTTGCTCGAAGGCGAAGACGTAGAGCTCGGAGCCGAGCTCGGCGCGGAGCTCGGCGGGCTTTTCGCGCTTGGTGATCTTGAAGCGGCGGTCGCCGTAGTAGGCCTCGAGTGCCTCGCTGCCCATGTCGATGATCTGCGGGCCGCTGCAGCGGATTTCTTTGGGCCCGGTGCGCGGCTTATAGGCCTGCCCCTTCGGACAGCTCGGGTCGCCTTCCTTGGCGAGACGCTCGAGATCTTCGGCGGTGGGGGCAATGACGCGCTTACGCTTGGCGCGCGCCTCGAGCAGACCGAGCTGCGCCGTGAGTTGATTTTTGGCGTTCTGCAGTAGCTCACGCTCGGTGCCGAGCTTGGCGCGCTCGCAGCTGAGGCGCGCGTCCTCTACGGCTGCGACGCTGGCCCGCACGCTCGCCTCCGATTTGGCATCGACCGCGCTGACAACCGCTTGCGCAGATGCCATGCGCTCTCGGCAGAGCGAGGCTTCGCGATCGCATCCAGCGCCGAGCGCCAAGCAGCTCGCGCCCAGCATCCAAAGGGCCCGCATGGTGAGCAGGCTAACAGCAAAGCGCGGCTCAGCGCACGCGGATCACTTCATAGCTCCGGGCGCCGCCCGCATCGCGTGCCGGCAGCTCGGCCTCGTCACCCTCGGTCAAGCCGAGCAGGGCTGCTCCGAGTGGGCTGTGGGTAGTGATGGTCTGCACCTGCACGCCCGAGAGCTCCACCCGTTCTCCGCCGCCTGCCGGCAGCAAGAAGTAGTGCAGGCGTCGCCCCTGGTGCTCGAGCTCCACCAGCGCCGAGACCGCGATGCGCGCGCCGGGTTCGAACTCCAAGAGCTCGAGTGCGTTCACGCGGAGCAGCGTTTCTTCCATCTCCGTGACACGGCTGGAATGGCCGCGCGCGACGTACGAGGCCTCGGTCGCCCGCATGTCCTTGTCACCCTCCGCTCTGTTCTCCTCGTGAGTCGCGCCGTCGGCGGCTTCCTTGGCGCGCTTGTGTGCCCGCTCGAGCTCGGCCGCTAGCCGCTCTTTCAGCTTCGAGTGCAGGAGTCGCTTGTCCAATTCCACCATGATCGAACGCCAAATTTAACCCTGCATCGGCCTGCCGAAAAGGATCGGCTTGCGTTCTTCCACGGCTGTCGTACGAGTACCGTCGCCGCACCGTAAGCGGAGCTCCACGCCGCCACCGGCGTGAAGCCCAACCCCCCACCAAATATCTCGGAGACATGAGCGTGAGCCAACAGAAGGTTGCAATCTTGACCGCGGGCGGCTTGGCGCCCTGCCTTTCGTCAGCAGTGGGTGGTCTCATCGAGCGTTATTCGGAGCTCGCCCCCGAGGTCGAGATCGTCGGCTACCTCGGTGGTTACAAGGGCTTGTTGCTCGGTCAGAGCGTGCCGGTCACCCCCGAGGTGCGCGCGAACGCCAAGGTTTTGCACAAGCACGGCGGCAGCCCGATCAAGAACAGCCGCGTGAAGCTCACGAACGTCGCTGACTGTCTGAAGCGCGGCCTGATCAAGCCCGGGCAAGATCCGCTGCACGTCGCGGCAGAGCGGCTGACGCAAGACGGCGTCACGATTCTCCACACCGTGGGCGGCGACGACACCAACACCACGGCCGCCGATCTCGCCGCCTACCTGGCGAAGAACGGCTACGGCCTGACGGTGGTCGGCTTGCCCAAGACGATCGACAACGACGTGTACCCGATCCGTCAGTCGCTCGGCGCCTGGACGGCTGCCGAGCAGGGCGCCATCTACTTCGAGAACGTCGTCAACGAGCACTCGGCCAATCCGCGCATGCTGATCGTGCACGAGGTGATGGGTCGCAACTGCGGTTGGCTCACCGCCTACACCGCCAAGGTGTACCGCGATCGCCTGCGCCATCCCGACTTTCTCCCCGGCTTCAACCTGGCGCGCGCGCACAAGGATCTCGACGCCGTTTACGTGCCCGAGATGGGCTTCGACATCGAGGCGGAGTCCAAGCGCTTGCGCGCGGTCATGGACGAGCAGGATTGCGTCAACGTTTTCGTGTCGGAAGGCGCTTGCACCGAGCAGATCGTGCGCGAGATGGAGAGCAAGGGCGAAGCCATTCCGCGTGACGCCTTCGGTCACTACAAGCTCGACTCGGTGAACGTGGGCAATTGGTTCAGCAAGCAGTTTGCCAAGCTGCTCGGCGCCGAAAAGGCGCTGGTGCAGAAGTCGGGCTACTTCGTGCGCTCGGCCGCCGCCAACGCGGACGACCTGCGGCTCATTCAGAGCATGGTCGATCACGCGGTTGAGTGCGGCTTGCGTGGCGAGTCGGGCGTCGTCGGTCACGACGAGGACCACGGCAACCGCCTGCGCGCGATCGAGTTCTCGCGCGTGAAGGGTGGCAAGCCCTTCGACCTCGACACGCCCTGGTTCAACGATTTGCTGCGCGACATCAAGCAGCCGAAGGGCCAGCGGCTGAGCGTGCAGCACGGCGGCGAGAAGGTGCCGTCGATCCCGCCGCAGTGAGCCGCTCCGGCTCCGCGCTCGCGCGACGCTCCTCGAGCGTCGCCGAGCGCGCTTAGCGCGCCTTTTGGCTGGGCGGCTCATTCGGCCTGCACCGAGCGGACGGCTTTGGTAGCTTGCCATCATGGCCGACAGCACCGCGGCAGCCTGGCCGCGCCCGTACTTCACGCCGGGCCCGCACCGTACTCAGATCCTGTTCGCGTGCTTCGGCAAGGCCCCGCTTGCTGAGCTCAACATCGAGCTCGCTCGCTTCGGCCTACCCAGCCGTGAGCTGGCGGGTCAGGTCGACGTGCGCGAGCACCGCCGCGCTGCCAAGCCGCAGTGGTTCGAGGGCTGGTGGAGCGCGTCCTTCGGCGTGATTGCCCAGCAGGACCTGGAGCAGGACCTCGCGCTGCTCACCACCAGCAGCACCTGCTTCACCCTGCAGCTCGACCTGCCCGACCAAGCTGACCTTTCGCCGCTCCAGACCGTGTGGGGGCTCTCGCGCTGGCTGTGCGCGCGCGGCGCGGACGTGGTCCTCGACGTGCACAGCCTTCGCTACCGCACGCGCCGGGAGCTAGAAGGGCTGGATTTCGAGCGCGCCGACGTGCAGCGGGACGTGAAGCTCGTGCTGGAGTCGGACGCAGACGAGCGGGGTTTGCATCTTTTGCACACGCGCGGCTTGTGCAAGTTCGCGCGCCCCGAGCTGCTCGGCTGGATTCGACAGGGAGACGCTGCCGTGCTCGGCGCGGCGCTGAATCAAATCGCGCGAACGCTGATGGAAGGGGCGACGCCGGAGCAGATTCGCTTGCGCCTGACCGAGGGCGTCGAGCTGGTCACGCAGCCCTCGAGCGAGAGCGCGCTGCTCGAGAGTCTGGCCCTTCCGGCAGCGGTCGAGTTGGTGCGCGCAGATGGTGCGCCGCTGGCGGGCATCGAGCGGCGCTGAGCGGCTGACCGCCTCAGCGTCGGCTGGAGCGCGCGATCAGCGTCGTGATGAGGACGCTGGGGCCGGCTGCGTGTCGAACTGACTGAAGCGCGGAAAGCTTCCAGTCGTGTCCGCCAGGCCCGGACCGCGTGGGCCGCCGACGTCGTTGGCTGCCTCGCGCGAGAGCTCGAAGTCGGTGATCTCAGCCGGCGGCGGCACGCTCAGGCGCCGCACGCATTCGTCGAGCGCCTCGAGCGCCTGCTCCTCCGAGACACCATCCGCCTGAACCGAACCCGAGAATGCGCGAAATACACCGGAGGAGGCGCCACGCTCTTTGCGATGCTTCTCTTGCTCGACCGGGTACACACACGCGAGGGGTCCGCTTGGCAGACGGATCAACTTCATGCTGACTAGCCTACGGACTTGCTTCCCGTCAGATAAGTAGGGTTGTTTGCGTGCCGGATAACCCAGTGATTCTCGTAACCTAAGGCGGTTGGCTGTGTTTCTCGTGGGTTTCGTCGACTAACTGACACGTATTTGCCTCACCCCGAGCTGAGGCGCGGAGCTCGACCAGAGGCCTCGAACGGCGCTGCGAGCTCACTCGAGCGTCGAGCCCGCAGTATCTGGCGGCCCCTTCGCGAGCACGAAGATCCCAGGGTACCCCTCGGTTTCGAACTCACCGCTCGGATTGTCAGCCAGCACGCTGTCGCGGATCACGAGCGAGCCGCTGCGGTCGTTACTGACGAAGAAGATCGCGCCGCCGCCTTCGTTCGCGGTGTTGTGCTCGATGTGCGTGCCACACAGCGTGAGCTGAAACGTATTGCCGTCGTTGTAGATCGCGCCGCCGCTGCCGCCCCCTGGTGTCCCCGCTTTGGCCGGGTTGGCGCCGTGACCGATGGCGCGGTTGTAGCTGAGCACGCTATTGATGACCGTGTACGAGACCCCGATGCTGCTCAGCGCGCCGCCGTTCGAGCACACGTTGCCGAGCTTTTCGCTGCCGCCGAAGGTGCTGCCCACGATGTACACCGGTTCCTCCTCGGATTGATCGAAGACGCGGATGGCCGCGCCGCCCACGTCGGGGCCCGTGTCGTCGCAGACGTTGGCGAAGAAGCGCGCTCCGACTGCCTTGAAGCGTCCGCCGCGCACGAAGATGGCGCCGCCGCCGCCGGTTTCTTCGGGCTCACCCTTCGAGTTGCCGTCGACGAAGGTGATGTTTTGCACGGTGAGCGCCGGCTCGGGCTGGTCGTTACAATGTGAGGTGGTCCAAACCTGCGCCTCGTCGCAGGTATTTTGATACAGGATGCGCACGCTCCCGCCGCCGCTGAGCGTGACCTTGTTGCCGCCGTCGATGACCACTTTGGGGCCGCTGTCGTTTCTGACTTTGGCGGTCCGATCCAGGGTGATCGTGATCGGATCCGGCCCGCAGTCGAAGGTGATGACGCCACCTTGCTCGACGGCATCGACGAACGCGCTACCGGTGCAGCTCTCTTTCGTGCCGTCGCCGACCACGTGATCGGGCTTGGATACGTCCTCAGCGCGCGCCTCCGCTGGCACTTCGCAACTGGCATCGGGGTTACCTGCCTCGGGCCCGCCGGTCACGTCGGTTTTCGGATTCGGGCGCGGCTCCGGCTCTCCGGTACCGGAACAAGCGGCGTTGCCGACCAAGAGGACGCACGTCGCGAGCTGCAGAATCTTCATGGTTTCTCCGGTCGTAAGCGAGGCGAGGGCGCTCACTCGTCGAGAAGTCGAAACTCCAGGCCGCCCAAGCGCAGCGGGCCCTGTGACGCCAGCTTCAGCATGCCGTCGGTGATCTCGATCCGGTACGGCCCGAGCGCGACCCAAGGGCTCCCGCCCTGAAAGCTCTGCGCGTGGAAGCGATCGCGCTCTTCGTCGTTCAGGCTGAGCGTGCCGGTGTCACCGCCGTCCGCGGACCAGGCATAGACCAGCAGCGCATAATTGCCGTTCGGGACCGCGTAGCCGAACGACGTATCGTCGAAGAAGAAGCCGGCGCGCAGCATTTCTTCCGAGCCGGCGTCGGTCGTCGGCTTGAGCACCAGGTTGTCCACCTTGTACCGCTCCAGCACGGAGTCCGGGCTCGCGTCCCAGGGGTGGCCGGCTACCGTGATAGCCGCGCCGTCGAGGTTCACGCCGAGGTGGAAACAGCTGGGCGGATCCGAAACCAAGGGGCCGCGACCCCAAACGCGGTGGCCCTTGAGTTGCACCGAGATTTTCTTGCTCTCGTGCGGGGTGCCGGTGGCCTCCCAGGAGTGATGGGTGCCCTGATTGAAGCTGTCCTCGTCGTCGCCAGCGGTGAGGTTGGCGTTGACCGCGACCACGTCGCCGGGACTCAGCACCCTGCCCCCAGTGAAGCCGACCTCCAGGTAAGCGTCGTTGGTGATGCCGTTGCCGCGCGGTTGGCGCACGACCTTCCACGTCACGTCGCCGCTGATATCGGCTCCACCCTGCGTGGCCGAGCCACCAGGCAGCAGGGGCTCCGCCACTCCGTTGCGGCTCAAATAGTAGCGCAGCGTGACGTCTTTCAGCAGCTGCGGCTCGGTGCCGACGAGCTTCACTTCGATGTCTGCACCGAGCGTTTTGACCGTGATCTCGGGGGAGTGTCGCACGTAGCTCAGCCCGAAGAGGCGCGTGCATTTCCCGCTCTCGCAGGTCGCGGCGCCGCAATCGGAGCTCGCAGAGCATCCTTCATCTGCGGCGCACGGCTCGCAACGCGGTCCGCCGCAGTCCACGTCCGTTTCGTCGTCGTCTTTCTTGAGGTTCCAACAGTGGGTCGGTCGAGGTCGTTCACCACAAGGACCTAGGTCTGGGGGGAGGGGTGTCCCGCCGGTGCCGCCGGTGCCGCCACTTCCGCCGCCTCCCACTTCGGAGCCGCCGCCGCCCGTTTGGTTGCCGGCTTGCGTGCCACCCATGTTCGGGGTGCCTGCTCCGCCCTCCGCCGCGCTGCCGCCCTGCGGGTTGCTACCACTCGTACCGAGCTCACCACCGTTTGCGCCACTGGCACCGCCGACGCCTGCTGAACCGCCATCGCTGTCGGGACCGCCGCCGCTCCCGTGAAGAACGAAGAAGTCGGGAAAGCCGCAGCAAGTGAGCAGGGAGGTCGCGAGCGCCGCGGTAGCCAGCGGACCGGAAGCCCACGGACCTGGCGAGCGTCGAAACCCGAGGCGCATTCAGCCCGACAGCATAGCTGAATCTGCGTGTTAGCCTGCCTCACTCTTCATGAACGCGCCTCACGCTTCTGCTCACAGCGGCGGTTTTCTCTACCTTCTCTCACTCGCACCGCCGTTTCGACGCAGCGAGGCTCGACCGAATCAGGGCGCTCGTTCGCATGGCGGCAATGTAGGTTTCGAGTCCAGGCAGGTGATGCGGTGACGCCGAGCGCGCTGCTCACCGAGCTCGGTCAAGTGGTCCGCGGAGTCGCGCGCGCTGAGATCGCGCCGCGTTTTCAGCAGCTGGCGCCGGGAGACGTCATCAGCAAGCCCAGCGCCGACGATCCCAGCGACCTGGTCACCGCCGCCGATCGAGCTGCCGAAGCCGAGCTCACGCGGCGCCTGCCGGAGCTCGTGGCGGGCTCGTCGGTCGTGGGTGAGGAGGCGGTAGCGGCTGACGCAAGCGTGCTCGAACGTCTGCACGGCGCGGCGCCGGTTTGGATCGTCGACCCGCTCGACGGGACGCGCAACTTCGCGGCGGGTCACGGGCCCTTCGGCACCATGGTGGCGCTCGTGGAGCGCGGCGTGCTGCTGGCTGCGAGCATTTACCTGCCGCTCACGGATGAGCTGTTCGTTGCGGCGCGTGGTGAGGGCACCTACCACAACGGGCTGCGCATCCCGGCGCGCACGCCGAGCACCGACGTGCTCAGTGGCACCGCGTACATTCGTTACATGCCGGAGGAGCCCGCACGCGAGCTCACCCGCCGAGCGGCTCAGCACCACCAAGTGCCCGGCGTGATCTGCGCGGCGCACGAGTACACGCAAGTCGCGCTGGGGTTGAAGGACTACGTCCACTACTATCGTCTCTTGCCTTGGGATCACGCGCCTGGCGCGTTGATCGTGCGCGAGGTCGGCGGCATCGTGCGGCACCCCGATGGTCGCGACTACGACGTGCTCGACCGGCCACAGTCGACCCTATTGGCGCCTGATGCGCCCACCTGGGAGCGCGCGCGGCACGAGCTCTTCGCTTAGCGCGCTCAGCTACCGAACCAGCGTCGCCACCACGGGCCACCTTCGCCAGCTGCAGCCGCGGCGCCGGCCGGTGGCCGTGCGCGCTGCGCTGCAGGCACCGGCGGTGACTGCGGCGGCGCCGCTGCAGAGATGGGCGGAGCAGCAGGGGGCGGCGGTGCAGCCGCGGCAGGCCTTGCTGCGGGAGCGGGCGGGGCGGGGGCCTCGTCGAAAAGCGCGTCGAGCCCCCAATCGCTCGGGTTCACGAAATCGCTGCTTGCCGCCGGGGCGCTGATACCGCGCGTGCCGAGTGTAGTGGTAGCGACTTCAGCACCCCCGCCAGAAAAGTCATGGAGCGTGTCCAGGATCAGGTCGCCCATCATCCCGGCCGCGTCCTTCTGTTCCACCTTGCGCTTCTTCGAGCGCTCGCCGGCGGTAGCGACGACCAACTTGGCGAGGTCTTGGTAGGTGACGGGCCTGCCGAGGCGGTCGATCACGATCGACAAATCTTTCGCGAAGTCGCCGGCCTGGAGGTACCGCTGATCGCGATCGCGCGCGAGCGCCTTGCCGAGCACGTACACCAAGTCATCCGTCACGTCGGAGCGCAGCTGTCGCATGTCGGGCACGACCGCGGCTTGAACCTGCTTGAAGGTTTCGACATCCGACTCGCCCTTGAAAAGCCGTCGCCCCGCCAACATTTCCCACAGCAAAATACCGGCCGCGAAGATGTCGACGCGCCGATCGGCGCCTTGCCCGAGGGTCACTTCGGGAGCCAGGTAGCCGAATTTGCCTTTGACGATGTCCTCTTCGTCGGCCGTCAAATGGCTGCTGGCCTTGGCCAGGCCGAAGTCCACCAGCTTCACCTCGCCGAAGCGCGTCATGAGCACGTTGTGCGGAGAAATGTCGCGGTGCACGATGCCGAGCGGCTGGCCCAGGTGATCGCTCGCGTCGTGCGCGTAGGCGAGCCCTTCGCACACGTGCATGGCGATCAGGCACGCTACCTCCACGGGCATCTGCTGCTCGTGGCGCTGCAGATGCTCCATCACACCTTGCAGATCCGCGCCGTCCACGAACTCCATCACGATGAAGTGAGCGCCCGCGGCTTGCCCGATGTCGAAAACCTGCACGCACTTGGAGTGGCTCAGGTAGGCGCAGAGGCGCGCCTCGTCCAAGAACATGTGGATGAAGTCGCGGTTCTGCGACAGCTTCGGCAAGACGCGCTTGATCGCGACCTTCTTGCGAAACCCTTCGATGCCGGCGCTTTCACCCCGGTACACCTCGGCCATGCCACCCGCCGCGATGCGCTCGATCACTTGATAGCGTTGCGTTTCGGTCATGCTCGGGCTTTCGACTCCGCGCGCCTGGCGCGAATCCTATCGACCATGGTCGCTGTCTGGCCCTCCGCGGGTCAATCCCCGCCGCAAAGGACCCATAAAAAAGCTCGGGTGGGCGGGCTCAGTGAGCTCGTAACCAGGTCGCCCAGTCTTCAGCCGTGAGCTTCTTGCCGTGCTTTTTGGTGATGGGTTCGAGCGTGGTCTTGGCGAGCAGCTGCGAGGTCTTGGGATCGATCACGATGTAAGTGGCGAGCGCCTTTACCGCGTAGTTTTCGCGGAGCGCCTCGTGGCGATCCCACTTGCCGACGTTGATGCGCACTCGCTCGAAGCGCTCGCTTCGAACCTTGGCGACCAGCTCGGTCTCATCCAGCCTGGCCATCTCGCGGCAGTCGTCGCACCAAGGGGCCACGAACTCGAGCATCAAGCGGCGACCGTGCTCGGCAGCGCAGCGCTTGGCGTCGCCGATGGCGGCGAGCACCTGGCTCTCGGTGGTTTCGTCCCACAGCCGCGCGATCAGGATGCTCTGGCCGCAGCCGAAGTAAGCGCTGCCGGTTCGGGACTCGGGGGTCGGAGACGCGGATGCTGAAGGCGCGGGCTGGGCCACCGGTGGCTCCTGGGGAGCGACGCCGGAGCCGGCGCCGTTCGGGAGGGGCGCTGGGGGAGTGCTGGTCGGCGCCGAGCTCGTCGTCACCGTACTCTGTGGCGCGGGCTCCCGGGCCGGGGTCGTGCAGCCCAGGCCCGAGGTTGCTGCCAGCGCCGCGAGTGCAACAGCTTTGTCGATTTTCACCCGTACAGCTCCTGCCCGCACAGTAACACGGCAATAAAAATGAGTGAATTCATGTTGTTGCATGAGGCGCGGGCGGGTTGCCCCGCGGTTGACACACCTCGTGCTTGGGGTTAAGTCCTACTCATCGCAACCCTGACGCATACGTTAGGGTGAGTGTGATACGACCTCACGATGTCTTCCCACCGTCACCTGACGCTCATACCCGGCGAGCCCTTGGCTCCGGATGCGAGCGCTCGCTCGGGCGACGTGGCGGAAGAAGAGCTGCTGCAGGTCGGCGACCTGGCGCGGGCAGTCGGCAAGACGGTGCGCGCCATCCATCTGTATGAAGAGCTCGGCCTGCTCAAAGCGCACGAGCGCTCGAAGGGGCGATACCGCTTGTTCACGCCCGACGCCATCGTGCGCGTGAGGTGGATCGGCAAGCTGCAGAGCCTGGGCCTGTCGCTCTCCGAAATTCAAGGCATCGACCGCGCGCGCAGCGATGTCACGTCCGCGCAATCGGCGGCTGCGCGCTTGCGCGACGTCTACGAAACCAAGCTGAACGAGACGCGCGCGAAGCTCGACGAGCTGCGAGCTCTGGAGACGGAGCTCGTCGCGAGCCTCGAGTACCTGGCCGGCTGTCACACAGCCTGTGAATCCGAAGTCAAAGTGGAATGCTGCCCGAGCTGCGAGCGGCACCCCGAAACTCCTCCCGAGCTCGTTGCCGGAGCGAACCTGCACTGACATGACCCTCAAGTTTCCGATCTACATGGACAATCACGCTACGACGCCGGTGGATCCGCGCGTCTTGAGCGCGATGCTCCCCTATTTCACCGACACCTTCGGTAACGCGGCGAGCCGCACCCACGCCTACGGCTGGACGGCAGAGGCTGCGGTCGACGACGCGCGCGACACCATCGCGCAGCTGATCGGCGCTGAATCCGGCAAGGAAATCGTGTTCACCTCGGGCGCGACCGAGAGCGACAACCTCGCGATCAAGGGCGTCGCCGAGTACTACCAGTCCAAGGGTAACCACATCATCACCACCACGATCGAGCACAAGGCCGTGCTCGATTCGTGCAAGCGCCTCGAGAAGCAGGGCTTCACGGTGACCTACGTGAACGTCGGTCCGGATGGCCTGGTGAATCCCAAGGACATCGAAGCTGCCATCACCGACAAGACCATCCTGGTCTCGGTGATGCTGGCCAACAACGAGGTCGGCACCATCCAGCCCATCGCCGAGCTCGGCAAGATCACGCGCGCTCGCGGCGTGCTGCTGCATTGCGACGCGGTGCAGGGCCTGGGCAAGACTCCGTTCGACGTGAAGAGCATGAACGTCGACTTGGCGTCGCTCACCGCGCACAAGATCTACGGTCCCAAGGGCGTCGGTGCCCTGTACGTGCGGCGCAGCAAGCCACGCGTGCGCCTGTCGGCACAGATGGACGGCGGCGGTCACGAGCGAGGCAACCGCTCCGGCACGCTCAACGTGCCCGGCATCGTCGGCTTCGCCAAAGCCTGCAAGATCTTGATCGAAGAGGGCGCCGCCGAAGCCGAAAAGATCCGCGCGCTGCGCGACCGGCTCTACCAAAAGATCACCAAAGAGCTGGATTCCGTGGTGCTGAACGGCTCGGCCGAGCATCGCCTGCCCGGCAACCTCAACATCTCGTTCGCCTTCGTCGAGGGCGAGGGCCTGATGATGGCGATCAAGGACGTGGCCGTTTCCAGCGGCTCGGCCTGCACCAGCGCCAGCCTCGAGCCGAGCTACGTGCTCCGCTCGATGGGCTTGCCCGAGGACATGGCGCACTCTTCGATTCGATTCGGTCTCGGTCGCTTCAACACCGAGGAAGAAGTGGACTACGTGGCGGAGCTCGTGATCGGCAAGGTCAAGCGTCTGCGCGATATGTCCCCCCTCTACGAAATGCACAAGGCTGGCATCGACTTGAAGTCGATCCAGTGGGCTGCTCACTAGGAACAGATCATGGCGTACAGCGAAAAAGTCATCGACCACTACGAGAACCCGCGCAACGTCGGCTCGCTCGACCAGGAAGACGAAGCGGTCGGAACCGGGCTGGTGGGCGCGCCGGCTTGCGGCGACGTGATGCGTCTGCAAATCCGCGTCAACGACGCCGGCGTCATCGAAGACGCGAAGTTCAAGACCTTTGGTTGCGGCTCGGCCATCGCGTCGTCGTCGCTCGCCACCGAGTGGATCAAGGGCAAGACCATCGACGAGGCCGCTACCATCCAGAATAGCCAAATCGCCGAGGAGCTCAGCCTGCCGCCGGTGAAGATCCACTGCTCGGTGCTGGCAGAAGACGCGATCAAGAGCGCGATCGACGATTTCAAGAAGAAGCGCGCCGCGAAGCTCGCCCTGTCCGAAAAGTCCTGAAAACCATGTCCGAAGCCGCAACCCTCGCCAGCCCCGAAGCACCAGTCGCCGCGGCCCCTGCCGCCAAGCGTCTGCTGCATATCGCGCCGGCGGCTGCCACGTTCGCTCGTCAGAAGCTCACCCAACGCGGTACGCCCGACGCGGCCGTGCGCCTCGGGATCAAGGGCGGCGGCTGTTCCGGGTTTTCGTACGTGATTCAGTTCGACGACGAGCCCGCGCGCGAGCGCGACACCGTCTACGAGCAGGACGGGGTGAAGTTCTACGTCGACAAGAAGAGCCTGGTCTATCTGGCTGGCTCCCTGCTCGACTACGAGAAGACCTTGATGTTCCAAGGCTTCAAGTTCAGAAATCCGAACGAGGCGACGTCGTGCGGCTGCGGTCACTCTTTCACGGTGAAGTAGTCGCCGGACGTTTGGAGGCCCGAGACCCATGACCTCGCCGTTCGAGTTGCTCGGCGTGCCAGTGCTATTCGCGCTGGACGAGCAAGAGCTGGAGAAGCGCCACCGCGACTTGAGTCGCGCGTTGCATCCCGATCGTTATGCCGGGCGCCCGTCGAGCGAGCGCCGCGAAGCGCTGAGCCGCACCATTTCGGTCAACGAAGCCTTTCGTCGGCTGCGCGACCCGATTTCGCGCGCCGAAGCGCTGTTGGAGCAGCTGGGCCGCGCGGTTTCGGAGACCAATCAGCCTCGGCCCGAGCCGGCGCTGTTGATGCAGGTGATGGAGCAGCGCGAAGCGTTGTCGGTCGCCAGGCGAGCCTGCGACAAGGACACCATCGCGAGCATCGCCGCGCAGGCGAACGAGCGCGCGGAAGACGCCGCCGAGCACATGGCCGATGCTTTCTCGGAAGAGCCGGTGCCGGTCGAGCGCGTGCTCAAGCTACTCGGTGAGCTGCGCTACCTGCGACGGCTGAAAGAGGAGGCGGGAGCCGCGCTCGACGAGCTGTAGCTCGCCCGGCCCCCAGCCATGTTGCTCGACATTTTCGATCCGAAGGCTGCTCCCCGCCCGATCGGCATCGATCTGGGAACGACCAACTCGATCGTCGCCCACGTTCGCGACGGCGCGCCCAGCGCGCTCACCACGTGCGATGGCGCGCCGCTCTTGCCGAGCGTCGTACACTACTCGAAGCAAGGCGCAGTGCTGGTGGGGCGCGCCGCCAAGGCGCAGGCCACGCGCGATCCGCGCCACACGATCGCCAGCGTCAAGCGCTTCATGGGTCGGGACGCGAACGATCCGGAGACGCAGCGCCTCGGGGCGTACAGCTTTGCCAAGCCGCAGAACGACGAGCAAGCGCGCAGCGTCCGCTTCGATGTCGGCGCTCGGCAGGTGACTCCGGTCGAAGTCAGCGCGGAGATCTTGAAGAGCTTGCGCCAGAGCGCGGTCGATCAGCTGCGTGCAGTCGGCGGCGCGGTCATCACGGTACCGGCGTACTTCGACGACGCGCAGCGCCAGGCGACCAAAGACGCCGGGCGTCTGGCAGGGCTCGAGGTGCTGCGACTCTTGAACGAGCCGACCGCGGCCGCGCTGGCCTACGGCCTGGAGCAGAAGCAGAACGGCCTTTTTGCGGTTTACGACCTGGGCGGCGGCACCTTCGACATCACCGTGCTCTTGCTCGAGGACGGCGTCTTTCAGGTCAAGAGCAGCGGCGGTGACAGCGCACTCGGTGGCGACGACATGGATCGCGCTGTCGCGGCTCGGCTGCTCGAGCAGATGGGCGCACCCTCGCCGGCTCCGCCGGAGGTCGTCGCCTTGGCGCTCAGCGCGGCGCGCGAGCTCAAGCACGCGCTCACGCAGCAGCAAGAAGCCAGCGTCGAGCTGCCCGCCAAGGGCGGACAGACCGTCGTTGCGCGGCTCACGCGTGGCGAGCTCGACGAGCTGATCGCTCCGCTTCTGGAGCGCACCGGCAAAGCGTGCCGTCGCGCTTTGCGCGACGCTGGTGTCGAAGCCTCGGCGCTCGACGGCGTGATCCTGGTGGGAGGCTCCACGCGCGTGCCGCGCGTACGCAGCTACGTGGCCGAGCTGTTCGGGCAAGAGCCGCGCTGCGAGCTGGATCCGGAGCTGGTCGTGGCGTACGGCGCCGCGCTCCAGGCCGACTTGCTTTCGCGTGACGACGCCGAAGTGCTCTTGCTCGATGTGCTGCCGCTCTCGCTCGGCATCGAGACCATGGGCGGCGGCGTCGACAAGATCTTGCCGCGCAACACCACGATCCCGGCCGGCGCGCGCGCGACCTTCACGACTTACGCCGACAATCAGACCGGTTTCGAGCTGCACGTCGTGCAGGGTGAGCGAGAGTTGGCCGCTGATTGCCGGTCTTTGGCGCGGTTTTCGCTTCGCGGTATCCCGCCCTTGCCCGCCGGCATGGCGCGGCTCGAGGTCGAGCTCCACGTCGACGAGAACGGTCTGCTCAAGGTGAGCGCTCGCGAAACGACGACTGGCGTGAGCCAGCAAGTCGAGGTTCAGCCGAGCCATGGTCTGACCGACGACGATGTCGAGCGCATGCTGATCGAGGCGCTCGACTACGGCGAGCAAGACTTGGAGCGGCGCCGCTTGGTCGAAGCGCGCGTCGAGGCCGAGCGTGTGCTGCTGGCGACCGAGAAGGGCCTGGCAGCCGACGCCGACTTGCTGAACGACGCCGAGCGCGCCGACATCGACCGGGCCATCCTGGCGCTCCGAAAAGTCATTGCAGCAGCTGCGACTGCGTCGCCCGTGACGGCCGCGCTGGACGCGCTCGACCACGCCACCCACGAATGGGCTGGAAGGCGCATGAACCGCGCGGTGGCTCAGGCGATCGCCGGTCGAGACATCGACGAGGTCGAACACACCGTCGAGCACGCCGCAGGCGTCGATGCTCACGTGGCGCGCCATCGGGGCGAAGGGCCCTAAGGTCGCGCATTCTATCGAAATTCAAGCCGATTCATCCCGATGCCCAAGGTCCGCTTCATCGATCAAAACCTCGAAGTCGAGGTGCCCATTGGTACGTCGTTGCTCGACGCAGCGCGCCAGGTGGAGGCGCCCGAAGGCAGCGCGTGCGGCGGCGTTTGCGCGTGCAGCACCTGTCACGTCTACGTGGACGAGGGCGCCTCACTGCTGAGTGAAGCCGAAGAGGACGAGGAAGACATCCTGGACAAGGCCTTCGACGTTCAACTTTCGTCGCGGCTCGGCTGCCAAGCCAAGCTGCGCAAAGATGGGCTCGTGGCCGTGCGCATCAGCAAAGAGTCGCTCGATGCGTTCTACAACGAGCACCCGGACGTTCCGCGTCCAAAGAGCTAGAGCAGCCCGAGCAGCTTGGAGCCGTGCCCGATCGCGGCCATGGCGTGCTGCACGTAGTCGATGCGGATGCTGGGTGACGCGAGCTGCTGTGAGAAGCCGCCTTCCACCAGCTGCGGGTCGCTGCAGGCGTAGCAGCCTTCCTCCGTCCATTGCGCGCGCAGCAAGAAGGTGACCAGGTCGCGCAGCACCGCCAGCTCGCGATCCGGGGAAATTCCTCGCTTTTTCTGGATCGTGATGCTGGCGTTAAGCGCCTCACCGAGGCCGGCGGTCGCCGTGTTGCGAGGCGGGAAAAGGTCGCTCACGCCGTAGCCGCCGACGAAGTTGGGCTCGCTGGTCGTGTCGGCTCGCATCACGTAGCGCAAACGCGACGCGACGTAGTCGATGCAGAGCTGCTCGTAGGCATCGTTTCGGTGGGAGCTCAGCGCAGTGCGTGCGGCTAGGCAGTGCCAGCCCTCCTCGAAGAAGAAGAAGTCGCGGACCGGGCGGGGCCAGTAGGGGCCTCCGTAGTAGTTCATCGTGCGGTCGAGCGCGGCGCCGAGCGTGGCGGCGGGGGGCAGAGGCTCGGCTTCGGTGCCGACCAGAGCGGGGCGCAGCTGTTCGAGCAGGACCAGCGAAAGCACGGCTTGACCCGCCGCATACACCGCTTCGTGGTCACCGACGCCGCGCTTCGTCTTCGGATCCAGCTCGGGATAAAAGCTGCCGTTTTCGCGCTGCATCCGGAGCAGTAGCCTGGCGAGCTGACCGATCAGGCGATCGTTGCCTTTTCCGACCAACTCGCGGCAACGCAGCATCGCGAGCAATGGCAGCGCGCTGTTGCCCAGGCGGTACTTTTCATCCCCTTCAAGAGCGAGCGCGCCATAGCCGTTCAGGTCCACGTCGTGACGTGAGAAAGCCTGCAACGCGCGCTTGACGGCTTTTTTGACTGTCGAAGAACGGCCGAGCTCGCACAACGCATACGTGGTGCCCGCTTGGCGCGGCAGGTTGAGCGTGGCCTGGTCTTCGGCGCCGGTCTTCGGATCGAGCGCGTAACGGAACGTGCCGTCACGCTCTTGGGCGCGCACGATGTAGCCTTGCGCCTTGTCGACGGCTCGCTGTACGCCGCTGCGGCTCAGGGCCGGAGGGCTGGTGCGGGTGCGAATCAGGCGGTGCACGCCGCTTCGATCGGCGGAGAAGCTGTCAGTCTCGATGCGCAGCAGCCCGGTGATGCCGGTGCCTTCGCTCGCGCGCGACGAGCCGAGCGCCTGGCGTACCGACTCCGCCGAGAACCCGTAGCTCACGTCTGGCGTGCTGGGCAGCGGGCGGTTCTCCGAGAACGCATCGCCGAGCGTGAGCTGCCAGGCTGGGAGACAGCGCTGCTCGTCGCACACTCCGTCGAGGCCGGGCCTCAGCTCGAGCGCGTCGAGCAGCGGAAAAGTCGCTTCGAGCGGCTTGACCGTCCGAACCAGGTCGATCACCACGGTGGAACCACGCCGCGCCTTGCGCCGCAGCAAGCTCTTCAAGTCCGCGCGCAGCCGGTGGGCGCTACTGGCTTGAAGGCACGCCGAGCGCGCTCCCTTGCGGCGATGAACATATGCCACCAGCAGCGTCAAACGCTCGGGTGCAATGGGCTCGCTGCAGCGCGCGGGAGCGGCGCCGGCCACCGTCTTCGGTGTGCCTCTTGCGGGGTTACGGACGTGCGCCTCCAGCACATTGCTGAGCTCCGTGGTCACGGCCGCGCTGGCGTGGGTCACTGCTTGGCCCCGCGCTGCGCTGCTGGCGAGCGGCAAGGTGAGCACCGCCAGCGCGATCAGCGCGAACAAGCTCGCCGTCAAACGCTTGAGAGAACGCGACTGAGGCGGCACGGTTTGAACCAGCCCCCAGATCGCGATCGGTAGCGTCAAGAGCGCCATCACCAACGCGGCGCCTAGGATCGCGGTAGCGACCGATGGTCCCAGCTTCAAGTACAGCTTGGAGACGTAGATGGCAGTAGCGGCCATCCACCACGCGCAGACAGCGAACCCTACCGCCGAAGCCAGCGCCAGCGCGCGCCAGCTCCAGACTAGCCATGGCTGCTTGCCTGCCACGGCCGCGAGCCCAGTGGACAGGTGCAGTGCGCAGAGCAAGCCGAGCAGCAGGGCGAAGCTCGTGCCCGAGCGCCAGGGCAGCATCACGGCCGCGGTGGCGAACACGACGGCGTGCAAGAGGCAGACGGCCGCCAAGCTGAAGCGCGGCAAAGGCGAGGGCGATGCAGTCATCGGCGGGCGCATTCTTTCGTCGGCGGGCCTCGGAGTTCCAGTGGATTCGGTCGCCGCCTGTTGCCGAGGTTCGCTGCTGGCACTAGATAGGACTCGAGTGGCGCAAGCGAACGGCAAGAAGCGCATCCTGATCGTCGAAGACGACGAGAGCATTTCGCTCGGTTTGCGCATGAATCTGGAGGCCGAGGGGTACGACGTTCAGGTCGCGATCGACGGCGAGGAGGGCCTTTCGCTCGCGGCCTCGGGGGGCATCGACCTCATCATCCTCGACGTGATGCTGCCCAAAGTGAACGGCTTCGAAGCCTTGCGCAAACTGCGCGGCCAGCAGCTCACGGTTCCGGTGATCATGCTCAGCGCGCGCGGCGCCGAGATGGACAAGGTGATGGGGCTCGAGCTCGGAGCCGAAGACTACATCACCAAGCCGTTCGGCCTGGCGGAGCTTTTGGCGCGAGTTAAAGCGGTGCTACGGCGCGACGGGCTGAGTCGCCAGCGCGTCGACGCAGTCGTGCACGCTGGTGAGCTGACGATCGACTCGAGCACGCGCCAGGTGGCTCGGTCCGGCACACCCATCGACCTGACCGCGACCGAGTTCGACGTGCTGTGGTGTCTCGTAGAGGCGCAGGGGCGCGTGCGGGCGCGCGAAGAGATCCTCACCCAGGTCTGGGGAGCGGGTCATCACGGTACGCTCCGCACCATCGACAACTTCTTGCTTCAGCTTCGCAGCAAGCTCGAGCGGGACTCGGCCGAGCCGGAGCACCTGCTCACGGTGCGCGGCGTGGGCTATCGCTTCAAACTTTGAACAAACGCTGCGGCTGCGGGCGCTCGGCGCTGGCGACCCGTGAAGGCAAGGTGCTCAAGTCCGGGCTAGGCCTGCCGGCCCGGATGCGCTAACTAGCCGGCCGTGGATCAGAACCTGCTGCGTTCCTACTTTGCGACGGTCTACGAGCTGCCCGGCGACAGCGGCGCGCTGCGGGTCTCGCTCGACGGTGAAATAGTCAAGGATGTCGCTAATTTGCCGCCGCTTTTGAAACAGCGTTTCGCGATCCTCACGGCCTACAATCCGCGCTCGATGCTGCTGCCGCGGCGGGTGAACGACGCGCGCCATCAGGTGATGCGCGACCTGCTGATCCTGGGCTGTTATCGGGTGGAGCACTGCGTCGGCTACGACGAGGAGCCGGAGGGCGTGTTCCGGGAGCCGGCGTGGGTGGTGCACGGTATTTCGCGTGAGGAGTCGATCCACTTCGGGCACACCTTTCGTCAAAACACGATCGTGTACTGCGCCGACGCTCGCCCCGAGCTGATCGTGACCGATCCCACCTGCGACAACATCGGCAAGAGCTTTCAAGGGAACTGGCGCGTCCGGACCTGATCGCTACAATGCGGCTGGTGGCTCGGTCTCGCCTCGTTGGTGCCTCGCTCGCCTTGCTCGGGGCGGTAGCGACGCTCACCGCAGTCACGGCAGGTCAAGCTGCCCTGGTGGCACCCCTGGCCGACGCAGGCGTGGCGGTGCTCCTTCGATTGAGCGCGCCTCTGGCCCAAGCAGCGGTGCCCGCCGCGGTGGAGGACGATGTCCCACCCGTCGAGGTACAGGCAGCGGACGAGCCGGCGGTCACCGCGACCAAAGGTGAGCCGAGGCGTGGTGCGCGACTGGCCCCGAACAAGCCGAGCGCGATCTTCCTCAGCGCCGCACGAGTCCTCGAGTTGGCCAAGGGTCAGGCGCGCCCGAGCGGTCGATTCGTGGCGGCTACGCAAGGGCAGCCGGGCGGTTTGTTGCTCACGGGTGTGGCGCCACTCGGCATCGGTTTGCAGGACGGCGACGTGCTCATCGCAGCGCTCGGCAGCGCATCGACCAGCCCTGGGCAAGTCATTGGTGCGATCATCGAAGCTCGCGCCCAGCGGGCCGCCTACCTGAGCGGCACGATTTGGCGGAGGGGACAGACTTTTCGCATCACCGTCGAACAGCCCTATCTCGCCGCGACTGGGTCACCTTGACGTAGCCCGAGCGCGCGGTCAGAGTCCGCCGCGATGGCTCGCACCGTGCACTGCGTGAAGCTCGACAAGGACCTCGACGGACTCGAGAAGCCCCCGTTTCGCGGTCCGCTGGGTGAGCGCGTCTTCGAGAACGTGTCCGCGCAGGCTTGGCGCGGCTGGCTCGAGCATTCGAAGATGCTGATCAACGAGTACCGGCTCGACTTGACCAGCGAGAGCGGTCAGCGCCTCTGGATGACCGAGTGCGAAAAATATTTCTTCGGTGACGGCTCGTCGGCTCCGCCCGAGTTCAAGCCGCAGGAGTGACGTTATGGCTTGCCGGGCAAGCGCAGCGAGCCGCTGTGCGTGCGGCTCGGGTTGAGCGACGTGGGCTGCATCGACGGGCGCACCGAGGGCGCTACCGGGAACAGCGACGGCGCAGCCGCGCCCGCGTCGTCGGCCAGCACGACGCGGTTGCGGCCGGAAGACTTGGCTTCGTAGAGCGCCGCGTCGGCGCGCGCCAGCCAGCTCTTGCCGGTGTCGCCCGGGCCCAGCACGGCGAGGCCGATCGAAGCCGTCACGCCGAAGTGCTCCTTGCCCTTGCTGAAGCCGATTTCGGCGATCGCTTGGCGCACGCGCTCGGCGCGTTGCTGCACGGCGCTTGCCGAGGAATCGGGCACCACGACCACGAATTCTTCGCCGCCGTAGCGCGCCACGAAGTCCTCGCGCCGTAGGAAATTCCTGACCAACGTGTCGGCCACTCGCCGTAGCACCTCGTCGCCGATCGGGTGACCGAAGCGGTCGTTGACCGATTTGAAGTGGTCGACGTCGATCATCAACAAGCAAGGCGTGGCGTTCATCAAGAACGACAGATCGGCGACGCGCTCCAGCTGTGCATCGAGCGAGGCGCGATTGTGCAGCTGGGTGAGCGAGTCCATGGCGGCGCTCTCGCGCGCCTCGTGGAGCTCGGCTTTCAGGTGCTGGATCTTCTCGCTCAACACCTGCATCTGTTCTTGCTGCAGCTTCTTGCGCTGCTCCATCACGTCGCTCACGACCTGCACCACCGCTTCGGCTTCCTTGCGGATGACGTCGGCGTCGTTGACGCGGAACGCCGCGACCAGGTTGCCGAGCTGGGCGCCCACGCGCGCGTCGGCCGAACGATCTTCGCCCACGGTGCGGGTGAGGCAGCGAGCGAAAGCGTGTACCGCCTCGCGCAGGTTCGTCACGCTCGAGTTGACGTACTCGCGCTCGTGCGCGCGATGGGCCGCGAAGTAGCGCCGGGCTCCTGCGAAGTCGCGCTTCGGGGGGCCGCCCTCTACCCCTAGTTGCTCTCCCATGGCGAGCTTGCGTGACCAACCCTCAGCCTCTGCACGCGTCTCGTCTGCGTCCACGGTGTCCGTGTCGAAGGCGTGCTCGCCGAACACCTTGAGCAGGCCGACCACGGCGTCGATGGCCGCATCCAGCTCGCGCCCACTGTCTCGGGACGGGGCAGGTCCGGGGTCGCCTAGTGTGGGCGAAGGGGAGGAGGAGCCCGTGGACGGGGCCTCGGGACCGGAAACACTCTTTTTCCAGAACATGCGCGCCTTGAGGTCCAGAACGGCACTTTCACGCAAAGGTTCAGCCAAATGGCGCAAGGTGCCCCAGGCCCCCCTTCAGTTCGGCTGGCGTGATCCGTTTATGCCAGGGCAGGATAGGGAAGTTCGTTTTGGAGCTGCGCGTGACCGACTCGATTCATCTCTCTTCAAGCCCGCCCATTTCGGAGCGGGCCGGCCGGGTGCTCGTGGTCGAGCCGGAAGAAGAACGCCGTAGCCTCCTGAGGCAACTGCTCGGGCAAGAAGGCTATGACTGCGTGTTCTTGCCCGACGGCGACGAGCTGCTCCGGCTCACCGCAGAGTATCAGCCGGACCTGATTCTGTTGGCTGCCGACCTGCCCAGCGTGAGCGGGCTCGAGCTGGTCGGCGATCTGCGGGCGATGGATCCGCGAGTTCATTACCCGGTCATCCTGATCGGTACCTCCGCAGAGGAAGACGACGTCGCTCACGGTTTGCTGGCCGGCGCCGACGACTTCGTCGCCGACGTGGAGCGCACTGCCGAGCTACGCGCGCGCATCCGGGTGCAGCTGCGCAACAAGCGCTTCCACGACGCGCTCGAGCGCGTCCGCAACGAACGCGACAACTTGCGTCGCGACTCCCAGACCGATCCATTGACCGGGCTCATGAATCGACGCTCGGTGCAAGGCGAGGTGAGCTCCCGCTGCGCGGCGCGCGAACGCTTCGGCGTGCTGTTCATGGATTTGGATCACTTCAAGTCCGTCAACGACCGCTATGGTCACGAGATGGGTGACCGGGTGCTGGTCGCGGTAGCGGCCGTGCTCAAGGCGGCGCTTCGCCCAGGCGACGTGGTGGGTCGCTACGGTGGCGAGGAGTTCGTCGCTGTAGTCGCCGGAGCTGGTCCAGAGTCGGCTCGGTTGGTGGCCGAGCGGCTGCGCAGCTCGGTTGAAGCCATGCTGCCGCCCAAGGGCGGGCCTGCGAAGCTCACGATCAGCATCGGTACCACGGTGTTCGATCCCAGGCAGAGCGACGAGCGCAGCGAAGAGCTGCTCCACCGCGCCGATATGGCTCTCTACGCGGCCAAGCGCACGGGACGCAATCGCGTGGTGCTGGTCGCGCCTGGGCAAAGCTTGCCGCAGGCGGTCGAACAGGACGCGCGCGGCTCGAGCGACGTCGGCATTCCGTTCACGTCGCCCCCCGAGAAGCCTCAGTCGAGTGTGGTCAACATCAGCGACGTTCCGCTGATCCCGCTCGAAAGGCTGCGCTCGGGATGAGCGCGCAGCATTCACTGAGCGCTTCGCCCGAGGCCGACTCGATGCACAGCCAGGTAGTGCCGAGTGAAGCCGTCGTGTCGTCCGAGGAACCGGGCATGGGCGAGCTCGAGCGCGAGCTCGTCAAGCGACTCAAGACCGGTCGGGCTGCGCTGCCGGTGTTGCCGGCGGTAGCACAGTCGGCGATTCGTCTCGCCAACGATCCGGACGCGCGCATCACCGACCTGGCTTCGCTGGTCGACACCGACCCGCCGATTGCGGCGCGCTTCATGTCGGTGGCAAATAGCGTGATTTACTTTCGCGGCTGGGTCACCAGCTCGACCCAATCGGCCATCGTGAGGTTGGGGCTCGCGAGCACGCGCGATCTGCTCTTTCAGGTCGTTTATGCGTCCACCTCGGGCGGGCTCAAACGCTATCAGTCGGCAGTGCAGGCTTCGTTTCGGCGCAGCGTGCTCGCAGCGCACGCCGCGCGAGTGATCAGCCGCGAGCTGTCGATCGGGAGCGAGTACGACTACATGAGCGGGCTGCTTCACGACATCGGTGAGGCGCGCATCTATCGTATCTTGGACGGCCTCAAGCAGCGCGCTGACACGGCGTTGGTCGAGAGTTTGGTGAAGAAGTACCACCAGAGCGCGGGAGCCGAGGTGGCCATGGCCTGGAAGCTGCCGACCGAGATCGTCGATGCCTGCGCGGCTCATCACGATCCGGCTGCCGCTGCCACGCCGCACGTGCGGCTGATCATGATCGCCGACTGCGTGGTCGACGCGCTCGATGCCGAGTCCGCCACCGAAAAGCGCTCGTTCAACTACGACGCTTTCGATCGCTTGCTGGTCGACCCGAGCATCGCTCGCCGCATCGTCGAGAAGACGCGCCCCTTCGCGGCGCACGGCGCCAAGATCTAGCCGCGCAGCGCGCTCAGCTCGCCTGCGAGCAGGGCGGGATTTCTGGACTGCCCGAAGCGTTCGACTTCGGCGCCGAACAGCCGACACAGCGAGACGAGCAGGCGGTTGTTGGGCACGCCCTGCTTCAGGCCTTCGCCGCTCCGCAGGTCGAGGTAACGCCCACCCTGCACCCCGAAGGCGCTGCCCGGAATGAGCAGGGTGGGCACCTGACGCGAGCTGTGCCGCGCCGGGTCCCCCATGTCGCTCGATACGTGCAGCAGCGTGGCGTCCAGATCGCCTGATTCATGGAGCCGCTGCAGCAGCCGCGCGACCTTGGAGTAGCTGTAGCGATTCTGGATCCCGAGTTTGCGCCAGCTCTCGGGCGTGCCGGCGTGAACGGCGTCGCGCGCGTCGTAACGGTGCGAGACTTCGGAGTGAACGTCTTCGGGTAGCTCCGCGATCAGTCGACTGCGCGTGAGATCGGCGAGGTGCAGCGTGGCGAAGCGAGTCAGATCGCAGCTGATGGCTCGGGCCAGTAGGTCTACCTGTAGATCGGTGATGGCGTCGAAGTACGGCTCGCCGCCGCCGTAGGCTCGGACGCGCTCGAAGGCGGGGGGCGGGGTGGGCGCGGCGCAGGACCGTGTCGGCGGATCCAGGCGCTTTTCGAGTTCGCGCAGGGCCGTGGCGTGTTGCTCGAGCTTGGTGCGCTCGCTCCGGGGCGCGCGCTGCGTGAGCGCGCGTAGGTCGGCGCGCACGCGGTCGAGCACGCTTTTGCCGAGTCTGCGCTGCTCGGCCAGCTCTTCTCGGCGGGCGCCGAGCGGGCTGCCGAACAACTCCGCGTACACGCGCGACGGGTCGATCCATTTCGGGACCGGTGTGCCGCCGCGTGACCAGCTGATGTTCCAGCCGACCTCGGTGCTGTCGTTGCCGACGCCCAGGACCAGGCTGGTGTGGGGAGTGCTGGCTCCGAGTCCCCGCTCGACGGCGAGAAATTGGTCGAGCGATGAGTTCTTCCCGTCGGCTCCGCTGCCGGTCAAGATCACGCGCGAGCCGTCGTGCCCGGTCGTGCCCACCTCGATACCGGCGCTCAGATCGATACCGTCGAGGACAATCAGGCGATCGCGAAAGCTCCGACCGAACGAGGCTGCGTCGTCGAAGGGCTGCAGGCTGGAGCCCGGGTAGGCGATGTCGAAGTCGGCGGCCGGTTGCCACAGCTCGTGCGCGCGGCCGTGCGGCGTGTAAACGCCGACGTAGCGGAGAGGCACTGCCGAGCCGTTCGCGCCCGGTTCAGCCAGCGCGGGCGCTTCGCGCGAAAGCCAGGCACCGGTGACGCCCAGGGCGGCCAAGAATCGGCGTCGTGACAGCGCGCTCATTGCGGCACCCGGCGCAGCGCGAAGAGATCGCTTCCAACGTACGCGAGCAGCACGTCGAACAGGTTATCACGCTGGTCGGCCGGCAGCTGCGCGCGGAGCGCGAGGAAGGATGCCTCCACCCTCGGGTCCGCTTGCGCGCTGAAGTAACGAAAGGCATGGCGCGCAAAACACTCGGAAACGGCCGGAACTTGCAAGAGCGCCCGGGTCAGGTCTTCACTCGAAGCGAGCTGGCGCGCTGCGGCATCACCCGCAAGCCGCACACTCACGCTGGTCGAGATGGGCTTGCCGTGGTCGCTAGACTGCGCCTGGCCCATGGCGTCGAAGCGCTCGAACGTGAAACCGATGGCGTCGACGGTTTCGTGGCACGACGCGCACGCTGGATCCATGACGTGCTGGCTCAATAGTTCCCGGTTGGTGAGCGTCGCGACGGGGCGCGGCATCACGACCTCGATCCCGATCTCGGCGGGGCGCTTGATGCGTTCGCAGAGGAGCTTCCGCATCACGAAGTCTCCGCGCTTGACCGGGCTAGTGACGTCCTCGTGCGCGTGCGCCGCCAAAAAGCTCGCTTGTTGCAGCACCCCCAATCGGCCCGTCCCGCGTAGTGACGCGCGAGCGCCGTAGGTGGAGAGACCATAGAAACGAGCCATCTCCGGCCCCACCGATGCGAAGCCACCCGCCAAAAGCGCTTGCACCGAGGCGCCTCCGTTCACCATTACTTCGTCCACGTAGTTCTCGGTCTCCGCCAGCATGAACGGCGCGAGCGCTTCGTAACTCGGATAAAGTGAGCTATTTTTCGCGGTCAGCGCGAGCCCATCGACCTCCAACCATTCGAGCGCAAAGCGACGAAACTGGTAGCGGGTATCGGGCATCGCCAGCAAACGGCGCGCCTGTTCGATGCGCGCCTGGCCAGCGGCGAGCTTGCCTGCACCGGCCGCACGCAGCAGCTCCGCGTCCGGGGGCGCGCCGCGCAGCGTGAAAGCGAGCTGCGACGCGAGCTCGTAGCCGTCAAGCCGAACGCGCGAGCCCGGCGCACCACCTGGACCGAGCTCGGTCACGTAAAGAAAGCTCGGCGACTCGAGCAGTGCACGAACCAGCAGCGCTTTGGCGCTCGCTTCGCTGGCGCCGCCCGCGATTGCAGCCTCCACCAGCTTCTCGAGGGCACTGCGCTCGCTGGGCGCGAGCGGTCGACGGAAGGCGCGCTCGCCGAGCTCACTCACGGTACGTGTGCGGCAGTCGGCTCGCTCGAGCCCTCGACAGGGTGCGAGCTCGGGGCGATCCAGGGCTCTGCGCTCGGCGAGCTCGCGCACCAAGCTCGCGTAGCTGGTCGCCCACGCCGCCGAAATGTCCTGAATCGCGTTGGGCGTGTACCCTTCCTGTCGGATATCCGGCGGTAGCTCGCTCGCGATGCGTGTCGGCGAGCCAATGAAAGCCGTGAGGCTCCGTTCCAGCTCGAGGTTGCTCAAACGGCGGGCGCGCGCCGGCAGCAGCTCGGCCGCGGGCGCTAGCTCCAGATCGGCTCGGGCGGCGCCGCGCTGCGCCGCTCCACCGCAGCCGAAGCCGGTGAGCGTGAGCCCCAGTGCGGTAGCCCACAGCCAGCGCATGCTACGGCGCGGCGGGCTTTGGCGGGGCGGCGTTGGTGATGAGCTCGACGTCGTCGAGCCAAAATTCGAGCGGCAAGTTCTTCACGGCCCCGCTGAAAGTCAGGCTCACGATGCGCTCGGGGGTGAAGCGGGCGTCCGTTCCCCAGCCCGCCTGCGCCATCT
>JBEHXA010000009.1:0-32077 GCA_048498935.1 Myxococcota bacterium
GCTGCCTGGGCGCCGTCCGGATCCAACATCCAGGTTGGCGTAGAAGGTGACACCAGCGTGGGCCGTCGCATCGAAGTCGATGGCCTGCGCTCCGACCCGTAGCAAGCTCGTGCCCAAGCCTGCTGCTGTCGTGCCGGACCACGCGTAGTGCATAGCGGCGTGGCTCGTCCCGCGCGGTGCGTCGAGCGTCGAGGGCACGACACCGCTCCCGACGCCGCTCCCTACGAGCGACGCCGTGCCCTGATCGTGCCAAGCGAACCATTCACCGTTTTGCGAGCTGTCCTGACACAGCAGGCTGTTCAGGTCTTCGAAGTCGTCGATGATGCCGCCGCACCCGACGATCGTCTCGCCACCGGCGCCAGCTTGTGCGGGGGAGCCCGCCTCCGTGGTCGACCCGCCTTCGGCCCCCGCTCCACCGATCGCGCTATTGTTCTCGCTACCTGCTTCGCCGCTACTCGCCGCGGCACCGGCGCGAGAAGGGCTGCCGCCCGAGTCGTTTCCCGCAGCTGGTGCGCCACCGTCCAAACCCGCACCGCAACCTGCCACGTCTGAGCAAGCGTCCGAACCACCTTGTGCAGGTTCAGATGCCCCTTCGCCATCTCCGCAAGCCCACGGCGCCAAAGCGATTCCCCCGAGCACGACCGCCAACCCTCTTGTCACCGCGTTAAGCATTGAAGTCGTCGCTCCCTGGCCAAAGAAACCTCGAACGGTTCCATCACTGCGTTTCCGGGGGAACGGCTATTTGTTCGTTTGATTTTTGGCGAACGAGGCTGCGTAGCCCACTGCACCACACCCAACGACATTGGCTACTAGAAGCCCTAGAACGCCGCTTTCGCAGTAGAGCTCTGCGTGCGCGACCTCGTCACGAGCGATGCCAGCGACACGGTTCGCATTTCGGGCGTGGCGGCGTTGTCGGTTTGCCATAACGCGACCGCTGCACCGAAGGTCTCGCTGCACGCAGCCTTCGACCTCGTTCTGGCGCGCAAGCTCGAACAGCGAGCGCACGCGGCGCCGCGGGAGCTGCGCTCGAGCCACGCGCGCGCCATACCGTGATTCTCGCCTGAAGCAGCGGCGCTCCCGGCACACCCTAGCCCATCGGCGCCCATGGGCGATCGCGTGTTGCCATGTAGGCGCCGGGTCACCACCTGTGGCGCCACAGCGCTATTGCCCACGACGAGACGTCATGTAGCCTGATGAGTTGCGTTGAAGACCGAACCAGCGCGGCCCGACTTCAGAGGTAACGACCGCTTCATCATCGAGAGCACCCTCGGCCACGGAGGGATGGGAGTCGTCTATCGCGCGCGCGATCTCCAGCGCGGTTCGGTCGTGGCGCTGAAGACCATGACGCGCGTCTATCCGGAAGCGCTACTGCTCTTCAAGAAGGAGTTTCGCGCGCTGGCCGACATCGCGCACCCCTCGGTTGTGCAGCTGTACGACCTCTTCGCCGAAGGCGATCAGTGGTTTTTCACCATGGAGCTGCTGGAGGGCGCGCACTTCGTCAAGCACGTGCGCACCAGCGAACGAGCCAGCAACGTCACGCTCACGCACGTCGAACCTAGCAAGCACCATCAGACCGTCGGTACGCAGCGCACCCGCATCAGCTCCGTCAGGCCTGATGGAACGATCGGCTCAGCTCTGGCAAAGCCGAACAGCGGAGAGCTCGTCGGCAACGTAGCGCGCCTGCGCCCCGCCCTGCTCGGGCTGTTCGAAGGCGTGCTCGCCATTCACGCCTCCGGCCGTCTCCATCGCGACATCAAGCCCTCCAACGTGATGGTCACCGCAGAGGGCCGCGTCGTGTTGCTCGACTTCGGCGTAGTCGCCGACCTCGAGAGCACGTCTGACCGAACCGAAGACACCGTGATGGGAACGCCGTCTTACATGGCGCCCGAGCAAGCGCGCGGCCAGCGCGTCGGCCCCCCTGCCGATTTCTATGCCGTGGGCGTGATGCTCTACGAAGCCTTGACTGGCCAGCTGCCGTTTCGCGGCACGTTCGCGCAGCTCGTGCTGGCCAAGGAAGAGAGCAAGCCAAGGCGACCGAGCGAGGTCGTCGGAGGCGTGCCGGCCGATCTGGAGGCGCTGTGCTTGGCGCTGCTGGAGCGAGAACCAGAGGCTCGCCCCGATGGCGCCGAGATCATGGCCCGCCTGCGCGCCGGCCAACCGCAGCCACGCGCGCGTGGCCGTTCGTCGAGCGTCTCGACGATGGCGAGTGTGTCGGCTTCCTTCGTGGGCCGTGAGCGCGAGCTCACGGTTTTGCGGCAGGGCGTGGAGCGCATCGCCGAACGCGAGAGCGTCGTCGCCCTCGTGTCTGGAGCATCCGGCATCGGCAAGACGACGCTCATCCAGCGCTTCCTGAAGGAGGCGGGGCAAACGCCGCGCGCGCTCGTGCTCTCTGGGCGCTGCTACGAACGCGAGGCCGTACCGTTCAAGGGGCTCGACAGCGTAGTCGACGAGCTGTCGCGCTGGCTGATGCTGGCGACACCGCAAGAACTAGGCGAGCTGCTACCCGCCAATGCCGCCGAGCTATTGCGCGTCTTCCCGGTGCTGCGGGGTGTCCCGGCGCTGGAAGAGCAGAGCTGGCTCTGGCCCGAGGTGAAGGAGCCGCAGGAGCTGCGACGCCGCGCGTTCATGGCACTTCGGTCGCTGCTGGTAGCCATCGCCAAGCAGCGACCGCTGGTCGTTTACATCGACGACTTGCATTGGACCGACGTCGACAGCGTCGCGCTACTGGAGCAAGTGCTGCGGGTACCCGGCGCTCCCACCATGCTGCTGCTCGGCAGCTTTCGCTCGGAGTCGCTCGGCAAGAGCCCCGCCCTGGGCGCGCTACTGGCAATGGCCGAGCGCCTGGCGCCCAGCTTACGCGTCGAACGCATCGAGCTGACCCCGCTCAGTTACGAGGACAGCATGCGCTTGGCAGCGCTGTCGCTCGGGGACGAAGCAGCGACTGCTCCGGCGGCCGTGAAGCGCATCGCCGAAGAATCCCAGGGCCTCCCGCTCTTCGTTTCCGAGCTATCCACCTGGCAGCGCAGCACGACGACCGACGACACCAGCGGTTTGATTTCACTCGATGCCGTCATTCGAGGTCGCGTCGACCAGCTTCCCCAGGAAGCACGAGCCTTGCTCGAGGTCCTGTGCATCGCCGGCGGACCGCTACCGACCACAGTGGCCGAAGACGTAGCAGGCCTGCGCGACGCCGGCTCTCTGCACGCACGGCTGCGCGTAGCCAAGCTGACTCGCACCCTGACCAGCGGCGAGCGCGAGCTGGTCGACATCTACCACGGGCGGATTCGCGACAGCTTGATGGGGCGTATCGCGAGCGAGCGCCAGCGCGCATTGCACTCGAATCTGGCCTCGGCGCTCGAAAACAACGGTGGCGCCGACCCGGGCGCGTTGGTCGAGCACTTCCTGGCGGCTGGGGACAAAGCTGGCGCGCGGCGTCACGTGCTATCAGCGGCGCAGGCTGCAGAAACCGGCCTGGCCTTTCTGCGCGCGGCCGGCCTCTACCGGCAAGCGATCGAGCTCGAGGTTGCGCATCCGCGCTGGCAGTTGGAACGGAGCGTCGCAGACGCGCTGCTCTCGGCCGGCCATGCTGCGGAAGCAGCGGCGGCCTACGCCAGCGCCGTTCACCACGCTCCGCCGGCAGAACGGACAGCGCTCCGCCGCCGAGCAGCCGAGCATTTCCTAAAGACGGGTGGCGAGACCGTGGGGCTGAAGCTCTTGCGTGAGGCCCTCGATGATGTCGAGATCCCCTACCCCGAAACCAACGCCTGGGCGCGAGAGTGCCTGCGGAGCAATCGCGAGCAGCTGCGCCAGCGCGGGCTGTGCTTCGAGGCGCGCGAAGCGGCTTCTGCGGAGGAGCTCGAGCGCATCGACGTGGCGTTTGCGGCCAGCTCCGGCCTGGCCGTTTTCGATGCGATCCGAGCCGCAGACTACGGCGCGCGGCATCTGATCTTGGCGCTCGACGGTGGCGAGCCGATCCGAATCTGTCGAGCGCTCGCCATCGAAGCGTCGGGTCGCGCGGCGGTCGAAGTCCAAGAGCGGGACCGGATTGAAGAGTTGGTCAGGATTGCAGAGCACCTGGCGACGCGCAGCGACGATTCGTATGCGTTGGCGTTGGCGCGCTTGGCGGCTGGCCTGGTGCGCATGTTTTCGGGACAATGGCGGGCCGCGCACGTCACCCTCGACGCCGCCGAGCAGACGATGCGCGAGCGCTGCCGCGGCGTGCATTGGGAGCTCGCCAACGCAGTCGCGTGGGCCATGAACGCGCTCGTTCTCAGTGGCGAGCTCAAAGAGGCCGCGCAGCGCGTTCCAGAAGCCGTGCGCGAAGCCCAAGAGCGAGCCGACCGCTTTGCCCTGATGCACCTGCTCTATCCGGCAGCCATGACCGCGATCGTCGCCGACGATCCCGAGAGCGCGCTGCGCATGGCCCGCGACTTTCCCAACACCGGTTCGGCCTTCTCGGACCGCTTCACGGGTGGGCACTGGGGCAGCTTGATGGCGAGCGTCTCTGCGCATCGCTACCGAGGCAATGGGCGCTTGGCCCATCAGACCATGGAGGCCGACTACGCGCGTCTGGAAGCCACACACTTCTTGAGCGTCCACGTGCTGCGCGTCTTCACGACCTTCGAACGAGGGCTCGCGGCCCTTTCCGCCGTTGAGGATGGTGGCGATAAGCTCGAGCTACAGCGGCTCGCAACGACTTGCGCCCAGCGCCTGCTCGCCGATCACCCGAGGTACGCGCCACCCTTGGGCCGTCATCTCCTCGCTTGCTCGCATGCCCTAGATGGGGACCAACGGCAAGCCTTGGAACACCTCGACCTCGCCATCGCTGGCCTGTACGACTGCGACATGAGCTACCTCGCCGACTGCGCGACCGCGAGGCGCGGCGCGCTGATCGGCGGAGAAACGGGGCGCGAGCTCGTGCGAGCCAGCAGCGAGCGACTGCGTCAACAGGGGGTCGTCAACGTCGAGCGCTGCTTGGACATGAGCGCGCCGGGCTTCAACGCGAGCGCTACATTGCCTGACCGACGTTAGCCGTGCGCCAAGTACCGGAGATGGCGCGAGACTCGAGCACGCGCGCCAGCACCTCGTGCAGCGCGTGCGTCTCGAAGGGCTTATCGAGCACCTGATTGGGCACCGTTCGCAGAAACGCCTTGGCCGCTGCGTGAAACGTACCGCCCGTCATGAACACGATGCGTCCGACCAGGTCTGCGTCCCGCGCGCCGAGCCGCTCGTAAAATTCGATGCCCGACACGTGCGGCATCATGATGTCGCATAGAATCACGTCGAAGTCGGGATCTTGCTTGAGCCGTTCGAGCGCGGCTGCCGCGTCCACGAAGCCTACCACTTCGTGTTCTCCGCGCAGGAGTCGTCGCACGACCGCGCACAACGCCGGTTCATCGTCGATCACCAACACGCGGGCCTTCGGCAGAATCGGCAACTCTGCGCGCGGCGGACGAGTGGAGAGGACGACTGCTTCCTGCGCAGGCAGCTCGACGCGGAAAGTGGTGCCACTGCCACGCCTGCTCTCGCACCCAATCTCCCCTCCCATGTCGGTCACGATGCTGCGGCTAAGCGAAAGGCCGATGCCACTGCCGACTCCGGGCGCCTTGGTGGTGAAGAACGGTTCGAAGGCGCGGGCCTGCTGCTCGGGCGACATGCCCTTGCCGTTGTCCTGGACCTCGATCACCACCTTGCCGCCGCCGGAGCTGATGGCGATGACGATCTCGTTCTGCGCGATCTTGTCATCGGGAAAGGCTTGAGCCGCATTGACCAGCAGGTTCAAAAAGACCTGCCCCAAGCGGTGCTCGTCGCCGTTCACGACGGGCACCCGCTCGAAACGCCGCGTCAAACGCGCGCGATGGCGGATCTGATTCCAAGCGATGCTGATCGACGACTCCATGACCCGGCGTACGTTGACTGGACCGGATGTGGGCTCCGCGTCACTCCGGCAAAAGACCTTCAAATCGCGAGTAATGTGGTTGATACGGGCGGACCCCTCACGAGCTTGCCCGAGCGCCTGGACGACCTCAGCCAACTCGGCGCTGTCGAGCGAGGGCGCCGAGCCGAGCCGGGCGAGCGCAAAGTCCAGATTACCCAGTACGTACGCGAGCGGGTTGTTGATCTCGTGCGCAATACCCGCAGCCAGCATGCCGACCGAGCTCAGTCGATCTGCAAGCAGGAGCTGCTGCTGCATCCGCCGGCGCTCCGAGCGTAGCTCCGCCTCGCAAGTTTCGCGCTCGATGATGGCCCCAATCTTGCCCAGGCTATCCTTGTACAAGAAGTCGTGCGCACCAGCGCGCATCGCCTCGATCGCACTACTTTCGGCGATGGCGCTCGATACGATGATGAATGGCACGTCGAGCCCGCGCGCTTGGACCTGCGTCAGGACCGACAATGCGTCCATACCAGGAAGTCGATGGTCACAGAGCACGACGTCCCAGGGGCCGTCGTCGAGCGCTTTTGCGAGGCCCTTCAACGTGTCCACACGCGTGATCTTCGCGGCATAGCCCTGATTCATCAGCTCGAGACTCACGAGCTGTGCATCGTCAGGCGAGTCTTCAACGAGAAGGACTCGCAACGAAGGGCTGGCATTCAACGGCGTGATCGTATCCATGCGCTTCCCCTGACGATCGCTGACGCGCCAGCCTCACAAGACCCTGACCGGTCGCGGAGTGATCAGATCGAGAGCTACCAGAATCCGGTCCTCTTCTCCCTTCTTTTCTTACTCTCATCATGACTTCCTCCTCATCATGACTTCCATCATGTCCGAACATGTCCGCCTAGCCTTCCGGTTCCTCCGCGTCCGTCTCCTCGATTTTGCCGAGCGTCCCATTCCGGGATTTCTTGTCACGCGCATGGCTGTCGACTGCGCCGATTCGCGAGCTGGCATTGGTACTTCGTCGATAGCATCCGATGAGTGGACGGCTGTTACCGACTAGGTGCAAGCTCATGATTGCAGAGGGAAACCGAGCATGGTTGACAGTCCGGCTTTCAGGGACGACGTCACCCAGCTGTCGGGAGAGGAGCTCCCGCGCTGGGCGCCCGCTCGCAGCCTCACCGCGAGACTCATCGCAGGTCGAGACTGGAGCCGAACTGCGCTCGGCACGCTCGACCGCTGGCCCGCCGAGCTCACGCAAACTGTCGCGCTCTGTCTAGATTCGCAATTTCCCTTCGCGATCGCCTGGGGGCCGGCACGGGTACAGCTCTATAACGACGCTTTTGCAGGGCTCTGTGGGGAAAAGCACCCAACTGCCCTGGGCCAGGACATGCGCAAGTGCTGGGAGTCTGCCTGGCCCGTCCTTGGTCCTTGCTTCGAGCAGGCCCTGGGTGGTCGCAGCGCCTACGTGGAGGATGGCAGGCTCTACCTGGACCGCACGGGCGTGCTCGAGGAGGCTTTCGCTACGTTTTCGTTCAGTCCGGTGCGCGACCGCAACCAGGCGACGGTAGCCGGCGTGCTGCTGACCATCATCGAAACCACGAGCAATGTACTCAGCGAACGCCGCACGCGATTGCTCCGCGACATCATCGCTGCCGGCGCCGGCGCCGCAAGCGCGCGCGACGCGTTGGCCGCCTCGGTGCATGTTCTCGACACCGCGACGCACGACGTGCCTTTCGCGCTCCTCTACGGCATCGACGCGAGAGGAAAGGGCGCCGACCTCATCGCACGCACTCGTTCGGCTCCAGAGCAGTGCTGTCCCCCGAGCATCGACTTGGATGCTCCGACCCCGGAGGCGCCGTGGCCCCTCGCCAGCGTCGTACCCGCGAATCGACGACAGTGGCTGCGGGATCTCGGCGAGCGCTTCGGCAAGTTCGATTGCGCGCCGTACCCGGAAGCACCGAGCAGCGCTCTGCTGCTGCCCATCACTCTACCGGGCGCGGCTTCGCCAGGGGCCGTGCTCGTTGCCGCGCTGAGCTCTCGTCTCGCTTTGGACGATGACTACGTTGCTTTCATCGAGCGCATAGCCGACGCCATCGCCACCAATTGGGCGAGCGCGCACGCCCACGAGGCGCAGCACCGGCGCGCCGAACAACTGACCGCGCTCGATCGCGCCAAGACGGCCTTCTTTTCGAACGTCAGTCACGAATTTCGCACGCCGCTCACGTTGATCGCGGGACCACTCGACGACGAGTTGGCAGAGCGAGAACACCCGCTCCCGGAACACCGCCGACAGCGACTGGAGACCGCCCGCCGCAACACCCTGCGGCTCCTCAAGCTCGTCAACAACCTACTCGACTTCTCGCGTCTGGAAGCAGGACGCACGCTCGCCCGCTATCGCCCCACGGAGCTGGGCACGCTCACGTCGGAGCTCGCCAGCCTGTTTCGCTCCGCGATCGAGCGAGCCGGGCTCACGCTAACGGTAGAGATCGAGCCCATTCCAGAGCCGGTCTTCGTCGATCGCGACATGTGGGAAAAGATCGTCCTCAACTTGATGTCGAACGCCTTCAAACACACGTTCGATGGCGGCATCTACGTGCGACTGCGCGCCAAGGACGGCGCGGCAGAGCTCACCGTTGCAGACACCGGCATCGGCATCGCCGCTCGTGAGTTACCCCAGCTGTTCGAGCGCTTTCAGCGTGTCCTCGGCGCGCGCTCGAGGACACACGAGGGCTCAGGCATAGGCCTGGCCCTCGTGCGAGAGCTTTCCAAGCTCCACTCGGGCGACGCGCGGGTCGACAGCACCGAGGGCCAGGGCAGCTGCTTCACGGTAACGGTCCCGCTCGGTAGCGCACACTTGCCCGCCGAGCTCCTCGAGCTGAACGTCTCTGCGAAACCGACCGGCACCGATGTGGCTGCCTACGTCCAGGACGCACTACAATGGTCTCAAGTCTCGATTGTCGAACCGCCCGACGCAGCGGCAGAGCTCGAAGGCGCCGCCGACGACGACGCAGCAATCAAACACGGCAAGGTGCTGCTCGCCGACGACAACCCCGATATGCGCGCCTACATCGCTGGTTTGCTCCAAAGCACCTATCAGGTGGCCACGGTTCCGGATGGCCAGGCCGCGCTGGAGCTCGCCCCGACGTTCGAACCAGACTTGATCCTGGCCGACGTGATGATGCCCAGGCTCAGTGGGACTGGACTGCTGCGCGCCCTGCGAAACGACCCGCGCACCAGTCAGATCCCACTCATTTTACTGTCGGCACGCGCGGGTGACGAGGCCGCGATCGAAGGGATCGAGGCTGGCGCCGACGACTACCTCACCAAGCCGTTTGCCGCGCGAGAGCTGTTGGCCCGCGTGCGCACCCACGTGGCGCTGGCGCGCGCTCGGCACGAGCATGCGGTGCACTTGGAGCAAGCCAACCAGGAGCTCGAGGCATTCAGCTATTCGGTGTCGCACGATCTGCGCACCCCCCTTCGCACCATCGATGGCTTCAGCAAAGCTTTGCTGACTCACAAGTCCGGGCAGCTGGACGACGAGGGACAGGACTACCTCAGGCGCGTGCGACGTGCGTCAGAGCGGATGGCGGAGCTAATCGACGAGCTCTTGAATCTCTCACGCGTGTCGCGCGCACCACTGAATCGCCACACGATCTCGCTCTCGAAGCTGAGCGAGATCGTTGCAGCCAACCTCGTGGAGCTCCAGCCGAACCGCGAGGTGAAATTCAAGACGGAGGGCGGCCTCACCGCCTTCGCTGACCCACGACTGCTACAAATCGTTTTGGAGAACCTGCTCGAAAACAGCTGGAAATTCACGCGCTTTCAACCCAACGCGCAGGTCTGCGTAGGCCGGCTCGCGGGTGACGACACCCCTACCTATTTCGTCAGAGACAACGGTGCGGGCTTCGATCAGTCCTACGCGCAGCGCCTGTTTCAACCTTTTCAGCGCCTCCACTTGGAGCGAGACTACCCGGGCACCGGCATAGGCCTCGCTATCGTGCAGCGGATCGTCGCCCGACACGGAGGGCGAGTCTGGGCCGAGGGGCAAGAGCAGCAAGGCGCCACGTTCTATTTCACCTTGCCGCTGCCGCTCGGCTAACAACGCGCCCGGCGTCGATATTGCCCGGGACACGTCATGGTGCCTGGTTCAGCGATCTGAGGCTGCACCGATCACGAACGGGCTAGCGCGGCGATTAGTCGTGCAGGCAGCGTGGTCAGGCAGCCACCGACACCCCATGCTCGTAGGCGCTCGAGCGTCGCGGCATCATCGACGACGAACGCCCAAACCGAGTCACGTGCAGCCTGAGCCTCAGCGATGAAGCGCTCGGTCACGACTTGCAGGCCTGCGTGACGTTCGGGGACGACCCACACGTGACCCCGTGCGGCGAATCGCGCGAGTCCCGCCCAACCCAGCAGCAGCTTCGCCCAGGCCTCGCGCTTGGTCGCTGCGGTACGGAGCCTTGGGTCCAAGCGACGCACGGCGTTGACGACCCGAGTATGTTCGCTCGCAACCCAAAGGTGCTGTCGGCGCGGAGACGGAATTCCTGCAAGCTCGTGACAGATTGCCGTCGCAGCAGCACTACTGTTGTCATGGATCTCGAGCAGCAAGGGGCAATCGCCAGCAGCCTCCAACACCTCCGGCAGGCTCGGGACGCGCTCGCCGTGCGGACCTGCTTTCAAACGGCAAAGCTCGTGAAGACTACGCTCGCGCACCAAACCCCGACCCTCGGTCGTGCGCTCGAGGCGCGCATCATGAAGCGCCACGAAGCGACCGTCAGCGCTCAGCCGCAGGTCAATTTCGAGCCCCACCTCCACCCCAAGAGGTGGTCGCAGCGCCGCCACGCGCCCAATGGCCTCGCAGGTATTCTCCGCGGCCTCGCCCGAGCCACCCGCCTTGGCAATCAGCAGAAAGTTCGACACCGCGGCGACTCTCCGCCAAATCTCGATCGATGTCGTTAACCAGGGATAACAAAGCGCTGGCCGAAGCGCACGTGCTACCGATACTCGAGCAACTGAGCCCCCTTCCGAGAAAGGAGGTTGCTCATCTCGTCGGACGCCTAAAGCTCTGCCGACTGAAGCGCGGCGAATTCCTCACCAGGGCGGGTGACGTGGCCGACCAGGTAGGCTTCGTGGTCACGGGTCTGTTCCGCAAGGTTCACGTCACGCCCAAGGGGAAGGCTATCGTGCGCGGATTCGGGGGACCGGGGGCGGTGGTGGGCGCGTACGTCTCGCTGCTCACTGGTGCACCTTCCTACCTGAGCGTGGAGGCACTCAGCGACAGCGAGCTCTTCGTGTTGGATTGGTCCGAGCTCGACGCGCTCTATGATCGGCATACCTGCTTCCAGATCATCGGACGGCGTCTGGCCGAGCTCACGTTGCTGGAACGCGAAACCCGCGCCCACGAGCTCCTCACGCTCAGCGCCAGTGAGCGCTACGCCCGCTTCCGGCAATCTCATCGCAAGCTGTTGCCCCTGCTTCGCAACTACGACATCGCTTCCTACTTGGGCATCACGCCGGTCTCCTTGAGCCGCCTACGCGGACGCTCGGCGCGTTCGCGGCATTCCGTCAGCGGACGCTCACGATCCCAACACCCAGCGGACTAGCGCCAGCGAACGCCCCGTCAGCTAGTCCGTAATTTCCCGGGTAGGAGCGCCATTCGGAACGCCCACAACGGATCGGCGCTCAGCACAAAGGTCTCGGCAACTGATGTCAGCACTGGCCGAACGTGGGTCATGGAAACTGCACGTGTTTCAGGGACCTCGATCTCACCCATCCCAGAACCCACACCTGCTGAGCTGGAAGCCGGTGCCAGTCTTGTCCAGGAGCCAGCGCGACTCGAAAGCCGAGCGCTCGACCCCCCGACGGAGGCTTCCGTTCGGCGTCTGGTCGACGACCGTCGGTCCTTAGCCCAAGGAACCGACGCCCCACACCGCGGGCTAGCGCTGGCCGTGGGCGGTGGCGCGGCAGCTGGTCCTGGAATTGCCATTGGGGGCGAGGCCTCGGTCGGAGTAGTCGTGGATTTCACGGAGCCGAAGATCTCGGTGTTCACTAGTGGCGCTTGGGGAACCGCGATCGCGCCGGGAGTGTCGGTGGGAATATCTGGGCAAGCCAGTGCGGTCGCAGATGTGCGGAAGTTCTGGGGCTGAGGTGCAGAGCACGGCATCAACACGCCTGCCGGTGGGGCTGCAATCAACCATGCGACATCAGCACCTGGCGGCCCGCGGCAACCAAACGGAATAACGGCCTCGGTGGGCCCGAGCATCGGTGCCGACGTCCACTACTTCGAAGGCGAAACTCAGGAGCGTTGGAGCCTGAGCCTGGACCAGATGATAGACGTAATACGGCGGTTCTCTGGTCTGCCTGGCACGCGACGTTTCGGCTCATGAGGTTGACACCGATGCACGCATTTTCCGCGAGAACCGCTGCTGCGCGGAGCAGCTCCTTGGCGATTTTCCTCGTGCGTGCGGTAACCTACACCTTGCCAACGCTCTCGTGGGCGGAGCAAGGGCAGGGATTGGCGCTTACGTTCGCCCTGTTTCTCGGCTCGCTCGAGGGATGGTTCAGGCTACGTCTCGCGCGGACTGCGCAGTCGCTGAGCCCGGAGGACGAGGCATTGGTCATCAAGTCGGGTCTCGCTGCAACTCGCGTCGCCTGGTCGGACGTGCTGGCGATTGAAGTGTGGCATCGGCTAAACCGCGTGGATTACGTGGCGGTGCACTATCGGGCAAACGCCGGCAATTTGGTGGCCACCTGTTGGGAGCAGGGCCGTCGCGAGGAACTACTGCAGTTCGTGGAGCAGTGCGCTGTCCTAACGAAGGCTGCTCGTCCACACGGACCAATCGCGCGCATCCACTTTGGAGACCACGCAGTGTCTCTCGCGCTCCTAAGACGCCTGTCGCTCGACCTTACCTTGGCGCTCCTCGTCGGCTTGCTTTGTGGAATCGCTAGCCATGCGGTTTGGCTAGGCGCGGCCGCCGGCCTGGTATCGACCGCGATAGCTGCAACGCCCTATCTCAACCGCGCGGAGCTCGTGCGTAGGGACGGTGTCTGGTGCGAACGCCGCAGGAATGGCCTGCTGGTACCCGTGCGCGTCCTACCGCCATCGCTCCGGCTGTGGGCGGGCTATTTGAGCGAGTAAGCGCGCGCGCATGAGCGCTCGCTCGGCGGGCGCGATCCGCATAAGCTGGCATGATGGTGTTTGACGGTGGGTGCTTTTGCGGCGCAGTTCGCTACAAGATTGACGGCTCGCTCGGTCGCGTCAGCGCGTGTCATTGTTCGCGCTGTCGCAAGGCATTCAGCGGAGCGTCGTCGGTCTTCGCCGAGATCCCGGAGGGTAGCGCGCTCAGCTGGGTCATCGGTGAGGACGAACTAACGGAGTACACTGCGGCGGGTGGCTGGGGACTCGCATTCTGTCGTATTTGTGGTTCCACGCTGTGCGGCATTTTTGACGGCAAAGTTCGAGGCGTCACGCTCGGCACCGTCGACGGTGATCCTGGCGTTCAAATCGAGCAGCACACGTTCGTCGGCTCAAAGGCGCCATGGGACCACATCGGCGGCAGCGCGCCTCAGTTCGACGCAGAGCATCCAAGCGCAGACGGCGCCCTGCCCCCCGCCTGACGGCCGGGCGCACGAAGGAAGAGGCCAACTTGCGTGGGCCTTCGTGGTCCCTTCGCGCACCCCAGGCTTAGGAAATTGGCGCGTCCGCCATACGTTGGCAAGTTGCCGAAGTGCGTGGCAGCCTTCGCGCATGCGCGTGATCTTCCAACGCACCGGTGAGCGCCGTTACGCGGTGGTCGTGGAAGTGCCGGGACAAGCGGCGCAGACCATGAACCCGGCGCCCGGGTTCGATGAGCATATTCCACACGATCTCGTGCACTACGTGGTCGAAGCGGCGCTCGGGCTCGAGGCCGGCGTGTTTGGGCGGGCGGCGCGCGGTGGCGGCACCTTCTACGCCGCAACGACCGCTACGAATGCGCGCGAGCAAGCTCGCCAGCGGCGCAAGCAGGCGCGGCGCGAACAGGGACTGCGCCGTGAACGCGCGAACGAAGAGCAGCTCGAGACTTCCGAGCGCATCGCCTACCTATCCGACATCGCCTGGCGGCGGCGCCACGGTCAGCGACCCGATCTCGCCTTCGCACCTCCTGCTGCTCCGATTTCCGCCGTCGATACCGCGCGCATCCAACGAGTGGTGTCACTGCTCGATGAGGTGGCTCCGCGGTGGAATCAGCTGACCGCCGGAGGCGAGATGACCTTTGATTGGCCTGGCCTGGTCCCCGAGATCCGTCACGGTGCCACGTCACGCGTTAATCCAGAGAGACGCGCCGAAAATTAGGGACCTGCCTTGCGCTCGTCCCACGCGCACTTGAGCGCCGGACGCAGTATCGTCAGGATCTCGCTCCCTCGGGACCTTCTGGTCAGCACAAAGCAAAAAAGCCAACTTGCGCTGGCTTTCTTGTCCTTTCGCGCACCCAGGCAGAAGCATTTTAGACTTCGCTTGGATGCGTTTCTCGTCGGGCGTTCCTAGAACGCGCCGACGGCGAGCCCAACTGAGCTCGCCGATATCACCAGCGGTTGCCGCCGCCGCCGCCGCCACGACCACCGCCGCCGCCGCCACGGCCACCGCCGAAACCACCACCACCGCCGCGGCCACCGCCACCGCCGCGGCCACCGGCCGGGCGCTCTTCGGCCTCGTTCACCTTGAGCGAGCGACCGTCGAGGTCGACACCGTTCATGGCTTCGATGGCCGCGCTCGCCTCGGACTGCGAGCCCATCGTCACGAAGCCGAAGCCCCGCGATTGTCCGGTCATGCGATCGACCACGACATGCACGTCCGTCACGTCGCCATGCGCCGCGAAAGCATCGCGCAGCGTCTGGTCAGTCGAGTGGAAGGACAAGTTACCCACGTACAAACGATTTCCCATTTTCTCTTCTCGATTTCGTGTCCCAGAAAACTGCCGAGGGGTGGCAAGACTTTCGGAGCGCCGCGACCGTAGCAGATCCTCGGCAACGAGTGGCGCAACACCGACAAGGCTGCGTTTACTGGGCAAGCGCGCGGAGGCGTCATGCCCCCAAGCCAAAACACGCAACCGTTCAGGTTAGGGCTGCGCGGGAGCTCCATGGCTGGATCACGCGCGGCGGCGCACGAAATTCAGAAGGAGCGCGCCCGAGAAAGCGGCGAAACGAGCGGGTCATGTGGGCGTGGTCGGAAAAGCCAGCATCGACGGCTGCCGCCGCGAGTGAGACAGGAGGAGCTCCGGCGTCGAAGACTCGTAACACTCGCTGCCAGAGAGCGTGTCGTCGAAGCGGCATGCCGGTCTGCTCCGAGACGAGGTGAGTGAGTCGGTCGACTGATAGTCGAAGCGCCGTAGCCAGCAGCGGCAAGTCAACGTCGACGTCTCGACGAATGGCAGCAAGCGCCGCGCTCACTCGGGCGTCCAGCGAGCCAGTGGTCGTCTTCGGCGCGAAGAGCCCGCCAGCAACTTGCTCGACGAAGCCGCATACGTCGACGCGACTCGACGTCATCGCTTCGTTCACCATGCCAACCAAGCGGCGTGCCTGGGTGCCGCTGAGCGCGTACGCAGGGCCGGCCTCGCGCCAGGGCATCGCTCGCAAGCCGGGCTCGAAGAACAGCGCAACCGACCAGCCGTTGGCGCCGGTCGCATGCTGAACGTTCGGCGGCACGACGATGACCCTAGCCTCCTGAGCCGCCGAGCCATCACCCGACTTTACCCAAACTGGGGCGTCCAACCCCACGTGAACCTTCCACGCATAGTGGGCATGCTGGGTGGTCTTTTGGGACCTGCTGGTGTGAAGGGCCCCTCCACTGACCACGCACGCCTCGCCGTGTTCGCCCGATTCGTTCAAGCCGTTCCCCACAGGCGAGCTCATCGTGCTCATTATGCACGCTCTCACGATGGTCGCCTACGTCGCGGCCGCAGTCGTCCTTTTTTCCAAGTTCGTCGTGGTGGTCTCGCTGCAGGGAGCCATGCGGATTCGCACGAAGCGGTTTCAGTATGCTGAAGACGCCGCCCACTGGAACGGCAGCCTAGCCGCCGACGAGAGCGACCTGATCGTTCGCGCACAGCGCATTCTGCGGAATGACAGCGAAGGGCAGCCCTACTTCTTCGTGTTCGGTGCAGCCTACGTTGCGCTCGGCGGAACGCCCTGGGCAGCGTGGCTCTACTTTCCAGCGTACGCGCTCACACGCGTCCTGCACGCTTGGTGCATGCTGCGAGCCCGGCAACCACTTCGCAACCGCGCCTTCGGCGCCGGCCTCATCACCCTGGCGGCGCTCTCCGCCCACTGCACGGTCATCGCTTGCTCTCTTGCCTGGGGATGAGTCGACGCTTCCACACTCGCCGGCCGCTGGACAGTTGACGTGCAGAACGCTGCCCGGCACGCGCTTTGGGTAACTACTAGGGCACTACTTTCAGCGTCCTCCGCGCTGTTCCGGCCAGAGAGCGAAGAAACGCAGCCACGTCGACGAACACCGAGGTTCGTTCGAGCATGCCCAGCTTCGTGCCCGTCCAACCCTCGGGTGGGTCGAGCCGAGCGCGCAGTGCCTCGAGGCGTTCGCGCTCGCTGTCGGACAACCGAAGTCTGATGGCTGCTTCGAGCAGGACTAGCGAATCGTGCACCTGACGCAGAGTTCGAAATGCGTCGAGCATGTCAGGCAACAGGTTCGCCTGGTCTTGCCACGACATTCCTTGGAAGAGCTCTTGGGTGACCCGCTGCCCTGCTCCGTTGCAGTCGTAAGCGGCGCAACCGGCAAAGCCGTTCGCAGACCGCCGAGCGTAGATGGTGCACCGCGCCCGCGCAGATAGATGGGGACAGGGCCTGCCAGCGGCCTTGTCCAGACCGAACAAGGGGCCCCGATCGAACGAAAGGGCGACGCAGCACAGCGCGGCACACCGCGCGCAGTCGGCCACCAGCATCGTCTTAGCCATGATGGCAGAGCTACGCTTGACGCAAAATGTTGCGTCCTCCGAAAAATTCGCAACATTTGGCTCGACAGCTGGCTTGGTAGTCATGAGTAAGTCTGATGACCTGATCGCCTACTTATCGGCTTGGGCGCGTTCGCTGGCGCGGCTTCAGCGAGCCTATCCTGCCCGCTGGCGCGTGCCCGGCTTGTCGGAAGAAGAGGTGCGAGACGCCTTGACACTTCGACTGCTGGAGGCCGCATGGGGCGAGACCGTAGTCCCGCTACCAGATCGGGCCACCGCGTTGCGCATGATGCGCGAGCAACTCGCTGCTTTGCGCAAGAGGTTTCGACTAGGTGCTACCCCGACCGATTTCGACGAGGCAACGCTACGCGATCGTTCCGAAAGCGAGGAAGCGCGCTGGCTCGAGGTCGAAGAGGACGCTTGTCGTCGTGAAGCTGCCGCCGCAGCCGGTACGCGCTTGAGCAAGCATCAACGCCGCTGGCTTACCGCATTCGAGCTCGCAGCAAACGACGGAGCATTTTTCGCGAGCAGCGACGCGCCGAATCTGAGCGCCGCCTCGCGCGTGATGGGTCGCCATCGGTCGTCGGCGCAGCGCGCTTACCAACAGCTTTGCGCCCAGTTTCAGGACGAACGACGGCGCATCCAGGAGTAGCTCGCGCACGAGCAGCGTGTGTCACCGATTGACAACGCTGGGCTGCCCCGCTACGCAACGCGAATGATTCGCATTTTCAACAAGACCACAGCTCTGCCCCTTCTGGTTGGCTTGCTCGCAGCCTGCTCGAACGCCGAAAAAGGTGCCGAAGGCGCAGAGTCTTCCGGACCCCTGTACGCGACGGCAACGTCGATCAGCACCGACTCGGGTTCCACGACGTACGTGAGGGTGTTCTCGGAATTCGAGGACGAGCTCGATCTGAAGACGGCGCGCGAGTTCCCGGGCTGGGCCGACTTGGGCACGTCGGGCAAGTATTTGTTCGTCTCGAGTGGCGAAGGTCCGACGGTCGAGCGCTTCACGATTGGCAGCGCCGGAGGGCTCGAGGCAGCAGGCAAGATCGATTTCGGCAACCACGTCCAAGACGCCAGCTTCTACAACCAGACGATCGTGAGCGAGACGAAGGCTTACTTGGTGGGCGACGGCGAGTACATCGTGTGGAACCCGACGAGCTTGGAGATCGTCGGCACCATTCCGTTTCCGGACGACATCGTCGAGCGCGAAGGCATACCCGGCTACGTCGGCATGGATCGCGCCGCTGTTTTGCGCGACGGACTTCTTTATCACACGGCTTCGTGGAGCGACACGGAGTCGCTGAAGTTCCTACCCGACTCGCGCATCATCGTGCTCGACACCGAGAAGGACGAAATCGTGAGCGTCCTCACGGCGAACTGCCCGGATCTCGCGATTGCGGATCGCGACGAGGTCGGCAACTTGTACTTCTCCAACTGGGTATGGGCGCCAGGCGCCCTCCTCACCAAAGGGCCGTCGACGTGCGCCGTGCGCATCCCTGCCGGACAAGACGAGCTCGACGATTGGTCGCTGAAGTACGCCGAAGCCAGCGGCTACGAAGGCGCGACGCTCGGCTACCTCGGCAACGGCTCGTGGATTTTCTCGTCCTTCAAGAACGAGCTCGCGAGCTACGCCGAAGGCGACGACCCCTTCGACTGGCTCTTCGGCAACTTCTGGGAGCTCAGCACCATCGACCCCGAGACGCTGGAAACCGCGCCAGTCTCAGGCCTCCCCCAAAACGGCGGCGGCTACTACATGAGCCGCTTCGACGACCTCTCGCACCTCCTCATCCCCGGCGACGGCTACACCACCACTACTATCTCCAGCGTCGATGACTCCGGCGTCGCCACCAAGCTCATGCACACCGAAGGCTGGGCCACGCGCCTGTTCCGCGTCCGGTGATGCACTCGCGCAAGCGGGAGGGGGCCGACGGGGCGGATTGAAGCTTGCGATCGGGTACCTTGACGGCCGAGCGCCTTCGACGAAAGCTTAGAGCCGGGCTGCACCAGCCCGGCTGAGGGCAGCGTCGCCGGCACGACGTTCTGCACGAGGCGAAGAGGGCCCAGCCCTTGGCGGATCTGAGCAATTGCGTTGATAGTCAACCCGGTGCCGGCCGAATCGACGTCGACCGACTGCTCGAATCATCAAGCTCAATCGCGCTACCAAGCATGGGCAACCGCCACCACAACAAGAAGCTGAGAGCCTCCGTCCGAGCGACGATGGCGAGAACCGGCGAGAGTTACCAAACGGTGCTTTCTCGGTTGCGCAGCCAAGCGCGCAAAGCGGTAGCTCGTACTAGCGACGTGGACCTCCTCCGCATCGACTACTTTGGCATCCCGATGACGATCGCAACTTTTCAGATCCTCGGGGACCTATCGTGCGTCGTTACGCCGGGGAGTCTCTCGTCGGGACCGTACCCGAGGAACCCGCTGTTCGCCTTAGCGCGGCGGCGTAACCTGAGCTGACTGGTTCCGAGCGCTCGGCGACCTCAGAAGGGTCCGCCATGAGCTCCAATTTCGATCCGCTAGAAGACTTTCGGCGCAACAGCTTCGTCGTTCTGCCGAAGTTTCTCGATGAGCGTGCCCGGGCGCAGCTGCGCGAGGCGGCAGACACAGCGCTAGCGTGGTCGCGTGCGCAATGCGTGGAGACATCGCACAGCACACCGAGAATTTCGCTTTTGACCCAAGCAACCTCATTCGAGGGCGGAGCAGCAATGCTCGCTCCAATCCTGGCCTTCGCCGGCAGCGCTCGCGTTTGTGCGTGGCTCGATGCCATCGCGCGAGGTTCCTCGGCCGGCATGCTCCAGCTGAAGGATATCCACTACTACCATGAGCAAACGAAGCATGACTGGGATGGCGATTGGCACCGCGACAGTCAGTTCTCGGGCGCCGACCCCGACGTCGAACGCGAGCTCATTGCCAGCACCTGCTCGGTGCACGTGCGCCTGGCGCTCGAGGACGACGATCGCCTCGAAGTAGTGCCGTCTTCACATGCGCGCTGGGACAGCGACGAGGAGCTTCGCATCCGAAAAGGCGGCAATCGGGCTACCGACCAGATGCCCCACGCAGTTCGCGTCACCCTCAAGGCCGGCGACGCCTGCCTCTTCCACGCATGGTCCATCCATCGCGCCACCTACCGGCGCACGCCCATCAGGCGAACGCTCGACCTGCTCTACGCCTATCCTGTTGCGCGCCCGGGCAGACGAATTTAGAACTTCGGTAGGACACCCCTAACGCGCGGCCGGCTAGTATAGTGAGCCGTGAGCATGACCGAACCGACCGACTTTCCGATGCCGGAGATTGACCCAAACGGGGTCGACCTGGCGCAGGTTCGGCGCATGCTCGCGCTCTCGCCGGCCGAGCGGTTGCGCGTGCTCGAATCGGCCCTGGCCTCGATGATGAAGGTGCGAGATGCCGCTCAACGAGCCCAAGTATCACGAGATCCTGCTGCGCCTCGCTGACGCGGGTGTGGAGGCCATCGTCGTCGGCATGGCGGCGGCGGTGATTCAAGGAGCCCCGACGATGACGTGGGACCTCGACATCGTCCATCACCGTACGAAGGACAACGTCGAGCGACTCCTCGGCGTTCTCGCGGACATCGACGCGGTGGCCCGCGGAGACAACCGCCGAACACGCCCCAACGCGTCGCATCTGATTGGACCCGGTCACATCTTGCTCGAGACGCGTTTCGGGGACTTCGACTGCCTAGGGGCAATCGACGGCAGCCGCTCCTACGAAGACTTGGTCGGCGCGTCTGTTGCCATCGAGCTCGATGGGCGCAAGCTTCGCGTGATCCGGCTCGAAGAGCTGCTTCAAATCAAGCGGCGCGCCGGACGTGCCAAGGACCTCGCCGGCATCCCCTACATCGAAGCGACGATCGCGGAGCTCTCGCGCCAAAAGTAGCGCCGCGCTTTCGCCTCCTACCCAAAGCAAAAAAGGCCAACTCTCGTTGGCTTTCTTGGACCTTTGCGCATCCGGGCAGAACGTTCACCTCGAGCGCGGCGAGAAGGTCCGAATCATCACCGCACGACGAGCCAGCCGCTCTGAAAGAAAAACCTATGAGCAACGACGAAACGACCCCGGCTGAGCCATCCGAAGAGTCCCTCGCCGAGATGCCCGAGGGGGATTTCTCGCGAGCGATCCGCCCCAACAAGCTCGCGGCATTGCGCGGTGACTTCAAACAGGCCGTGTTCCTCGACGAGGATCTTTGACAGCACTTCGGCAGCGAAGAGCGCCTGCTCGAAGCACTGCGGATGTTGGTGTCACTAACCTGAACGCGACCGACGAGGAGCTAGATCGAAACTTGGTGATGATGACATGGCACGCCAACGAGTCCCCCGAAGACGTCGCCTTCTTCTGCGTGTTCAACACGAGCTTCGATGACGTCAACTTCGAGCGCTTCTTAGGGATCCACGTCGGCGACGGCTCAGAGAACGACGTCGTCGGCGGCAGGGTTCAAGCGCAGGCCCCAAACGGTAGCCGGCTAGATCAATCCTAAGAAGTCCGGCTACCGCCGCGACCTAAGCGCGCTTTCGGTTCGAGCTGCCCATCGCATCACCGGTCGGTACGCTTGCCGTTTCATCCTACCGGAGGTAGGATAGTCCGCGTGAAGGCGAGAGCTACTCGGTCCCAAAACGTGCAAGCAACGGCTCTGTCAGTTCGCGGCCGCGCCAAGAAAGTCTCGCTCACGGTCGATGAGACGGTGCTTTCAGCAATGGAGCGCGAGGCGAAAAAGTCGAAACGCACGCTGAGTGCTGAGGTCACCGAGGCACTCGCGCGTGAGCTACGCCGACGAAAGTTACAAGAGCTCGTCGCCAGCTACGAAAAGGAGAAGGGTGCGATCTCCGCCAAAGAACTAGCCGCGGTCCGGGCTGAATGGCTGGAGTAACCCTCGACAGCGGAGCGCTCATTGGATTCGAACGGCAAAACCGGCGAACGCTCACGCACATCAAGCTGGCTCAACAGCTCGGTTGCGAGCTTACGGTCCCCACGCCCGTCATCGTTGAAGCCTGGCGGGGTGGCTCTCGTTCGGCACGAATCGCCGCACTGCTCGACGCCTGCGTCATCGAGCCGCTCCTCCCCTCATTGGCGCGAGTCGCGGGCGAAGCCATCGCGGCAGTGAGAGGCGCGACCGTCGTCGACGCGGTGGTCATGGCGTCGGCCGCGAGCCGCGGCGACCGTGTACTGACCTCGGACTTCGAAGACCTCGATCGGCTCCGCTCGTACTTCCCAGAAGTTCGATTGCTGCAGACCTGAGCCCGCGGGTCCGGCTCGCTTCCACCGCAAAGCAAAAAAGCCAACTTGCGTTGGCTTTTTTGGTCCTTTTGCGCACCCGGGCAGAAGAATTTAGAACCGCTGTGGGGCGGGGCGCACTGGTAAAGTGACGTCGTGAGAGCGTGGCCGCCTTCGGAGGGTCGCTGAGTGGATCCCGACGAGCTGCTCGTGTTCGTCGGTAGTCTCGGGATCGCAGCCTGGGCCGGGCTCCGCTGGTACTGGCGACTCGCCAATGCCGGTCCTCCCTATTCCGGGGCGACCCGAAGCGTACGCTTCATCTTGGGCGTGCTGCCCATCGCGCTCTTGATCGCCTTGGATTGGGCCCTTCAAGCGGGTGCGGCGCGGGAGGTCCGCGAAGACACCATCTACGCATGGTTGTTCCTCGCGCTGGGCGCCGCGTGGCTGGCGGTAACCTGGAAGGTGACTGCGTGGCTAGGCATCGACGTGGGCGACGACGCCCTCGAGCGCAACAATTCAGCGGCGTGCGTGGCGACGTGCGGGGCGCTCGTCGGTAGCATGACCATCTACGGATTTGCCAACATCGGAGAGGGCCCGACGATCTGGACGACGATTGGACCTGCAGCGCTCGGCGGCGTCGCCGCGGTGGCCCTCATGGCAACGTTTCAAGCCGTTTCGGGCGCGGCCGATGCGATCACGATCGATCGAGACTTGGCAGGCGGAACTCGCTTCGCAGGGTTGGCGCTCGGCGGCGGGCTGATCCTGGGGCGTCCCTTGGCTGGCGACTACGTCTCTACCGCCGATACCCTGGGCGATTTCTTTTGCCAGGCTTGGCCCGGGTTGCCGCTCATTGGATTGGCCGCATGGGTCGAGCAGCGGCTGCGTCCTACCCGCGAGCATCCGCACCCGAGTACCTTGCGTTGCGGCTTGCTGCCCTCCCTTGGTTACGTACTTGTCGGATTGTTCGACCTCATCCTGCTCGGCCTTCCGACGCTTACTCGAGCACCGCCATGATGAGCAGCCCCTACTGGGCTGGTTCTGAGCTCGACGCTCGGAGCTTCCACGAGCTTCGGCGCACGATGCTACTCGAGCATTGCAAATGGGACCCGCAAGTCGGCGACACGCCCACTCTCGCCAACTTCCCTCTGTTGATGGCTCAGTCTTCGTGGCGACAGCTTGCGAGCTGGGCCGAGGCCCTCGCTGCTGAGGCATCGGCTGCAGAAGCAGAGCTGATGGCTCGACCGGAGCTCCACCGACAACTGGGCTTGCCTTGGCGACTGCGTCGAGCTCTCGCGGCCACGAGCCAGAATCCCGAGGCCTGCTGCACGCCCCGGGCATTGCGCTTCGACTTTCATTTTACGCGCGACGGTTGGCGCATCAGCGAGTGCAACGCCGACGTTCCTGGTGGCTATGCCGAGGCTTCCGCGCTTACCGCGCTCATGGCTGAGCACCACAGCGACACCAGGTCGCCGGGCGATCCGGGCGGGGCGTGGGCGGGTGCCATCGCCGAGGTGGCTCGCGGAACAGACGTCGGCTTGCTTTCGGCTCCTGGCTTCATGGAGGATCAACAAGTCGTCCGATACCTAGCGAAGCGTCTACGCGAGCGCGGGGTGCCCGCTCATTGCGCGCATCCCGCGCAACTCGAGTGGCGAGGCGAGGCCTGCGCGCTCGCGGGGCGCCCGCTGGGCGCGCTGCTGCGTTTCTATCAGGCAGAATGGTTGCCGAAGTTGCCCCGCTCCACAAAATGGTGGTGCTACCTGCGAAGCGAACGCACACCCGTGCTCAACCCTGGAACTTGCATCGTCATCGAAAGCAAACGCTTTCCGCTGGTCTGGGACGCGCTGCGATCAACGCGGCTCCAAGCTTGGCGTCAACTCCTACCTACCAGCGCGGACCCGCGCCACGCGCCTTGGGACGAGGACGATGGGTGGCTATTGAAGACCGCTCTTTGCAACACGGGCGACACCGTGAGCATCAAGTCACTGATGACGAGCGCAACTTGGGCGAAGGCCACGCGCTCAGCACGTTGGTTTCCTCAGGATTGGATCGCGCAGCGGCGCTTCGAGGCGGTTCCGCTCGAAACACCGCTGGGCCCTGTCTATCCCTGCATTGGTGTGTACACGATCGCCGGACGTGCGTGCGGTGCCTATGCGCGTCTTTCGCATGGACCCGTGGTCGACTATGCCGCCATCGACATCGCACTCCTGCTCAAGGACTCCGGGGATGCTGCTCTCACGTGAACAAACTTTCGACCTGTGGACACCACCGGCTTCGGCTTGGTCGTCCTGGGTAAAGCCCGTGCTCTTCGCGTACCTCCCCGACCTTGCTCCCACACAGTTGGAAGAGATGGGTGAGCCAGCCCGGGACCGTACGGAATGGGCACCGCAGGCGGACGGAACCTGCCTCCTCGTGATCGACCTACCCGGCGTGCGCAGCGTGAAGCTCGCTGAAGCGCTCACGCACCATGGCTACCGCCCCGTTCCCCTGTTCAACGCCGTGCCCGGTCCAAGGGAGGACCCGATTGACCGCGTTGTTCAACCGCTCGTCGACGTGAATGGCATCGCAAAGGCCATGCAGGCGGCAAGTACACGCTTGGTCGACGCGCTACGGGCACTACCAGCCCAGGCACCCCCGGCCTTCGTGTTGGACGCCGATCGTCGGATCGGCCGCACGCCGGAGCCCGGCGCGTTCGACAATCGCTCCGTCAGCCTGCCAACGGACTTTCCATCGGCGGCCTTCCTGAAATCACGTGGCATTGCGCGGGTGCTCTTAATCATCGAAGCGGAACACATGCTGTCGTCGGCGGGACAGCCCCAGACCGACCTCGCGCACACGCTCCTACGCTGGCAAGAGGCAGGCATTCCGATCGAGTCGTGCGGGGTCGACGAGCATCTCGAACTGAGGTCGTCGCCCGATCGCCTCATCGTCGAGCGGCCCCGCTGGTTCCGTGCGGCGTGGCACAACGCCCTGAGCGTTCTGGGTCTGCGCCGCAATCCGCTCGGCGGTTTCGGCGGCGAGCTGCCGATCCCATCGGGTTCGGCGGGAGCCGTCGGCTAAACCTCGTTGAAGGTCGAATGGGACCCGCAGACAGCCGCAAGCAACGCGAGTGCTCGGGCGACTAACCCCCGTCCTCGAGCTGCCTCGACCCAAAGCAAAAAAGCCAACTTGCGTTGGCTTTTTTGGTCCTTTTGCGCACCCGGGAAGATTCGAACTTCCGACCCCCGGATTCGTAGTCCGATGCTCTATCCAGCTGAGCTACGGGTGCGTGGGGGAGGCGCTTGATAGCACGATGCAACGGGATGGGAGAGGAAAACGCAGTGGGGTTTGCGAGTACGTGACGAGGGGCGCGTGGGCCGGGAGGCCGCTTGGGTCGCGCGCCTCGCGCGGCAAGCGACGCACGAAGGGTGGTGGGGCTCGAGCTGCGGTTGGCCTTTTGGCCGGTAGGCGAATCCGCCTAGGCGGCGCTGAAAGGGTACCCGTGAAAACTTTTCAGGGTGCCGGGCGAGGCGTGACACGCGAGCCAGAGTGAGAAGCGCGAAATGTAGGCACGCTCGGCTCACCCGACTGCAACTAGCTGAAAGAATTGAGCTTCTATACACCAGACATTCTGGCACGGAGGCTGCTTAAGGGGCTGTCGACCTTCGGGCTGCACCCCTGGGGTCTCTTGCTTACCGCTTCGGCGGCCTTCCTTGCTTCAGCTTCTGTTCTTGGTGCTTCCTTAGAGCTTCTCTTCTACTTAGCTGATTGCCGCAGGGCCCGACGAGCTTGCTCGCCGGGTCTTCGTGCTTTGTAGGGTTCGACGCAGGCCAACGCCAGCGCCTTGGGGGGTCAACGCACGGGAGGGGCTAGAGATTCCTCACCGCCCACCGGAGTCGTCGTGGCGGCCCGAGGCAGGCCGAAGAGGTGGTCGGTCGGAGCGAGCGCGTGGCAGCGGAGGCAGTCTGCTCGGTCGCCCGGGACCACTCCGCCTTCGGCATCGAGCTCGGTGGCGGTCCACGAGCCGCCACGTTTCTCGAGCAAGTAACTGCCGAGCGGCGCGCCGCGCGGGCTCTTGAGCGAAGCAAACACGCGAGCGCCCTCCGGCATGGGAGTTTCGACAGTGAGGTCGCGGTAGGCACCCAGCGCGCTCGGCTCGACCCGCACTTGGATGAGCGAGCCGTCACGACGATGCTCGAGCGCAGTGCTGGGCGGCCCGGCCTCCGGCCAAGCTTGGGCTGCGGCGTAGTCGGGCCAACGCAGGTGCGGTGCCTCGGGCGGCGCGCTCGGCTCGTGATCGGGCTCCGCTGTGGAGACGCCCACCGGCGAAGCGGCACCGCTGCGCGAGCAGCCGGCACCGAGCAACGCTGTCGAGAGCCCGATCAGCGCGATTGCAGCGGGAAGCAGGGCGCGAGCTGCGGGCAAGGCGCACGCATGGTACCACGAGCTACTCATGCTCGAGTGCCGCGTGCCCCAAGCCGGCTCATGAGAATCCGTCAGCCGGCCGCGCTGCTCCTTTGGGGGCTGCTCTTGCTGCCGAGCGCCTGCTCGGGCGGCTCGCAGTCCACGCCTCCGCGCACGGCCTCGGCCCCGAGCATCGCAGCGACGCAGCCACCAGCCGTTGCAGCGCGCCCCGACGAGGCGGCCGTAGTGCCGCCGCGAGCGGGGCCGGGCTGGCTGGGTGTGGAGCTCGCCAAGCGCGAAGGGGGCGAGCCCGGCGTACTGATCCGCTCGGTGATGCGCACTTCGCCAGCCGAGCGCGCCGGCGTGCAGAGCGGAGACGTGGTGCTCAGCATCGACGGGCAGAACGTGGCGCGCCCGAACGAGCTCCGGGAGCGCGTGCTCGCGACGCCTTCGGGCACGCGCGTGAGCCTGGGGGTGTTGCGCGGCAACCAAACGCGCTTGCTCGCCGTCGTGCTCGAGGCGATGCCGGACGAAGACGAGGTGATGCGCCGCAGCTACGTGGGCGCGCACGCTCCAGACTTCGGGGCGCTCGACACGGTTCAAGGCAGCATCACGCCGAGCCTGGGCGCGCTGAAAGGGCGCGTCGTGGTGCTCGAGTTTTGGGCTAGCTGGTGCGGCATCTGTCACGTGCTCGCGCCGACGCTCAACGGCTGGCACGATCGCTACTCGGCGCAGGGCGTCACCGTGCTCGGCGTGACGACCGATCCGGTCGAGGTGGCGGGCCGCACCGCCGGCGAGCTCGGGATGGGGTACCCGGTCGCGAGTGACGGCAGCGGCAACACTCTGCGCGCCTACCGGGCCTACGCCTTGCCGACGCTGTTCGTGATCGACAAGCAGGGCGAAGTGCGTGACGTGCTCGTCGGCTACAGCACGCCGCGGCTGCGCGAGATCGAGGCGCTGGTGCGAAAGCTCATCGCCGAAGGCTAGCGGCCGGGCTAGCCTTCTCGGTCATGGATGACGAAAGCCTCAGGGCCGCGCTCGGGCGCGCTCAGGCGGGCGGCGCGCCCAAGTACCACCAAAAGAACGGCGAGCAGGGCAAGCTGTTCGCGCGCGAACGCATCGCGCGCCTGACCGACGCGGGCAGCTTCGTGGAAGATGCGACGCTGGCCAACGCGCTCGCCGAAGATCTCCCGGCCGACGGCGTCGTCACTGGGCTCGGGCGAGTGGGCGGACGCACCGTCGCGATCATGGCCAACGACTCGACCGTCAAGGCGGGGTCGTGGGGTGCGCGCACGGTGGAAAAAATCCTGCGCATCCAAGAGGCGGCAACCAAGCTCCGCTGTCCGCTCCTCTACCTGGTCGATTCGGCGGGCGCGCGCATCACCGATCAGGTCGAGATGTTTCCCGGCCGGCGTGGAGCGGGTCGCATCTTCAAGCAGCAAGTGGCGCTCAGCGGGCGCATTCCGCAGGTGTGCTTGCTGTTCGGGCCCTCGGCGGCGGGCGGCGCGTACATCCCCGCGTTCTGCGATGTGGTGGTGATGGTCGACGGCAACGCCAGCATGTACCTCGGCTCACCGCGCATGGCCGAAATGGTGATCGGCGAAAAGGTGACGCTCGAGGAAATGGGCGGCGCCAAGATGCACACAGAAGTATCGGGTTGTGGCGACTTGCTCGTCAAAACGGAGGACGAAGCGATCGCGTTTGCGCAACGCTACCTGTCGTACTTGCCGTCGAGCTGTGAGCACCAGCCCCCCGGTGCCGAGCCGAAAGCGATCGTAGGCGACGCCAAGCCGATCGCCGAGGTGGTGCTGGCCGACGAAAATAAGGCCTTCGACATGAAGCAGGTGATCGCGGGCCTGGTGGACGAGCACAGCTTTTTGGAGCTGAAGCCTCGCTTCGCGCGCGAGCTCATCACCGGGTTTGCTCGCATCGAAGGGCGCGTGGTCGGCATCATCGCCAACCAACCCAAGCACCTGGGCGGCGTGCTGTTCGTCGATAGCGCGGACAAAGCCGCACGCTTCATCTGGCTGTGCGACGCGTTCAACGTGCCGCTGCTGTACTTGGCTGACGTGCCGGGCTTCATGATCGGTACCAAGGTCGAGCGCCAGGGCATCATCCGCGCCGGCGCCAAGATGATCGCGGCCGTGAGCGAAGCTACCGTGCCGAAGATCTCGGTGATCGTGCGCAAAGCGTACGGCGCCGGGCTTTACGCGATGTGCGGCCCCGCTTTCGAGCCCGACGCTTGTTTGGCGCTACCGACCGCGTCGATCGCGGTGATGGGCGCGCAAGCAGCCGTGAACGCCGTCTACTACAACAAGATCCAGGAGATATCGGCCGGGCCGGAGCGTGACGCTTTCGTCGAAAAGCTGCGCAGCGAGTATCGCGAGGACGTGAACCTCACCAAGCTCGCGAGCGAGTTGGTGGTCGATCAGGTGGTCCCGGCCACCGAGCTTCGCTCCGAGCTCGCGCGGCGCTTTGCGCTCTACGCCGACAAGTCCGAGGCGCGACCGCCGAAGAAGCACCTCGTCCCGCCGATGTGAGCCATGAGCGGGCGCATGCGTTGTTCGCGCTGGTTCGGGGCGAAGCTGGGCGCCGCTGCGGCAGCCGGCGCGCTGGCGCTGTCGGCTCCTCCCGCGTCTGCGCAGCTGGAGCTCGGTGCGGCGCTGCGAAGCCTCGCGCAAGGCGGGAGTTCGAGCCTGCCGAGGGCGCTTTCGTCCTCCGGCGACCGACGCATCGCGGTGCTGGCTGAATATGGCCCCGATAGTGGCGTGTCCGAGTTGCTCGTCGGCGGTCGCTACCGGCCACTCTGGCTCAGCCCCGAAGAGCTGCAGCGGTTCAGCCAAGACCAGCCGGAGGTCAAGCTGCACTGGGCGCCGCCGCGCCACGTGCTGCTCGACGTTGCCGATGGCTGGGTAGGCGGCAAGGCGTTCCGCGAACAGCTCGGCTTCACCGGCAAGGGCGTCGTGGTAGGCATCGTCGACACCGGCGTCGACGTCACGCACGGCGACCTGCGCACGAAAGACGGCGCTTCGCGGGTGCGCTACCTGATCGACTTCTCGCGGCCCCCTGCTCACGTCCAATCCGAGCTCGAGGAAGAGTACGGCTGCACCGACGGGACCGAGTGCGCCATCTTCAGCAACGAGGATCTCGACGAGCTGCTGAACAACGGCGTGACCGGCGACGAGCCGCGCGACCCTTTCGGACACGGCACGCACGTGACGTCGCTGGCTGCCGGCAACGGGCTCTCGATGACGACGCCCCGCTACGTCGGCATCGCGCCCGAGGCCGAAATCTTCGGCGCGCGCGTCAGTCGGTCGGGCGACGGCTCGATTTTCGACGCGGACATCATCACGGCCACCCGCTTCATTTTCGAGCAGGCAGAGGCGCTCGGCATGCCCGCGGTGGTCAACCTCAGTTTGGGTAGCGACTTCGGCACGCACGACGGAACTTCGGCGCTCGAACAGGGACTGGCGAGCTTCGTGGGTCCCGATCACCCCGGTCGCGCGATCGTGGTGGCGGCCGGCAACAGCGGCGCTCTGTACTCCGAGACTGGCTCGGGCGAGCCGGAGCCGCTCGGGATCCACACCGAGGTGCACGTACCGCGCGAAAGCCCGGTCGAGGTACCGATCGTCACGCCGACCGCCGCGCAGGGCGCCACGCCGGGCGCGACCGTGTACGCTTGGCTGGGGACGCACGTAGGGGACGAAATCTCGGTGGGTGTCGACCGCGATGGTGAGAGCTGGATCCCCGATGTTCCCCCGGGCGTCTCGACCACGTACGACGCCGACGGTTACGAAGGCACCGTCTTCAACGGACCCACCGATAGCAAGAGCAGCATCAAGGTGAGCGCGGCGAACGCCGTCGTGATCATCGACGGCAACTTCGCCCCCGGCACGCGCTTCACCCTGCGCCTATCCGGGCACGGCAGCGTCAACCTATGGCTGCAGACCAACGGCGGCGCTTCGCCGGACGTGAGCACCGGCGCGCTCGTGCCGCGCGGCCAAAAGCAGGGCACCATCAACATCCCCGCTTCGCACCCTGATTTGATCGCGGTCGGCGCCACCGTGAATCGCAACCGCTGGCGCGACCACACCGGCCAGCCCTTTCTCGTCGGTCAATCGGACGGCAGTGAAAACCTCGCCGACGTGGACGGCACCGCCGTCTTCAGTGCGGCCGGGCCCAACGCGCTGGGTGTGATGAAGCCTGATCTGGTCGCACCCGGAATGTACGTGATCGGCGCCATGTCGAGCCTGGCCGACCCGCGAAAGAACGGAGGAAGCGGCGTGTTTGCGAGCCAAGGGCGCTGCGGCGAGCCCGACTATGAGTGCTTCGTCACCGACGATCAAAAGCATGCCGTCACGAGCGGCACTTCGATGTCCGCTCCGCTCGTATCCGGCGCGATCGCCCTGCTCCTCGAAGGCCGACCGGATCTCACCCAGGCTCAAGTGCGCACGCTGCTCCAAGCTGGCTCCCGCCAGCCCACGGGACCGATCCTCGCCGAGCAGCAAGTAGGCCCCGGTGCTCTCGATCTGCGCGGCACGCTCGCCGTGCTTGCTGCCGAAATGTCTCCGCTCGATCGCGTTCCCACCAGCAAGAGCCGCATTGCTTTGGCGGCCTCGTTCATTCATCCGGATCCGAAGCTCGTGCTCAATGGCTTGCTCGAGCTGCGCGACGACGCCGATCAAGTCGCGGACGTGGCCGACCTTCGCAGCGTCGAGCTCGACGTCAGTGGTGGCAGCCTGGCGAGCGGGCCAACCCGGCTCGGTCCCGGCTTGCTCGGCTTCAGTGTCAGCGCACCAGCGGGCAGCGGTGGTCGCAAACTTGGGCTGCGACTGTCGTTCGAGGGTCGGGAGCTGGTCAGCCGAACGGTGGCGATCGGCACCGACCCTTGGGTGGCAGAAGGCGCGCCCACGGCGCGGGGCGGGTGCGGTATCGCGGGGCGCCCGAGCGACGCTGCTCCCGCAATTTTGGCTGCAATGCTCGGCCTTACATGGATGCGAGGTAGACGGTACAGGCACTCGGTTCGAACGGCGCCACGTCGGGGTCGAACGGGTGCGCTAGGTCGACGCCGCCGACATTGAAGCCGGCGATGATAATCGCCTTGGCTCCGTCGATGCGCAGCACGCGCGCGTCGGCGCTGGTGGCGTGATCTTGGAACGTGACATTGACGCGCCGCTGCTCACGCCCCTCGGCGTCGATGAGCAGGATGCGCCACTGAAAAGCCACCGGGGCCTCCCACTCGGCGCGAAAGCCCACGGCCGCGCCGATCGGCGCGTCATCCAGCTCGACCCAAATCAGCTGCGCACCGGTTTGAGCGATGGGCCGCCCGGAGAGCACGCGCCGCGGCAGGGTGGAAAAAGGAATGACCCAGTCGAAGCGCGGCCGAGCGAATGAGCCCGCAAAGGCGAGCGAAGGCAGCCGTGAACCGTCGTCGCGATCGCCGCTGAGGGCGCGCCGCAACGTGAAGTCGATCATGAGATCCGCGTAGCGCGTGGTGTCCTCTTCTAGGCTGTGGCGCAGCACATCGAAGATGTCGGGCTCGTTGTCGAAGCTGCCGGCGCCCGGCGCTGTGCGGCTCGCGGCGGCTGAATAGAGCGAAGCCGTCAAAATGCCGGGCGGCGCGGCGCTGCGCGTGGTCTCCAGC
>JBEHXA010000010.1:0-31953 GCA_048498935.1 Myxococcota bacterium
CTTCTGCGACCGCAAATCCGTGTGGATAGCGCGTTAGGTAGCGACGGGCCTCTGCGGCTCCCCCGGGAGTCTCAGCGAGAAGCCGCATGCGCTCGACGAGCGCATTTTCCGCAAGCGGGCTGCTTGGAAAACGGTTCACCAACTCTTTGTAAATTTGGAGGGCGCCCTTCGTGTCGCCCTGCCGACTTCGAGCGACGCCCTCTGCGAACAAGTCGTTTGGCGCCGTGAGCGCCGAACCGCGTTCTGCATCGCTCGTTCCAGTCGAGGAGCCTAGGTGCGTCCCGGTATTGGAAGCCGTGGCTTCGCCGTGACCGTTGGTCGGTGACGGTGCGGACGGCGGCGAGAAACGGATTGGCACCGAGCAATCCGCCGGCCAGACCTCGCCCGCCTTGACACTGAAGGCCTTCACGCTTGCCAGCCGAACGTCCACGGCGCCTTCCGTGACTTCGAGTCTCGTTCTCGTTCCCCCACCGCAAGGCTCCGGCCGCTCGATGACTCGAAGTCGGAACCGCGTGCCGCGCACCTCGATCTCGGCGTCGGGCGTGTCGACGATGAAGCGCTGCGTGGGCGTCAGTTTGGCGACATGGGCGAGCAGTTCGCCTTGCTGTAAAGAAAAGCGCTGCGTCGCCCCCCGACTGTCGACGCCAAACGAGCTGCGGCCCGAAAGCGTCATAAATGACCCGGTCGAAAGCTGCAGAGTCGCGCCGCCGTTGGCGGGCGTATCGATGCGTTGTCCGGATTCGATTGAAACCCGCTCCTTGAGCAGTTCCTGGCCTGCACCGCGCGCGAGCGCCGCCCCCTCGCCCGATGGCGTCACAGCGATCGCAATTGGGGCTGGGCTCGAAGCAGGGGTACGCCATTGGGTCAGCCACGCCCCCACGATCGAAGCGGCGGCAGCGACCGCGGCGGCGCCTCCCCAGGTGGCGAGCAGGCGACGCCGCTTGCGAGCGAGCATGGCTCGCTCGATCGTCGCTACGCTGCGCGCCTCATCCGCCGCCACGACGCCGGCACCGGGCAGGTGCTGCCGGATCAACCTCGCCGCTGCTGCCGCATAACGCGGGGTGTTCATTCGTCCTCCGCATGTTGCTTGAGGAAGCGCGCGAGCGCCGCGTCTTGCTTGATACGTTCGTGAATTTCGCGGCGCCCGCGGACCAGGCGACTCTGCGCCGCCGCCAGCGAGGCGCCGGTGATCTCCCCAACTTCCTTGAGGTCGTAGCCGTACACGTCGTGCAGCAAGAAAGTCCAGACGCGGTCCTGGTTCATGCCTTCGAGCTCGGCGCTGATGCGCTGAATGGCTTGACGGGCGGCAACGGAAGCGGCGTGACTCTGCGTCGCCTGAGGGAGGTTCGAGGGTTGCTCGTCGACGAACAGGCGGCGTTCGATGCGGCGACGTCGAATCGCACGATAGGTCGCGCGAGCCGTCACGATCGAGATCCACGCATCGAGCGGGCACTCGCCGCGGAACCGATCGATGGTTGCCACGAGCTCGAACAGCGCGAGTTGGGCGACGTCCTCGTAGTCCTTGTCGCGGGTGCCCAAGAGGCGTGTGAGCGTCCTGTCGACGATCGGGCGAACGCGCTTGTAAAACGCATTGCTGAGCGAGGTGTCTCGCGCCTTGAGACCGGCCAAGAGCGTGCTGTCGTCCAGCTCAGGCGGGCCCGGGCGCTCGCTGTCGCCCTTCGCGGCGGGAACGAGCATCAGCGGGGCACGGCTGGCGGATGACATACGGGCTCGTCTATGAGTGCCGCGAGGCGGTCAGAATCAGGCGAGGGGTCCTCAAAAGCGGGTGCGGAAGCCGAGTTCCGCTGTGGCCCGAAGCGGGGGAACGACCGCGACACGAGTGTGATGAGTATAGATCGCTGTTTCTCCGAGAATCCCTTCGAGGCCCAGGCCCAGGAAGGCTCCAACGGCGGGCGTGAACCGATAACCGCCCTCGGCCAGTAAATCGGCACCCGCCTGCCAGCGACTACGACGGTCGGGCACCACGTCATCTTCCGAAAGGTGGGTGACGTCGAAATAGCTGGCGAACGCGTCAAAGCGGGCGCCGAGTTCGAAGGCTGAAGATTCGGGGAGCACCGCAAGTGCGAGTCCTCCTCCCATGAGAGCGGTGCGAGAGCTGGCCTGGGCTTCCGGAATGTCGCCGCTGCGCCCTGCGACGAACAGGCGCGCCCAAATTGGTCCCTTCAGGCCAAATCGGAACGCTGCGCTCGCTCCCAACCCCGATGCGGGGCCGCTCAATCCGGAGCTCGCGATCGCCGCGAACTCGGCCACGTATCTGGCGTTCGGACCCGCTGCGGCAGGCGGCGCTTCGCCGTGTGACGATGCGGGCAGCGGCATGACCGCCGCGGCCGACGGGGCGGCGGCGGGGGCAGCGGGCGTGGGGTTTGCGACCTCGTGCTCGGAGTCGTTGGGGTCGCCCGCGTACATGGTGGCGATCGCGAAGCCAAGCAACCGGCCGCGCTCATTGATCTCGCTTCGCATGCTGCCGAGGCTCGCCCCGAAGCCGATTTCTCGATCCAGCCATCGCTGCTCGTGCGCAACATAGCAATGCAGACGGGCCTTGCCTCCGTCCGGTGAGAAGCTCAGTTCGACGACGCCATCGACGTCACGTGCGCTACTCCCGATCTCGGCGTCGGAAGGATTGGTAGGGGCGAGCTCGGTCCGAACGCTCGACTCATCGCCGAGCACCCGCAAGGTGGCCTGCTGCAGCGCCGAGACCATGGCCGGACCGCCGCACATGCCTGGCGGACAGCGGTCGCCGTCAGGTTCTTGCGCGATGACCAGGACGATGAGTGAAACGGCCAGCACGTACTAACTAGTCTAGGCCGCCTGGGCCACTTTGTCTTTTGTGGCCGCGCTCACAAGCTGTTCACGTAGTCGCGGATGAGCATGAGCTCGGGGTCGCTGATGTCACTCGCCGGGAATGCGGGCATGTAGTCGCGCCGCATCGCGAACTTGCCGACGTTTTTCCCGCTCCGAACCTGCGTCAACACCTTGCCGACTTCGTTGGTGATGTCGCGCATCGTCGGGCCGCCTTTGCCATCGGTGCCGTGACAATTGGTGCAGTAGTCGTCGTAGAGCGCTTGTCCGGTGGTGGGCTGGGGCGGCAGATCCAGGTAGTCGAAAATCAGCATGAGCTGAGCGTCGGAGAGCATTGCCGGATCCCACTTTTCCATCGCCTTGGGAAATGTCGTCATCGCGCGACCGTTGCGAACGACCCAAGTGGAGTAGTCCCGCACGGGGTGCTTGATCTCCGGCGCGAGCTTGCTGCCTGTGCCCTGTTCGCCGTGGCACGCCTTGCAATTGAGATCGTACAGCCCTTTGCCGTCGAGAGGGGGAGCGCCGCCGCCACCGCCACCGCCGCCCGTCGCGGTGCCCCCAGTGCCACCGAAGACCACTCCTCCCGTCCCGCCACTCGTGGGAGTGCCTCCGCTTCCGCCGCTGGATGCAACCCCACCGGTCATCGAGCTACCCGCGCCGCCACTTCCAATACCGCCACCTCCCCCCGCTCCCGGTGAGCCAGCGGTGCCGCCTCCGCTGGCTTGTCCGCTCGAGCCCGCGACCGAGCTCGAGCCACCGACGGGTGGGAGACCAGTCGCTTCGCCTCCATCCGAGCAAGCCGCGGCCAGGACGAAGAGCGAAGGGACGAGGCGAAACAGCTGCATTTGCATGGCTGCGGTCAAGGTGACACCAAGGCACAAAAATCAGGCCGCAGCTCGTCGCAGAAGCGACCTTCCGTGGCTGCGGATTTTTCGCCTCTCCTTGCCTTGCGGTTGGGGGCTCGCGGCACCCGTGACTCAAGTAAATGATCCGCCATCGAAGCTCAGTCCTCGCCTCTCTGCTCCTCGTCGCAGCTGCCCTCGCCGCGTGCGGAGGGGGACTCGGCGATCCCACCGGCAGCAGCTGCCCCACCGATTCGACCCTCACTTATGCCAACTTCGGTGAGGCTTTCATGCAAACCAACTGTTTGGCGTGCCACTCGGCGAGCGGTCCGGAATCGCCCAAGCTGGATACCCTTGACCTCGTTCGTGCGGCGGCGAGCGATATCGATCGTGCAGCGGCCGCCGGTCCAGATGCCGTCAATACCTATATGCCGGACGGCTCGTCCGTCGGTGAGGCTGAGCGACGTAAGCTCGGTGAATGGTTGGCGTGCGGCGCGCCCGAATAGATTGGCCTCGTCAGTACCTCGGCCGTATTCCCCAGATGTCGCGGCAATACTGCCGAATCGAGCGATCGGACGAAAAGTGCCCGGCACGGGCGCAATTCAAGATCGACTTGCTCGTCCACGAGCTGGCGTCGGAGTAGGCGCCGCTCACTCGCGCTTGACACGCCACGTAGGGAGCGTAGTCGGCCAGCAGCATGTAGTCGTCTCGTTCGAGCAGCGAGTCCACGAGCGGTCTGAACAGGTCGCGATCGCCGTTCGAGAAGAACCCGGAGCCAATCAGGTCGAGCGCTTCCCGTAGCTCGGGGTTCGATTCGTACGTCGCGCGAGGCGAGTAGCCGCGAGCCCGCCACTCGGGTATTTCCTCGGCGGTAGCTCCGAACAAGAAGAAGTTGTCGTGCCCAACCGCATCCCGGATTTCTATGTTCGCGCCGTCGAGGGTACCGATGGTCAACGCGCCGTTCATGGCGAACTTCATGTTGCCGGTTCCCGAGGCCTCTTTACCGGCCGTCGAAATCTGTTCGGAGAGCTCGGCCGCTGGGTAAACGTGCTGGCCGTTCTTGACGTTGAAGTCGGGAAAGAACACCACGCGCAGCAGCTCTGACACGGCAGGGTCTGAGTTGATGACCGCACCCACCGACGTGATGAGCTTGATGATCAGCTTGGCCATGCGGTAGCCAGGCGCAGCCTTGCCACCGAAGATCACGGTTCGAGGCGTCGCATCGGCGAGCTGGCCGCGCTTGATCTGGCAATAGCGAGTGACCAGGTAGAGCGCATTCAAGTGCTGTCGTTTGTATTCGTGAATGCGCTTCACCTGCACGTCGAAGAGTGACGCAGGGTCTACGATGACGCCTGTGCGCTCTTTGAGGAGCGCCGCCAGGTCGCGCTTGTTGCCCAGCTTTACATTCTGCCACTCGGCACGGAAGCTCTCGTCGTCCGCGAAGGGTTCGAGCCGACGGAGGTCTTCTTCGACCCGCGATAGCCACCCGTCGCCGATGGAACGGGTGATTAGGCTCGCGAGCGCAGGGTTGCTGAGAGCGATCCAACGGCGCGGTGTCACGCCGTTGGTGACGTTGCAGAACTTCTCCGGCATGACGCGCTGAAAGTCATGCAGCACGGTTCGCTTCAGAAGGTCCGTGTGCAGAGCGGCGACGCCGTTGATGGCGTGGCTCCCCACGCACGCCAGGTGGGCCATGCGCACGAATTTGCCGCCGCCCTCGTCGATCAGCGAGATTCGTTGCAGAAGCGCTTCGTCTCCGGGGTAGCGCTCTCGGAGCTGGGACAGAAAGCGCTCGTTGATTTCGTAGATGATCTCGAGGTGACGTGGCAGTAGGCGCTGGAACAGCTCGAGGGGCCACCTTTCCAGCGCTTCTGCCAGGAGGGTATGGTTCGTATAGCCGCAGGTCTGCTGCGTGATGCGCCAAGCCTCATCCCAATCCAGGTCATGTTCGTCGACCAGCAAACGCACTAGCTCGGCCACCGCGAGCGAGGGATGGGTGTCGTTCAATTGAGCCGCCCAGCTAGTGCCGAGTTCGGCGAGAGGGTGCTGGGCGAGTAGCTGAATCCTCAGCATGTCCTGGAGCGAGCAGGAAACGAAGAAGTACTGCTGCGTCAGGCGCAGCTCCTTACCCGCGGCGGGCTCATCGTTCGGATAGAGCACCTTTGAAATCGTTTCCGAGACGACCTTGCTGTCGACTGCGCCGTAGTAGTCGCCAGCGTTGAAGGCATTGAAGTCGAACGACTCGGCGGCTTCCGCCCGCCACAGCCTGAGCAAGCTTGCGTTGGTGACTCGGTAACCCGGCACGGGCGTGTCGTACGCCACGCCGCGGACGACTTGGTTCGGGAGCCAGCGCACCCGGTAACGACCCGACCCGTCGGGGCCGGCCTCGGTCCGGCCGCCGAGCTTCACGTCGAACGCGATCTCGGGCCGAAGAATTTCCCACGGATTGCCGAAACGCAGCCACTTGTCGGTGATTTCCTGCTGCCAGCCGTCACGCAGGAGCTGATCGAAGATGCCGAACTCGTAACGAATGCCATAGCCGATCGCGGGCACCCCCAGGGTCGCGAGCGAGTCCATGTAGCAAGCCGCCAGTCGGCCCAGGCCGCCGTTGCCCAGGCCAGGCTCCTCCTCTTGCTCCAGCAGTGTCGCGAGGTTCTGCCCCAGGCTGGCAACCGCTCTGGTCGTTGCTTCCCAGATGCCCAGGCTGATGAGGCCATTTCCCAGATGGGGTCCCATCAAGAACTCGGCCGACAGGTAGGCGACGACCTTGCCCTTCCCGGCCTGTGTCTCGGCCGACCCCGACAGAAAGTGGTCCATCATGCGATCGCGGACCGCGTAAGCGAGGGCCATGTACCAGTCCTGCGGCGTGGCACGTTCAGGAACGGTCGCTTGCGTGTAGCGCAGGTTGTCTACGATCGATTCGGCAATGGCCTGTTGGCTCAGTCCGACGCGTACGTCTTGATGCGAGTAGAGCTTGGTTTCGAGTCCCCGGTTCATACCGCGAGCCCTGCAACTCTCGGGCCTGCGGATCGCGCTTGGATTCGCTGTCTCGAGCGCCTCGCTCGCGCATGTTTTGCGGGCCGCACGCGGCGAGCCGCACAGCTTTCGCGCGGTCGCCTCAATCTCGCCGCGGTTGGCTGCTAAGGTCGATTGAAATGCAGGAGAGTAGGTCCTCGATACCGGACGAACTGGCAGCGCTGCTTCCTCGAGTGCGCGAGTTACGGGCAGGGGTAGTCAGCGACGGAGCAGCTCTATTCGCAAAGCTTGAGCCGTCAGTCGTTCGCGACGACTTCCGAAGCAGTTGCCGGAATTTGGCGAACTACCTAGCTCTCCGCCAACGAGACCTGCGGCCGCTGCAGGCGGAGCTGCTGCGCTGGGGGCTTTCTTCCCTGGGCCGCTGCGAGTCGCGGGTCTTGCCTACTCTCGACGCGTTGTTGCAAAGTATTGGACTACTTTGTGGTGCCGAGCCGAGTGAGCTGCCCGGGTATCCTGCCCCCGAGCAGGTCTTCGGCGGTTCGCTCCGAATCGAGCAGCAAGCGACGCAGTTGTTCGGAGCGCCCCGCGGCGAGCGGACAGCTCGCATCATGGTGACCCTTCCCAGCGAAGCCGCGGAAGACGCGCAGCTGATCGAGGATCTTTTACGCGGAGGAGTGGAATGCCTGCGGATCAATTGTGCGCACGACGACCCGACTCGTTGGGCGGCGATGCTTGCGCTCAAGCGACGCGCCGAGGTCAAGCTGGGATTGAGCGAGCCAGCGCGAGTGCTCATGGACCTGGCCGGCCCAAAGGTGCGCGCCGTACGGCGCGAGCGCGACGCGGAACGGCGATTGAGCGTGGGGGAGGAGCTATTCCTCGTGCACGCCGAAGACGCCGAGGCTCTGACCGCCAAACGCAAGCACTCCGACAAGGCCATGCGCAAGCTGAATTGGCTGGGGTGCACGCTCGCCGAACCACTCGCGCATTTGGAAGTCGGCCACACCGTGCATTTCGACGACGGCAAGATTGCGACGCGCGTCAGCGCGCTGCGCGGAGCGGGAGCAATTTTGACGATCGAGCGCTGTTCCAGCAAGGGAGTCAAGCTGCGCTCGGACAAGGGCTTGAATTTCCCGGACACCCAATTCGAGGTGCCGTCGCTCACCGACAAGGATCGTGAAGATCTCGCATTCGTGGCAGCGAACGCCGACCTGATCGGGTACTCCTTCGTGCAGTCGCCCCGTGACGTGAGCTTGCTGCTCACCGAGCTCGCGAAGGTGTTGCCCGCGTCACGCCCGGCACCGGGGTTGGTTCTGAAGATCGAGACGCGCATGGCCGTCGAAAACCTGCCCGAGTTGCTGGTTCACGCCGCCGGTCAGCTGCCGACGGCGGTGATGATCGCTCGCGGTGATCTCGCCATCGAGCTCGGTTTTGCACGCAACGCCGAGATACAAGAGGAGCTCCTCTGGCTGTGCGAAAGTGCGAACCTACCCGTCATTTGGGCAACCCAGGTGCTCGAGAGTCTCAGCAAAGAAGGGCTGCCGACGCGCGCCGAGGTAACGGACGCCGCTATGTCGGTTCGTGCCGAGTGCGTGATGCTCAACAAGGGCCCACACGTGCTGGAGACCGTCCGCTTCTTGAGCATCGTGCTCAGTCGGATGCGCGAGCATCAGTACAAGAAAGCGCCGCAGCTCAGGCGGCTCAAATCTTGGAATCACCTGCTCGACGGCGGCAGTGCGGTGCTGGGTTGCTAGAACGCCACTGCGTCGGGCCCGGCCCGGGCGGCCCGTGATCGGCCCACCGCCCGTCGGCTTGGTCGGACAGCCGCAGAGCCTGCGCGCATCCGCACCATCTGCGCCCGTCCTCGGGGGCGCAGCAGTATCGCCACGAGCGCGAAGAGGGCACGGTCCTTGCTGTCAAACGAAGGGTGAGGAGCCTGGAGCAAGGAAAGCGCGATTTCGACCGGCGCTTGTGGCGTCGCTTTTGGAACATCGCCAAGCTGTATTGGCTCGGGGACCAACGCTGGCAGGCGCGCGGCTTGCTAGTACTATTGGTGCTCCTGCTGCTCGGCCGAACGAACTTCACGCTGCGTTTCACCGAGCAGTCCAGCGAGCTCACGTCGGCCCTGGCTGCCCACGACGCCGTGCGATTCTGGCGAGCCATGCGTGTCTTCGCGTTGGCGCTGGTGATTGGTGTACCAGTCTATGCGATCTACTACTTCGTTCGCGACAACCTGGGCATGGCTTGGCGGCGGTGGCTCACCGGTCACTACCTCCGTCGCTATTTTCACGGTCGGGCCTTCTACCGGCTCTCGCTCGATCAACAAATCGACAATCCCGACCAGCGCATCGCCGAAGATGTCGCGGCGTTCGCTCAGAAGTCACTCAAGGTGCTGGTAGAGGTGATCGGCGCCGTCCTGCAGCTGTTCGCGTTTAGCGGTGTGCTTTGGAGCACCTCCAGGCTTTTGGTCTGGATCCTCCTCGGGTACGCGACGTTCGGGACGTTGGCGAGCGTGCTCGTATTCGGGAAGCCGCTGATAGCCCTCAATTTCCAGCAACTGCGCCGGGAGGCTGACTTCCGCTTCGGCTTGATTCGTGCGCGCGAAAACGCCGAAGCGATCGCTTTCTATGCGGGCGAACGCCCCGAGCAGGAGCGCATTCTCGCCAGGTTCGGGCTCCTCTACTCCAACTTCAGAGCCTTGTTGAGAGGCACGCTGCGGCTGAACCTCTTTCAATATGCGTTCACGTTCGCAACTTACATACTCCCCGGCATCGTCATGGCTCCCCGAATTCTTTCTGGGGAGCTCGAAGTGGGGAGCTTGGTGCTGGCGTCGGGCGCGTTCGCGGTCATGCTCGAAGCGCTGAGTGTCTTTGTCGACAACTTCGAGATGCTGACGGGGTTTGCCGCGGGGATCAATCGTCTTCACGGCTTTGGTCACGCCATGCGTGCGCCACCACGGCGCCCCGAGGGGGATTCAATCGTGACCAGGTCGTCGGCCAGGCTCGAGCTCCAACACGTCACGCTGAAGACTCCGGACCGCACGCGCACCCTGATCCGCGATTTGTCGCTGCAGGTGGAGCCTGGGCGCGGCTTGCTGATCGTGGGCCCGAGTGGCTGCGGTAAGAGCTCGCTACTGCGTGCCGTCGCCGGACTCTGGCACGCCGGCTCGGGGGTCGTGCTGAGGCCGCGACGCGACGAAGTTCTCTTTTTGCCACAGCGACCCTACCTGGTACTCGGCAGCTTGCGTGACCAACTCGTCTATCCCAGGTCGGAACGACATGTCTCCGACGAGGAGCTGCTCGACGTCCTTGCTCGAGTCAACCTGGCCACTTTGCCAGAGCGCTACGGCGGGATGGATACCGAGCTCGACTTTGCCAAGCTGCTCTCGGTTGGCGAGCAACAACGGTTGGCAGTTGCCCGTGCCCTGTTGCATCATCCGACCTACGTCGTGCTGGACGAGGCCACGAGCGCCCTCGACCCAGCCAACGAACAGGCGCTGCACGACCTACTGTCTCAGTCGCGAGCTACCCTAATCAGTGTCGCTCACCGCCCGGACCTTGCGCGCTATCACGCTCAGGTCTTAGAGCTCGTCGGTGACGGATCTTGGAACTTGACGGATTGCGGGCCTGCACGGCCGGAACGACCGGCCCTGGCACGCTTCGCTTTGAGATGAGCTTGTACAGTGCGTCGACTGCAAGGACCATCGGGAACGCGCTGGCGGCACCAATGACTCCCAGCAAGGGCGGCATCGCCTGACCAAGTAGCTTTGCCAGCGCCGGTATGCAGAGCAAGGAGCCGGCCACTCCCCAGGTTACGGCTAGCGCCGCGAACAGCAACGGGTTGTCGCGCGACGGGACTCGCCAAGCCGGGCGCGAGGAGCTGCGACAAGCCAAGGCAGTTCCAGTCTGTCCGCACAAGACTGCGAGGAACGCTGCCCCCGAGGCCGCGGCCAACGTGGCAGGTGGCACAGCGTCGTTGGGGGAAACCCCAGCCGCTACCACCACGGCAAAGAAGCTGACCAGGGAGACCGTCGCTTCGGTGGCTCCGAGCAACGCAGCGCGAATCAAGAGCGGGCGATCGAATAGGCGAGTTTGCCCTGGCCCTCGGGAAAGAACGTGCTTGCCTGGGGGCTGAGCCCCGAGCGCGAGCGCCGGCGATTGATCGGTGAGCAGGTCCAGACAGAGGATTTGCAGGACGCTCAGTGCCAACGGAAGACGCCCGCCCGATAGCGCCCATACGACGAACGGTGCTAGCTCGGGAACGTTATCGGTCAGGTGGTAGGTGAGAAAGCGTCGAATATTGGCGAATGCGCTCCGGCCTTGGGCGATGGCGAGCACGATGGTTTCGAAGCGGTCGTCGAGCAGCACGAGATCGGCGGCTTCTCGAGCCACGTCCGTTCCGGACTTTCCCATCGCCACGCCCACGTCTGCTTGGCGTAGGGCGGGGGCGTCGTTGACGCCGTCACCAGTCATCGCGACGACGTGGCCGCGCTGCTGCAGAATCATGGCGATGCGTTGCTTCTGCTCCGGTGATACCCGGCAAGCCACCAAGCCGTCACGGTCGATCAGCGCGCCGAGCAGGGCGTCGTCGTCCGGTAGGTCTTCGCCCCGAACGACGATGCTGACTTGCATGCCGATTTCTTCCGCCACGGCGCGGGCGGTGCCGGCGTGGTCGCCGGTGATCATCGCGATGCGGATGCCCGCATTCCGGCATTCGGCGAGGGCGCTTCGGACCTCTTGCCGCGGCGGATCGAGTAGGCCCAAGATGCCGAGCAATTCCAGGCCGCTCTCGGCCTCTGCGCTGTTGGAGACGGCGCCGCTCGCAGGCCTGCGCGCGACTGCCATCACGCGCAGACCGCGCGCCGCCATCTCGTCCGCGGCGAGGCGGGCGGCGCTCACGTCGCCGATGCAGCGGGTCAATACCGAGTCAGGCGCGCCTTTCACCAGGATCTCGTCGACCAGAACGACCGACATGCACCGACGCCGAGCGTCGAAGGGAAATCGGTATAGCTCGGGTCGTTTCTGCTCGTCGGACGCAACGTCCAGACCGAGCCGCAGGGCGAGCGCATGCAGCGCCGCCTCCATGGGGTCTCCGCGTGCGATCCAGCGCTCCTCGTTTCGCAGCACTCGGCCCGAGCCGCAGCGCGACGCCGCCAGCGCCATGCGCGCCATGGTGAGGCGGGTCCCATCCTCCATTTCGATGTCCGCCCGCGGCTCGTAGCCAGTTCCGTGGAAGCGCGCTACACCGGTATCCGACCACGCCTCGACGACGTTCATCTCGTTCCGCGTGAGCGTCCCCGTCTTGTCGCTGCAGATGAAGGTCGTCGCACCGAGAGTCTCCACGGCGTCGAGCCGACGTACCAATGCACCCCGACTTGCCATGCGCTTGGCGCCGACGGCAAGCGACAGCGTGACGGTTGGCAGCAACCCTTCGGGAACCAATGCCACCGCCACGCCAATCGCGAACAGGAATCCTTCGCGCAGCGGAAGCCCGACCGTGATCCCGACCAACAAGAACGCCGCGCCGACGCCCAAAGCAATCAGCGCGACCGTGCGAACCAACCGGTCGAGCTCGCGAGCCAACGGCGTGTGCGGCCGCGCGTTGCCTTGGCTCAGGCGTGTGATGCCAGCCAGGCGGGTTAGGCGCCCCGTCGCGGTCACCACGCCGGTGGCTTCGCCCTCGACCACGAAGGTGCCCGCGAACCCGGTCGCCCCGGCCTCGCACGACACGGGCGCGCTTTCGCCAGTCAGCATCGACATATCTATCAACAGGCCATTGGCGGTCGACACCTCCAGATCAGCCGGGATGCGATCGCCGGCACCGATCAATACGACATCGCCGGTCACGATTTGAACGGCGTCGAGCGCGACGACCTGACCGCCGCGGCGCACCTGAACTCGACGTGGCAACAGCTCGCCCAGGTGGCGTGCGGCTCGGTCCGCCCGATGTTCCTGAACGAAGGCAAACAGCCCATTGAGGACGATGACCAAGATGATCGCGATACCCAGTTGAGGCATGCCGGCCAGAACCGCGAGTCCGCCGGCGCCCCACAGCAGGACGGCGAAAAAGTGAAAAAACTGCGCGAGCAACCTGCGCCAAGCTGGCTGCGTATTGCCATGTGGCAGCTCGTTGGGGCCCTGTCGACGGAGTCGCTCGCTTGCTTCAGCGGGCTCCAAGCCCCTGGCGATCACCGACGATGACGGCATGAGCGACTTCCCTCACGGCTCGACGCGCAAGAAGCTGACCAGACGTTCGAGTGCCAGCTCATCTTTGCCACCCTCCGCCGTCAGCTCCGCCTGCAGCGGCTCTTCATACGGCAAGTCGGCTCCCGGCACGTGACCGGGGACCTGGGCGGCCATCTCGTACAAACCCTTGGGATCCCGTTTCCGGCATTCATCGAGCGAAGTCGTGACCCAAACTTCGAGGAAGCGCGGCGCCAGCTCTCTGGCGTGCTGGCGGTAGGCTCGCAAGTGCGCCGTCGCCGCTACGAGAACGATGAGTCCCTGGGAGGCCAGCTCCGCAGCGAGACGCGACAGTGTGCTGTAGAATTCAGCGCGCTCTTCGGCGGAATAGCCGAGGTTTTGGCACATGATCGCGCGCATCGTGTCGCCATCGAGCGTGCAACAAGGCAGGCCTAACTGCTGGAGCCGTGTTTGCAGGCGCACGCTAAGCGTCGTTTTGCCGGATGCGGGGAGGCCCGTGAACCAAATGACTCTGCCATTCATCGGAATACCCTTTCGGCCAGCTCGGGGTCGAAGCGTTCCTGCGCCAGCGCTGCCTCGCACAACGACAGCAGGCGCTCACGCGATACGGGGGATTGATTCGGGTACCAGAACGGGCAAGCCAGCACCAATAGGCGCCACGCCAAGAACGGCGCGACGACCGAGAGCAGCCGCTCGTCGTTCGTCTGGTCGAGGTAGCGATTCCAGAACCGCCGCCACAGCGCCGCCATCCCGGCTCGCCATGCGGCGTCGTCGCCGACGGCGAAGAAGACGAAGTTGACGGCCATGCAGGCAACGTCGTCGGCGGGGTCGCCAAGTGAGCCCCGACTGGCGTCGAGCACGCCCAGCTCCGAGCGAGTGTCGAACAAGACGTTGAACGGATGAAAGTCGCCGTGGATGCGCGCCAGTCGCTCGTGCTCTTGCTTGAGCCGCCAGCGCCATTCGAGGCAACGGGCTTCGATGCGTTGCAGTCGTTCGGGGTTGGCGCCGGGCGTACTGGTTCCGTAAGCGTCCACGATGCCGAAGATGCCTTCTCCGCTTCCGAGCAGGTCTCGAAGCGACCGTCGATATGCCCAGGGGTGCCCGTCGACCGGCACGTGAAGCGCCACCAGGTAGTCGGCCAAAATGTCGACGCGATCCAAGTCGCGGCCAATCAGTGCTCGCGCTCCTGCAATACGCCGCAGGTCCTCGGCGTATGGCGTGCCGTCGAGGTATTCCGTCAGCAGGTAAAATTCACCGGTATTCGCAAGCGACACCGAGCCGCGGTCGCTACGAAACGCTCCGACGTCGAGTACTCGAGCATGTCTGGGAATGGCGGCGAAGGTGTCGGCCGCCAGTAACACTTCCGCGGCGCGGTCGGCGCGCCGATCGTGCCCGAACGCGTTGCAGCTGGTGCCGTGCAGGACGAGCCTCCGGACCCGACCAGCGGCCTCGATGTCGATGCGAATGGGAATTCCGTAGCCGGTGGCCTTCGCGGTGGTTGACGGGACAGAGCCGGTCCCGTCATTGCCAAGCGCTTCCGCGCGCAGGATTCGTGCGCCAGGCGCGACCCGCGCGACGATGCGCCTCAGCTCCGGGTCATTGCAGAACACGGAACATGGCGGTGCACGGTTCAGGCCAACTCCGAAGCGCAAGTGGTAAGCGGCTCGCACCGCTCGGCGCGGCGCACGCTTTGCGGCTTCGCGCAAGGTGGGCGTGCGCCCTGCTCGAGCGCATCGACGGCCTCGCAGTTTCGCGGGTGAACGCGCGGGCATGCACGATGCAAGGCCTGGATTCGTCCAGGAGGATGAGATGCCGACGCAAATGAAAGCCGCGGTGGTTCATCAGCTCGGAGAGCCGCTCCGCATCGAAGAGGTTCCGGTCCCCGAGCTCAAGCCGGGGCAAGCGCTCATGAAAGTCGTCTCGACGGGCGTTTGCCACACTGATTTGCATGCGGCGGGAGGCGATTGGCCAGTCAAGCCTCAGCCCCCGTTCATCCCCGGGCACGAAGGCGTAGGCTACGTGGCGGCGGTAGGGCGTGGTGTCACCTCGGTGAAGGAAGGCGATCGCATCGGTGTTCCTTGGCTCTACAGCGCTTGCGGGCACTGCGAGCACTGCGTCGGCGGCTGGGAAACCCTGTGTGAGAGCCAGAAGAACTCGGGGTACTCGGTCAACGGCAGCTTCGCCGAATACGTCGTGGTTGACCCCGACTATGTTGCGCACCTGCCGGATGGAGTCGAGTTTACTCCCATCGCTCCGATTCTGTGCGCAGGCGTGACCGTGTACAAAGGGCTCAAGGAAACCGAGACCAGACCCGGACAGTGGGTGGTGATCTCCGGCATCGGCGGGCTCGGCCACCTTGCAGTGCAATACGCGAAAGTCATGGGCATGCACGTGGTCGCCGTCGATATCGCTGCCGAGAAGCTGGCGCTGGCTCGAAGCCTCGGAGCTGAGCTAGCCGTGGACGGTAGAGAACCGGATGCGGCGGCGGCGATCCGCAAAGCCACGGGCGGAGGGGCTCACGGTGTCTTGGTGACCGCGGTTTCTCGTAAGGCCTTCGCGCTGGGCGCCGACTTGTTGCGACGCAGAGGCACGATGGCTCTGGTCGGCTTGCCGCCGGGTGATTTCCCCCTCTCCATCTTCGACATGGTGCTTGCGCGTAAGACGGTACGCGGATCAATCGTGGGCACTCGAGCCGACCTGGCTGAGTGTCTGGCGTTCGCCGCCGAGGGCAAGGTTAGGGCAACGTACAAGACCGCGCGCTTGGAGCAGGTGAATGAGATCTTCGACCAAATGAAAGCGGGCAAGATCGACGGCCGCATGGTGATGGAGCTGGCCGAACCCTAACCGTTCGTTCCGCGCATGAGGGCAAGTGACGAGCGAGCTCCCGGTCTCGAGAGCTCGGCTCGCCACGTGCTGCCTCAGGCCGGTGATGCGGGCGGCGAAGCCTCGACAACGGGCTTCTCTCGCAGCTCGGCCAAAAGTGCCGCCCAGCTCAGGCCATGATCGATGTGGAGAGCTCGAGCGATTTCGGCCAGGGCTCGCTCTTCTCCAGTTGTGACCGAGGTCGGTTGATCGAGCGCCTCTCCGGTGCTGCGCGCCACCCCTTCCGCATAAGACAGCAGGGCGGGTAGCTCGCTGAAGTCGACCTCGATGTCGTCCGCAGCCATGGCGAGCCGATAGATGTCTCGGAGCCCCTCTTCGATATACGCGTGCGACGGTTGCTTCTCCAGCCACCGACCGAGAACGGCCATTCCGTCGGCGCTGAGGTCGTAGTGCCTCGCCGCGAAGGAATGGATGCGTTCTCGCTCGATCGGTTCCATCTTGCCGTCCGCCCACGCGACGTAAATCAAGGGTAGCAGTTTCAACACACGGTAGTCGCTCGGCTTGATGCCCAAGCTTTCGAATGAACGACGCAGATAGTCTCGTTGCATGGCGCTCTCCTCCTTCTGACTCGCGACACGGCGTCTCGAGTCGATGCATTGCGTTCCCGTTCAGGCTGTCCCGTTAAGCAGTGACAACCGAAAAGTCAGCGCACGCGCGTCGTCTGCGGCATCGCAATTGAAACCGTGCCCTCGCAGTAGACGCTGCATCCGGCGGTTCGCGGGCAGCACCTCGGCGACCAGGCCGCACATGTTGGCTTCGCGACAACCCTCGATGACACTCTCGACGAGCGCTGCGCCTACTCCACGGCCCTGCCAAGCGTCCGCCACGGTCACGCCCAACTCGCCTACCCTCCCCTCCGGCAGCACATCGGCTCGGGCAAGCCCCATGAGCTCGTCGGTTTCGACGCGTCGCGCGACGAACGCTACGCTGGTCGTCGGGTCGAGCTCGACCATGGTCAGCACCTGTCGGTGCGGGTGCGTGACCGCGTGGCCGAAGAAGCGAAAGAACGCGCTCTCGTCGGAGAGGCCATAGAGCAACTCCTGTACTGCGTCCTCATCGGAGATACGGACGGGGCGAATCTCGACGCGGTCACCCGATGCGAGCTGGATGGTACGAGCGCGGCGGCGCTGATCCGGATTCGGCAGGGGGTGGTCGGCAAAGACGTAGTGGCGCGCCTTGGCTTCGTTCAGCAGGTCGGCTCTAAAGTCGGGGTGGGCAATCTCGATCAGGGCTGACGAACGTTCCCGGATGCTCTTTCCCCAGAGCTGCGCAATGCCGTACTCCGTCACCACGTAGTGCACGTCACCCCGACTGGTGACGACCCCCGCACCCGCCTCCAGCACGCCTACGATGCGGCTCTTGGTCCCACCCGCCGCAGTCGAAGGCAACGCGATGATTGGCTTGCCGCCTGCGCTTCGCGCGGCGCCGCGAATGAAGTCGACTTGACCGCCGATGCCCGAAAAGAAGCGACCGCCGACGGTGTCGGCTGCAACCTGGCCCGTGAGGTCTACGGATAGCGCAGAGTTGATCGCCACCATGCGCGCGTTTTTGGCGATGATGAACGGATCGTTCGTAAAGTCGCTCGGGTGCATTTCGAGCAGCGGGTTTTCATGGGCCCACTCGTACATCGCCTGAGTTCCCATCAAGAACGAGGCAACGAGCTTGCCTTGGCTGAGAGTCTTCCGCTTGCCGTTGACGACTCCGGCTCGAACCAGTCCCATGAGTCCGTCCGAAAACATCTCGGTATGCACGCCCAGGTCATGGCGCGTGCGTAGTGAGTTCAAGATCGCATTGGGAATGCGGCCAATCCCTGTCTGGATCGTGGCGCCGTCGGGGACCAATGTCGCAACCAGCTCACCGATGGCGTTGGCGACGCCATCGGGACGTTCGACCGGCAGCTCCAGTAGGGGCTCCGCCAAGTCAACCAGGCAAGTGAAGCGCGAGACCGGGACGAGCGAATCCCCGAGCGTGCGAGGCATGTGCGGATTCACCTGCCCAATCACAAGGTCGGCGCTTTCTACTGCCGCCTTCACGACGTCGACAGAGACGCCCAGGCTCACACAGCCTCGCGAGTCGGGGGGGCTCACTTGTATCAGCGCTGCGTCGACTCTTACTCGGCGAGAACGGATGAGCTCCGGTACTTCGGAAAGGAATACCGGCATGAAGTCGGCGCCGCCGCGCTGCACGGCTTCACGCACGTTGGGGCCGATGAAGAAGGCGGTATGGCGAAAGCGCCCCTCCATCTCCGGCCCCACGTAGGGCGCAGGGCCGAGCGTGAGGAGGTGCACCACCTCGTTGTCTGCGAAGCGAGCACCATCGCGGGCCAAGGCGGTGACGAGCCCGACAGGTTCGGCGGCGCCGGAGCCGACGAAGATGCGCCGACCGAGAGGGATCCGCGAGACCGCCGCAGATGCGCTACACAGCTGGTGCGCGTAACGTGAGCGCCAGTCACCGTGCACGATCGCGCTCGTCAGTTCGACGTCCGTCGGCCGCTCGCGCTACCATCGAAGCGGCAACTGCGACGCCGTGTCGGAGCAACCGTGCAACGCCGTGCTCGACGCTGGCCGATGCTTTGTCGCCGGCGAGACGATACAGGGCGCCATTTTCGTGCTTGGCGTGAGCGTGCAGTAGCTCGATGAGGTCTACGACGTTCGCTTGGCGTGCCGTATGTAGATCGATGTTCACGCCGAGCTCCGTCAGCAGATTGCGGATGCGTGCGTGCTCCAGGCGGATGCGAGCCACTTCCGCAGGGTCACTCGCTTCGAGTAAAGGCAGCAAGAATCGCTCTTCCGCCTCCATGTGGCGACAGAGCTTGGTCTCGAACAGCGCCCAGGTTGCCTCGAGCGCGCCTGGCACGGGTGCCTGTGCGTCCTGGGCCAGGCACCGCAGCAGCGCCTCCAGCTCTTGATGATCGTGGGTGAGCTTGATGCTGAGAGGGTTGTTCATGATTGGTCCACTGGGTGCATCAGGAGACGTGTTTCGGACGCACGGTGAGCACGGGTATGGGAGATAGGCGCACGACCTTCTCCGCTACGCTGCCGAGCAAAGCGTGACTCAGCCCGCGTCGACCGTGGGTTCCCATGACGATCAAGTTGGGCCTTAGTTCCTCGACGGCTTTGAGAATGCCGCTCCAAGCTAGGCCGGTCTCCAACTTCGATTCCGCGTTGGGTAGCGACTTGCGCACCTGTTCGAGCTTGGTGTCTAGCATGGCGACCACGCGGTCCTGCACGCTGGCGACGAGCTGGGAGTCGACCATGAACTCCATATAGGGGTACACGGGGAGCTCCCAGACATGGAGCAGCGTCAGCTTGGCCCCGAACGTTTGCGCCAGCTCCATCGCGACTTCGAGGGCGTCGTCTGCAGACGCCTCGAAGTCAATGGGCACGAGGATGTGCGGGAACGGATTCATGGCGAACCTCCGTGTGCGGCACGAGCCTCAGACCTTTGGGCTTGCTCGTGCGAAAGACCCCGTAGAGAGGGCAGTATCCGATTGCTCCGGTAACGAGCAGGACGATGCCGAGCAGATTCAAGGGGAAGGTATGGAGCTCCAGGAGCGGTGTCGCGAGGAGCAGTAGGCCCAGGCCGACCCGAAGGGACCGCTCGGCGAGCACGACGTTCGTCTTCATTGCTATTGCCTCCGATGCGGGCATGGTGCACGGCTCGTGCCGAGGCAAAAGTGGGCAAAGTGCGGCCGACGTACGTGCTCATCGCGCAGAACCTTCGGCGCCCCGCAGCAATTGCGTTCTCGCACCGATGACATCAAGTGGCACCCAGGTGCGGCCGGCGCAGAGCAGAACGGCACGCACTTTGCTGACAGCTCGATAGAAACATGGCGCACTCGCGGCTCCCTTCCAAGCCCCCCGCCAGGGATAGACTTGGCGTCACTCAGCGCCGCGTCAGAACCGCCCTTGCGGCTTTGCCGCGTTCGCTGTTCGAGGCGGGTAGCCGACACCCCGCTGAGCGCCGCGGTACGCCGTCACCAATGGACGACCCGCGGTTGCCGAAAGACGTGGTGGCGAGCATGTTGGGTGCATTGGCGCTCGACGGCACCGAACGGGTGCTCGAAACAGGGTCGAACTCGGCCTACACCACGGCGCTGCTGAGCCGGCTCGCACGTGAAGTGGTGTCGATCGAAACCACCGTTGAGAGTGCCGAAACGCGCGTCCGCCAGCTTGCCGCGTTGGGCGGATGTCACAACGTCGAGGTCGTCGTCGGCGCTCCCGAGGCGGGACACCCGCAGCAGGCCCCGTACCAGGCCATCTTAGTTGCCGCCGGCGCGAGCCAGCTACCCGAGGCCTTGCTCGACCAGCTCGACCTTGACGGTCGTTTGGTGATCGCGCTGGGCAGTACCGAGGGGCAACTGCTCGAGCGGGCACGCAAGCGGTCGGACGGCATCATCATTGACACCATCTGCCCTTGTCACTTGCCGATGCTTCCGGAAAGCGGACGCCGCCCATCCTCGTTCCCGTGGGCTGACGAGAAGCCCTAAGCTAGCCACGTGTGGGCGCACGCCGCACGCTTTGCGCGACCCGCACGCCTTGCGCGATTTCCGCCTCGGATGGGGCAGAAAGAGCGGTCAGAAGGCTCGGCACATGGCTTGCTCTCGGGATCGAGCATGACCATGGCCGGAGATGCGAACTCCGTATCTGCATCGCCGAACCGCCAGGAGCCGCTCGCTCAAATCATCGAGCGGGTCGGCACCAACCGACGGAGACGGCGCATGCTGACGGTGATGCTCTTGGCGAGTATCCCGATGCTGGCGAGCGCCGTCTGGCTAACGACGCGACCCAAGCCCGTTCCGCTCGCCGCTCGATTTCGTAGTGCGGTCGTGTCGCTCGGGGAGGTGGTGCGCGAGGTGAACGCCACCGGTCATCTCGAAGCCCTTACGACGGTCCAGGTGGGAGCCGAAGTGTCGGGTCGTATTGCGAGCGTCGAAGTCGACTACAACGACGCAGTCAAGGTTGGTCAAGTGCTGGCTCGCTTCGATCGCACGGCGCTCGACGCCACTCGTTCACAAGCTCAGGCAACGTTGTCGGCCGCGCGCGCCGCCGTGGAGCAGGCGAAGACGGATCGTGAGCGGGCGAATACCGACCGAGCCCGTGCCGACAGGCTGTTTGCCGCAACGGTCATGAACCAGGCCGAGCACGATACGGCCGTTGCCACCGCGCGTCTCATGGAGCAGCGGGTCGCGGCAGCCGAGGCCCAGCTGGAGGCGCAGCGGGCAGCGTTCACCCTCGCCAAGACCAACCTCGACCACACGCTCATCCTGGCGCCGATCGACGGCGTCGTGATCACGCGGAACGTCGACCCCGGTCAGACCGTGGCGTCGATGCTCCAAACACCGGTGCTGTTCACGGTCGCAGCAGACCTCCGCAAGATGCGCGTCGTTGCGGCGGTCGACGAGGCCGACACGGGCGAAGTAGCCGTGGGGCAACCGGCGAACTTCACCGTCAATGCTTACCCGAACCGCGTATTTCAGGGCACGGTTACCGAAGTTCGGAATTCGCCCCAGGTGGTGCAGGACGTGGTGACCTACGGTGCGGTGGTCGAGGTCGACAATGCCGATCTCGCCCTCAAGCCGGGCATGACGGCCTCGGTTCACGTGGTTACTGCGCAGGCAGGAGGCGTGCGCAGGTTGCCGGCTGCCGCCTTCCAATTTACGCCACCTGGACAGCCTTCGAGCGCGGACCCCGGAGTGTGGGCCTTGAGACAAGGGCAGCTCTTGCGACTGCGAGCGACCCCCGGGGTTTCCGACGGAGAGCTCACGGCCACGCTCTCCGAAAGCGTCGCGGTCGGGGAACAGGTAGTTTACGAGCTGACCGCAGAAGGAAGAAAGGCATATGGCATCGTTCATTGATGCAGTGCCGCTGTTGGCTTTGCACTCGGTCACCAAAGTGTATGGGCAGGGTGATGCCAGCGTTAAAGCGCTCGCTGGGATCGACCTGGAGATTCAAGCCGGTGAGTTCGTTGCCATCACGGGGCCGTCGGGCTCGGGTAAGTCGACTGCGATGAGCATTCTCGGGTGCCTCGACTCTCCAACCGAAGGCAGCTATTCGATCGAGGGAATCGCGGTGCAACGCTTGGAGCCCGACGTCCTGGCGGCGCTCCGGTGCTCGCGCTTCGGGTTCGTCTTTCAACAGTTCAATCTACTCTCGCGTACCTCGGCCCTCGAAAACGTCGCTTTGCCGTTGGTTTACGCAGGCGTCGGCAAGCGTGAGCGGCAGCGCCGCGCGAGTGAGGCGCTGGCCGCCGTCGGGCTCGGCGGCCGAGAGAGCGCCCGCACCAATCAGCTTTCGGGCGGCCAGCAACAACGCGTTGCCATCGCCCGCGCAATCGTCAACGACCCCGGCGTGATTCTCGCCGACGAGCCGACGGGCAACTTGGACTCGGTCATGGGCGGGGAGATCATGCAGCTTTTGACCAAGCTCAATCGTGAGCGCGCAATTACCGTCCTCATGGTCACGCACGACCCCGCGAGCGCTGCCTATGCAGCACGCCAGATTCGGTTTCGAGATGGACGCATCGTCTCGGATGCCAGGGAGGCAGCCTGATATGCTGCCCACCACGCTCGGTCTTGCGATTTCCGCACTTTTGCGCAACAAGATGCGTTCGGCGTTGACGATGCTCGGCATCGTGATCGGAGTGGCCGCGGTCGTGCTCATGCAGTCGATGGGACGCGGGGCAACCGCATACGTGGGTGATGCCATCAGCGGCCTCGGTAGCAACATGCTGGTGGTGATCCCCGGCACCGTGAAAGGCATGCAGCAGTCGTCGCTCGGTGTGCCGCTATTCACGGCGGGTGACCTCGACGCGGTTCGACGTGAGGCGCATGACGTAGCCCTCGTTTCTGCGGCGGGTTCGCGCGTCTCACGGGCCGTGGTCGGCCCTTACAACCGTTCGGTGTCTACCGCGGGCGTAACGCCGGAGTACTTCGAGATCCGTGCTTGGGGGGTTGCGAGCGGGCGGCTCCTGACTCAAGCCGACGAGCGCAGGGCAGCGACTGTATGTCTGATTGGCCAAACGGTGGCGGAAGCGCTCTATCCTGGACAAAATCCGCTGGGGCGCGAGATGCGCGTACACCAGATCGCCTGCCGCGTTGTCGGCGTGATGGAAATCAAAGGTGCGTCCGCCTTCGGCATGGATCAGGACGACGTCATTTTCATGCCCTATTCGACGTTCGCCAGACGCATCATGGGCAGCGATCGGGTGCAGGTCTTCGTTGCGTCGGCCAAGGGTCCCGAGCTGGTCGAAGACGCAAAGGCGCAAATCACCCGCATCCTGCATCGCCGTCGTCACGTCCCACAGGGTGAGGAAGACAACTTCTCGATTCGCGACCCGCGCGAGCTGCAGACGCTCCTTCAATCGGTCACGGGCATGCTTACCACGCTGCTGGCCGGCGTCGCGGCAGTCTCACTGGTGGTCGGCGGTATCGGCATCATGAACATCATGCTCGTATCGGTCACCGAACGGACGCGAGAGATTGGCGTGCGCCTCGCCATTGGCGCTCGAGGCAGCGACGTGCTGATGCAGTTCTTGGTCGAAGCAACCGCCCTTTCAGCGGTCGGCGGTGTTGCCGGTATCGGCATCGGCTTGCTGTGCGCCATGGCGGCCGCACGAGCGATTCACGTGCCGTTCGTGTTCCCGGGCTTGGCGATGCCGGTCGCCTTCGGAGTGTCGGTTTTGGTCGGCGTCACGTTCGGAGTCTTTCCGGCTCGAAAGGCCGCGCGGCTGAACCCGTTGGCGGCTCTGCGTTACGAGTAAGGAGTAAAGCCATGTGTCAGCGCATCGTTTGTGAAAGCTGCGGCAAACCCAGCTACGCTGGCTGCGGCCGGCATGTCGACCAAGTTCTGAGCGATGTCCCGGTTCAAGAGCGGTGCCATTGCAAGGAGGGGCGCCCGCAGCACGCACCAGTGCCGCCCAAACGCGCCAGTTGGCTCTGGTCTGTGCTCCAAGGGTCTACCCGGAGGCGGCCGTGAAAGCCGTCGTCGAATCGGCGGGCGGGGTTGCGAGTCGCGTCACGCTGGGCTCGCACGTGCTCACGTTCGACCAGCCGGGGTCCGTGCCGGGCGGCGAAGACCGCGGGCCGTCCCCGCTCGATGTCATGGCCGTGACCGTCGGCGCCTGCGCGCACTACTTCGCAGCGGCCTTTCTGACAGCGCGCAAGCTTTCACCTGAGGGATTGAAGGTCGAAATCGAAGCGGAGAAGGTGCGCGAGCCGCAACCGCGGTTCGGTAAGCTGTCGGTTCGTGTGATCGTTCCGGCTGCGGTTCCCAAAGAGTATTTTCCGCAAATCGAGCGCGTCGTTCGCAACTGTCCCGCGTACGGCACCCTCGTTCACCCTCCTGAGCTCGAGCTCACCTTCAGTCACGAAACGGCGCACGCTCCGGCGGCCTGAGACCTCGGACGCTCGGTTGACGCGCTCCTTGCCGCGCACGCCTTGCGCGAGCCGCATGCCTTGCGCGCAGCGCGTGTCGTGCTCGTGCGAAAATTGCGGGACTTGGCTCGGCACGTCGCTTGCTCTCGGGTGGACCGTCGTCAATGAGGAGCTCGACCGACGCCCGATGCCGAGAATTCGCTCGTCGTGGGGGCTCGGTCAGATTGGCAGGAACATGACCCTAAGCGTGCCGGAAAAGGGCTCACCGAGTCCGCTCGGAGCGAGCATCGTGCCGGGAGGCGTCAACTTCAGCGTTTACGCCAAGCACGCCACCTTGGTCGAGCTGTTGATCTTCGATGCTCCGGACGCCGACAAGCCTTCCAAAGTGTTTCGTCTCGAACCGAGTCGGCACCGCACGTACCACTACTTTCACGCTTTCATTCCGGGTGTCGGTGTCGGCACGATCTACGGCTATCGAGTGACTGGCCCGTTCGCACCCGAGCTGGGCTTGCGCTTCGATCGCGAAAAGCTGCTGCTCGATCCGTACGGTTTGGCGGTTGCGGTTCCGGCAGGTTACGAGCGCGACGCCGGACGAAGACCCGGCGACAACGCTGGCGTCGCCATGAAGAGCGTGGTCACCGACCCGGCCGCGTACGATTGGCAGGGTGATCAGCCGCTTCGCCGCTCGTTCGTGGAAACCGTGATCTACGAGGTCCATGTCGGGGGTTTTACCAAGCACCCGAGCTCCGGCGTGGCTCGCCAGAAAGCGGGAACGTTCGCGGGTCTGGTCGAGAAGATTCCTTATCTGGTCGATCTGGGTGTCACGGCGGTCGAGCTGCTGCCCGTGTTTCAGTTCGATCCGAGCGACGCGCCCGCCGGTCGGCAAAACTACTGGGGCTATCAGCCGGTTTCGTTCTTTGCGCCGCATCACGCCTTTTCTTCAGAGCCTGGTGCCTTGGCGGTGCTCGACGAATTTCGCGACATGGTCAAGGCCCTGCACCGAGCCGGCATCGAAGTCATTCTCGACGTGGTGTTCAACCACACCGCCGAGGGAGGCAATGGTGGCCCCACCCAGAGCTATCGCGGTATGGCCAACGAAGCCTACTACGTGCTCGAGCGCGACCGATCGAGATACGCGGACTATACCGGCTGTGGCAATACACTGAATGCCAATCATCCGATCGTGCGTCGCTTGATCAGAAGCAGCTTGCGTTACTGGGTCACGCAAATGCATGTCGACGGCTTCCGCTTCGACCTCGCCTCGATCCTGTCGAGGGATGAAGCCGGCAATCCGGTGCCGAACCCTCCGGTGCTCTGGGATATCGAGACGGACCCCGTGCTGGCAGGGACCAAGCTGATTGCCGAGGCGTGGGACGCGGCGGGGCTCTACCAGGTGGGAAAATTCGTGGGCGACGCCTGGCAGGAGTGGAACGGGCGCTTTCGTGACGACATCCGTCGCTTCGTGCGCGGGGACGCCGGTATGGTGGGTTCACTGGCCTCCCGTTTGCTGGGTAGCCCGGACTTGTACGAACACGAACAGCGCGAAGCCGAACAGAGCGTGAATTTCGTGGCCTGCCACGACGGTTTCACTCTAAACGACGTCGTAAGTTACAATCAGAAGCACAATCTCGATAACGGTGAACAGAACCGGGACGGAGCGAACGACAACTGCAGCTGGAACTGCGGAGCCGAAGGCGCTTCGGACGATCCAACCATCGAGGTCCTACGGAATCGGCAGGTCAAGAACTTCTTCGCCCTACTGATGCTTTCGGCTGGCACACCCATGTTGTCGATGGGCGACGAGGTGCGGCGTACGCAGCGGGGTAACAACAATGCTTACTGCCAGGACAACGAGATCAGTTGGTTCGACTGGCGCTTGCTCGAGCGACATGCCGACGTGCTGCGTTTCGTGAAAGGCTTGGCTGCGCTGCGCCGCCAACGCGACGTCGTCGGGGATGCGGTCTCGCGCACGCTGAGTCAGCTGCTGAAGCAGGCGCACATAGAGTGGCACGGCGTAAGACTCGGCTCCCCGGACTGGAGCGAGGACTCGCGCTCGTTGGCCGTCACCATCGAAACGACGCACGGTCGCTTCTTACTGCACATCATCATGAACTCCTTTTGGGAGCCGCTCAGTTTCGAGCTGCCGGTCGTCCCCGCGGGATCGTCTGGTTGGCATCGCTGCGTCGACACCAGCTTGCCGTCGCCGGAAGACATTCGGCCTTTGCGGGAAGCTCCGACAGTTGCCGACCGGTTTTACCTGGCCAAGGAGCGTTCTGTGGTGGTTTTGCTGCTGCAGCGTCCGGTTGTCGACGGCGCCGGATTCGAGAGCAAGAAGCGCTCGTGAACGCACGGGCGGTACGCCGCTCGGCACGCTGACTGCGTTGAATACAGAGATTGGTCACGACCGAAGAGGGCAAGATGAACAAGATAATTTCCGGTTCGAAACGCGTCGCTCGTTCCACGAAGCCGCCTGCTGGCGCCAAGGTCGCCCCCAGCGGGCCCCTGGACGCCGAGTTGCTGCGTAAGGTCGACGCCTGGTGGCGCGCTGCCAACTACCTATCGGTCGGCCAAACCTACCTGTTCGACAATCCGCTCCTGAAGCAGCCGCTCAAGAAGGAGCATGTCAAACCGCGCTTGGTCGGTCATTGGGGAACTACTCCGGGTCTGAACTTCATCTACGTGCACCTGAATCGGTTGATCAAGCAGCACGATCTGAACATGATCTACGTGATCGGCCCCGGTCACGGCGGTCCCGGTATCGTGGCCAACACTTGGCTCGAGGGCACGTATACGGAAGTCTATCCGAACATGTCGCAAGACGAGGCGGGGATGAAGCGGCTGTTCAAACAGTTTTCATTCCCCGGCGGCATCCCCAGCCACGTTGCTCCCGAGACGCCCGGCTCTATCCACGAAGGTGGTGAGCTCGGCTATGCGCTGAGCCACGCCTATGGCGCCGCGTTCGACAATCCCGACCTGATCGTGGCGGCCGTGGTGGGCGACGGCGAAGCCGAGACAGGACCGCTGGCGACCAGCTGGCATTCCAACAAGTTCCTGAACCCTGCGACTGACGGTGCGGTGCTCCCGATTCTGCATCTGAACGGTTACAAGATCGCCAATCCGTGTCTCCTTGCGCGTATCAGTCACGAAGAGCTCGAGCAGCTGTTCCGTGGCTACGGCTACGAGCCGATCTTCGTCGAGGGTGACCAACCAGCAACCATGCATCAGTTGATGGCTGCGGCGCTCGATCAGGCGCACACCTCGATTAGACGCATTCAAGAAGAAGCGCGCCGTGGTAAGCGAGTGGAGCGGCCACGCTGGCCGATGATCGTGCTCCGCTCGCCGAAAGGTTGGACGTGTCCCAAGGAAATCGACGGCAAGCGCGCCGAAGGCTATTGGCGTTCTCACCAGGTGCCGATGGGCGAGATGCACGAGAAGCCCCAGCACATCAAGATCCTCGAGCAATGGATGAAGAGTTACCGGCCCCAGGAGCTGTTCGACTCGGACGGTCGCCTCAAGCCCGAATTGGCCGAAATTGCGCCGAAGGGCGAGCGCCGCATGAGCGCGAATCCACATGCCAACGGCGGCGTCCTGCTGCGAGAGCTGCGCCTGCCCGACTTCCGCGAATACGCAGTGGCCGTGAGGAAGCCGGGCGTAGTCGATGCGGAAGCGACCCGCGTGATGGGTACCTTCTTGCGCGACGTAATGAAGGCGAACCTGAGCCAGAAGAACTTTCGCCTCTTCAGTCCCGACGAGAACAACTCCAATCGCTGGCAGGACGTGCTGGAGGTCACCAACCGTGCGTGGATGGCCGAAAAGTTCGACTACGACGATCACCTGGCGCGCGACGGTCGGGTCATGGAGATGCTGAGCGAGCACCAGTGCCAGGGCTGGCTCGAGGGCTACCTACTCACGGGTCGCCACGGCTTCTTCTCTTGCTACGAGGCGTTCATTCACATCGTGGATTCGATGTTCAATCAGCACGCCAAGTGGTTGAAGGTCTGCCAACACATTCCCTGGCGTCGCCCCGTAGCCTCGCTCAACTACCTGCTCAGCTCGCACGTGTGGCGCCAAGATCACAACGGCTTTTCGCACCAAGACCCGGGCTTCATCGACCATGTCGTCAACAAGAAGGCCGAGATCGTACGGGTGTATCTGCCGCCCGACGCGAACTGCTTGCTCTCCGTGACCGATCATTGCTTGCGCAGCCGGAACTACGTGAACGTCGTGGTGGCCGGAAAACAGCCGGCGCCGGTTTGGCTGAGCATGGATGAGGCAATCAAGCACTGCACGGCAGGACTGAGTATTTGGGAGTGGGCCAGTAACGACAAGGGCGGAGAGCCCGACGTGGTAATGGCTTGCTGTGGGGACGTGCCCACACTCGAAACCCTGGCTGCCGTCGATTTGTTGAGGCAACACCTGCCGAGCCTGAAGGTTCGGGTCATCAACGTGGTCAACTTGATGAAGCTGCAGCCGGCCGGCGAGCATCCGCATGGCCTCAGCGACCGCGATTTCGATACCCTGTTCACCAAAGACAAGCCGGTCGTGTTCGCGTTCCACGGCTACCCGTGGCTAATCCACCGCTTGACCTACCGGCGCACCAACCATGCCAATTTCCACGTGAGGGGTTACAAAGAAGAGGGCACCACGACCACGCCCTTCGACATGGTGGTCCTGAACGAAATGGATCGCTTTCACCTTGTGCAGGACGTTATCGACCGGCTGCCGCAGCTCGGCGCGAACGCCGCGTACGCCAAGCAGGCGATCCGCAATGCCCTCATCGAGCACCGCCTGTACATCAACGAGCGCGGTGAAGATCATCCGCTTGTGCTCAATTGGCGTTGGGGCGAGCGTGGCACGACAGGTAGGCGTAGCTCGACCGAAGGCGACAACGTCTGAGCTACGGCCTGGACCGGGGGAGCGTGAGAGGCCGCCATTCAGGCGGCCTCTGGCCCTGAATCGGTCGGTCTTCGGCATGCCGGGCTCGGGAGCGCGACCGGGCGCTGCAGAGCTGGGCGTCCGTCGCGACTTTCGATGTCAGGCGCTGTGGACGTGCAGTTGATCGAGCAGATCGTCAAGGTCGTCCCCGCCCGCCGGTAGAGCGGGCAGCAGAACGCTCAAGTTGCGTCTAACCCAGTCGGGCGCTCGAGGCCCGAGGGGCGCATGGGCGCCGATGCCGAACAGCACTTCCCACTCGAGCCGATGTTTCTGCGCGTAGTCCGCACCGAGCGGGGTCAGGGTGCCGCGGCCAATCTTTTCCTCCATGTGCCGAGCCAAGTCATAAGCTTCGTGAACCCCCACGTTCAAGCTCTGACCGCCGAGTGGGCTGGTGGAGTGTGCCGCATCACCGGCCAACCACACTCGTCCTTCACCGAACCGCTCGGCGAGCGCCGGCTGGAACTCGGCGCTGCCGCTCCACTCGAAGTTCCGCGCATCCACCGAGTGCCAGGGGATCCGCGAAGCCAGTAGCTGCCGCAGCTGGGTCGCGCCGGGGGCGGTCGACGAAGCAACGCTGATTTCGAACGTGAAGCGCGACATGCCGGCTTGTAGGGGGTAGATCGTGCTCCCCAGCGATTCATGGATGACGAGCCGTGCCTCGGAGCCCGCTCGGTCATCTGGAGCATCGTAGAACGCGAAGATTTGTCGCGGCCCTCGTGATGACCAGCCGAAGCCGAGCTTCTCACGTACCACCGAACGGGTTCCATCGGCACCGATCACGAAATCGCTCTCTACCGTCGCGCTTTCCACGTCGAGGTATTCGGAGCGGTTGTCGCGTGCTACGTGCTCGCGGTGTACTAGGACAGAGTGAACGTGAGCGGCGTCCTGCTCCAAGGCAACCAGTCGGGTCTTCCACTCGATGCCGACGCTCAGTTGAGACAAGCGAAGCATGAGCGCTTGCCGCAGCACGTCTTGCGGGAGCGTCATCGCGCCTGGTGACGTGGAGCCCGCCGACGGTAGCTCCAACACCGCGCGACGCTGGCGTTCCGTGTGGATGGCCAGGTGGGTGATGGCGTGCCCGCGCCATTCCAGAGGCGCAACGATGCCGAGGGTCTCCAAGATGCGCAGCGTTCTGGCGTGAATGACGACCGGGTAGGTGCGCTTGTCTTCGCTGGCCTGCTCGTCGATGATCCGGACCGGAACGCCGAGCTCACTCAGCGTTATGGCGGCGACGAGACCGGCAGGTCCTGCCCCGACGATCAACACCGATGCTCGCTTGTTTAGAGCGCTGGACATGCCGTCTGCGCTGCATGAACCGAGCCAGGGACGCCGCAATGGCGCCGTCGTGTGTGAGCCGCGCCGTGTCGCTCATATCCACTCACCGTCCCGCTAGGTTTGCGTGGCAGCGAAGAAATTGCGCGGTCGTCCGCGTTGTGCGGTGGGATCCGCGCGCGGCACACATTGGAATGCGCCTTGCTTGTTCGGACTTCGGATGCGCGAGGAGCTAACATGAAGAGCGACGAAGAGATTCAACGGGCGGTGCAACGAGAGCTCGAGTGGGATTCGCGCGTTGATCATGCCGGCATCGGCGTGGCGGTGCATCGTGGCGTCGTCATGCTCAGCGGGTCTACCGCGTGCTGGTCTCATCGAGTGGCGGCTCAGAATGCCGCTCATCGCGTGGCTGGAGTCAGAGACGTGGCCAACGAGATTCGCCTCGGGTTCGGCGTCGGGGGAACCCGAACCGATGCTGATATCGCCGAGGCCGTGCGGAGTGCGCTCGAATGGAACGCGCGAGTGCCTCACGAGGCAATCCGCTCCACGGTGTCCAACGGTCAGATCACCTTGGAGGGCGAGGTGGACTGCCTGAGTGAACGTGACGACGCAGAGCACGCAATCGAGCATCTCAAGGGCGTGCAGCTGGTGATCAACAAGGTCCAAGTCAAAGAGAGATCGGTACCCAGGGCGACAAACGTTCGCGGGGCGATCTTCGAAGCGCTGGAGCGGCGAGCCGCCAAGGAATTGCACCGCATTCGCATCGAGGAAGCCGACGGTATCGTCATCCTGTCGGGTACTTGTCAGACCTGGGCTGAAAAGAAGGCCGTGGTCGGCGCAGCGCGTGGTACGCGTGGCGTGCGGAGCGTGCGCGATCAGCTTCGAATCAGCCCCTAGCCGCTTTGTTCCGTCACGACGGGTCGAGTGGGTGAGCTTCGATGAACGAGTTGATGGCTGGCTTCGTCCCCGCGTGGACCTGGTTGACTGCATATGAACGAGGCTGGCTTCTTCCCGACCTGCTGGCGGGTCTGACCACGGCCGCAGTGGTCATTCCCAAGGCGATGGCGTACGCGACCATCGCGGGTCTGCCTGTCCAAGTGGGCCTCTATACCGCCATCGTCCCCGGCGTGGTCTATGCCTTGTTGGGAACCAGTCGCGTACTGAGCGTGAGCACTACCACCACGCTCGGTATCCTGTGCGGAGGCGCCATCAGCCGAGTCAGCACGGGGACGGACGTTACGAGTCTCCTCCCTGCGCTGGTAGGCGTGATTCTGATGGCGGCCCGACTGCTGCGGCTTGGGTTCGTCGCCAATTTCATTTCCGATCCGGTCTTGATCGGCTTCAAGGCGGGAGTGGGCCTGGTCATTCTCGTGGATCAGGCGCCAAAGTTGCTGGGGGTGTGCCGGCCTACCAGATCGGCCGCATCGTCGACTTCATGAAGACGTCGCTCGGCAAGCTGCCGCGGTCGACGAAGACGGCGGTGACGACGTGGCTTCGCAAGCTCGAGGCCAACGATCAGCGCTTCGACAAGGTGGCGGTGCGCCAGAAAAAGGCGCTGAAGCACCTCTACGCGACGCTGCACATCAAGCCGTCGGCGCGGGCCGACCTCATCTTGTTCAAAGAAGGGGGAGTAGGGAGAGAGGGGAGCATG
>JBEHXA010000011.1:0-30678 GCA_048498935.1 Myxococcota bacterium
GCGCCAGCTCCACAAACGCGCTGCTCGGTCGCTGCGCGGCGCCGTGAGCGGCCACGGCCGCGACGTCGAGCATCAGGTCGGCGCGCTGCGGACCGAAGCGATCGTCGAGCGGCTTGCGCAAGCGCGCGGTGCCCTGCGCGATCGAGAGCAGGCTCGCCAACGTGCCGGCGATGCGCGACGCCGGCAAAGGCGTCAGCTTCAGACCCAAACCCGACACGACACCGAAAGCGTCCGCGCACAACCCGACCAGCAAGCGCTCGACGCGCTCCACATCGGCCGGGTGCTCCCAGGGCTCGTCGCGGAAGCTGGCGTTCTCGACCCCTACCGCTTGCTCCACCTGCTCCACCACCGCGAGCAGCTCGGCGAGCGAGTAAGCGTCGTCGTCGAAAGACACGATCAGGCGGCGCAGCGGTGCGTTCAGCTCCACGGAGCGCACGCGCACCAGCTCGGCGAACGCGCCGCGCGCTCGCTCGGCGAACAGCTGGAGCTCGGATTGCTCGAGCTGGCGCAGCTCGATGTGCGCCCGAGTCCGGCCAATCCAGGAGCGGCGCGCGCGCGGCGAGAGCAGCTTGCGCAGCGTAAAAAATGCGTCGGTCAGGCCCATTTAGCCACCTCGACGGTCAGCGAAGCGATCGGTCGCGCTGATCAGCTCGTGCACGATGCCCGGCTCGAACGCTGAATGCCCGGCGTCGGGTACGATGCGCAGGTCGGCTTCTGGGTAGGCCTTGGACAGCTCCCAAGCGCTTTGCAACGGACACACCACGTCGTAGCGGCCCTGCACGATCACACACGGCAAGTGGCGGATCTTGGCCACCTCTTCGAGCAGCTGCTGTTCGCTCTGCAAGAAGCCCCCGTTGACGAAGTAGTGCGCCTCGATGCGCGCGAACGCCAGGCTGAACTCGTCACCCGCCGCGCTCTGGATGTAGTCACGATCCTGGATCAGGTGGCTGGTGCTCGCTTCCCAAACGCTCCAGACGCGCGCCGCCTCTTGGCGCTCGACCGGGCTCGAGCTGGTCAGGCGGCGATGATAAGCGGCGATCAGATCGCCGCGCTCTTCTTTGGGAATCAAGTTCGCGAACGGCTCGAAAGCGTCCGGAAAGAGCATGCTGGTGCCGCGTTGGTAAAACCACTCGAGCTCCCAACGGCGCAATAGGAAGATGCCGCGCAGCACGAGCTCGCTGACGCGATCGGGGTGCCGCTCCGCGTAAGCCAGGGCGAGCGAGCTGCCCCATGAGCCGCCGAACACCTGCCAGCGCTGGACGCCGAGGTGCTCGCGCAGCGCTTCGATGTCGGAGACCAGGTGCCAGGTGGTGTTGTCCTCGAGCGAGGCGTGCGGCCGGCTCTTGCCACACCCGCGCTGATCGAAAAGCACGATGCGGTAGCGCGCCGGGTCGAAGAAGCGCCGCTGCTTGGGGCTGGTGCCGCCCCCCGGACCGCCGTGCAGGAACACCACCGGCTTGCCCTCGGGGTTGCCGGACTCTTCGAAGTAGATCGAGTGGGTAGACGAGACCTGTAGGTAGCCGGTCCGGTACGGCTGGATCTCTGGATAGAAGCCGCGGAGCACGCGAGGAACCATTGGGGAAGAGCCCGGAGCCTAACACGCCGCTCGTGCGGCATCGGCGGGGTCGTGATAGGCAGGCAGCCGTTTCATGCAGGTTATCGGGCAAGACAGCGGTTCGGGCGGCGGCCCGGATTTGGCGAGCGCACTCAAGCAGGCAAAGCGCGGTTTCCGTCGCGACGTCGCGGCCCTTCTCGAAGCGCTCGAGCAGCAAGACCTGCTCATCCCGCTCGCCGAGCCGGTAGCGGGCGCAACCACCGGTGAGCGCACCAAGATCGAGGGCGAGCTGCGGCTCGAGCCACACTTCCTGCCGACGCCGGATGGGCCGCTGTTCGCCGCGCTGTTCACGAGCGCGGAGTTGCTCACCGCGGTGGGGCAGCAGCTGGGCTGGCGCACCGGCGACGGTGAGCTCGAGTTCTGCTCCATCCCCGGAGGCGTGGCGCTCGAAATGGCGAGCGGCACGTTCGACGAGAACGTGCGCGGCGTGGTGTTCGACGCGGGCGCCGACTCGGAGCTGGTGCTCACCGCCGAAGAGGCGCTGCGCCTGGTCAGCGGCCAGGCGATCCCGCTGGTCGGCTACGTCGCGGCCATCCCGGACGACCACGCGCAGACGGTCGTCGCCGAATCAGGCGAGCCGCCGTCGCCCGAGCTGAGCTCGGCGCTCGAGCGCTGTCTGAAAGAGCTGCCTGAGCTTTCGCGCTACGAGCTGCTCCGCACCTACAACCCCGAGCGCGACCTCGAGCCGCACCCGACGCTCAAGCTCTTCACGGTGCGTGAGGACGTCGACCACCAGCACCTCGCCAAGCACGTATTTGCGGCCGTAAGCCCACACCTGCCGCCGCCCGGCTACGTCGACATCGTGTTCGAGCTCAAATGAGGGCCGAAGCGGCGGCGCGACCCGACCTGGTCGAGAGCGGCCGCGAGCGCCTCTCGTTCTGGGAGCGGCTGATCATTCGCTTCGTGCGCGGCACGTTCAAGCGCGGGCTGGTGGATCGCACGATCCGCGCGCTGCAGCACTCCATTGGCTCTACCTGGATTCATCACTGCACCAAGCACCTTCGGCACATGCACGGCATCGAGCGCCTGCCGGTGCTGGAGCAGGGGCAGAGCTACATCCTGGTCTCGAACCACCGCAGCTTCTTCGACCTGTACGTGATCTTCGGTGACCTGGTGCGGCGCGGTCTGCAGCACCGCATCGTGTTCCCGGTCCGCTCCACGTTCTTCTACGATAACCCTCTAGGTTTATTCGTGAACGGGGTCATGAGCTTCTTCGCCATGTACCCGCCGCTGTTTCGCGAACGAAAAAAGCTCCTGCTCAACCCGACCTCGCTGGACGAGCTGGCCTGGCTGCTGCGCCGCGGGGGCATGCTCGCGGGCATCCACCCCGAGGGCACGCGCAAGAAGGACGACGATCCCTACACTTTCCTACCTGCTCAGCGCGGGGTCGGGCGCATCATCCAGGGCGCGCGAGTGCCGGTGATTCCGGTCTTCATCAACGGCCTGATCAACGATTTACCCCGCCAAATCGAGAGCAATTTCGACGGCAGCGGCCGGGACATTTTGGTCGTGTTCGGCAAGCCCATCGATTTCGGCGGCTTGCTCGACGAACCTGCGGGCGCCCGCACCGAGCAGCGCATCGCCGATCGCACGCTCGAGGTCATCGGCGAGCTCGGTAGCGAAGAAAAGCGCCTGCGCGCCGAGCTGAAATCGCGCCGATAACGGGCCCCGCGCTGCCCGAAGCCCAGGTCCCGCCGGGCGGCTCTTGAAATCGCCCGCGGCACGGGAAAGAGTAGCCTAGGCCCTTCTGGGAATTGGCTCATGCGAATTGCTCCGCTTCTCGTCTTCTTAGGCGCTCTCCAGCTCGCTCCTACCGCGTACGCGCAGGAGGTTCCGATCAGTGACAATGCCCGCGCGCACTTCACCGCCGGCGTGAACCTGATGCAGGATCCGGACGGCGCCCGCTACGAGGAGGCGTACCGCGAGTTCAGCGCGGCGTACGCCGACTCACCGTCGTGGAAGATCCTCGGCAACCTGGGCATCGCCGCGATGAAGCTCGAGCGCGATGGTGAAGCCATCACGGCGTTCGAAAAGTACCTGGGCGAAGGCGCCGCGACCCTGTCGCCGGAAGAGCATGCGCAGTTTCAGCGCGACCTCGACACCTTGAAGGCCGGCGTCGTCAGGCTCACCCTCGAAGTGAACGAGCCTGGCGCCACCATCATGGACGAGCGTCTGCCTGTCGCCGGCTCGCCGGTGCGCAACTCCTACGCGGTCAGCGGCCAGCGTATCGAAATCGGCGTGCGCTCGGGCCGGCACAAGATCGTGGCCAAGCTCGCTGGTCGCCGAGAAGCGGTGTGGGAGCTCGACGCGGTCTCGGGCCAGGCGCAAACTCACTCGTTCGTGCTCAAGCCCGAGGCCACGACGACGGGCGGTAGCGCCACCTCGACGACTCCCGGCGCGCGCCCCGTGCCGACGAGCGTTTACATCGGCCTGGCCGCCACCGGCGCGTTCGCGATCGGGGCCGGCGTGGTCGGCGCCATGGCGCTGAGCAAGAACAGCGAATTCAAAGACGCCAACAACGGCGGCGACGTCGGTCACGCCGAGGACCTGCACAGCAGCGTGGACACCCTCAACCTGGTGACCGACGTGCTGATCGGCGCAGCCGTCGTCTCGGCAGGCGTCACGACTTATCTCTATCTCAGCCGGCCGAAAGCCGACGCGCCGAGCTCCGGCTGGATTCGCGTGCAACCTGCAGTTGGCTACAACACTGGTGTCCTGCGAGTCACCGGCGCTTTTTGAGCTCGACGACCATGCGCTTTCATCACTCGACCTGGTTCCTTCTGGCTGGCGGCTTGATCGCCAGCTGCTCCTTGATCAACGCACCCGACGACGTGGTGCCCGAGTCGGCAGCGGGCACGTCCTCCACGGGCGGCTCGGCCGGCACCGCCGGCAGCACCGGCAATGTCGGTAACGGCGGCGACGCGGGCGACGGCCCCGACGGCTCCTCGGGCAGTGGTGGCAGCACCAGCCTGGGCGGCATCGGCGGCGATGGCGCTGGCGGTGTCGTGGGCACCGAAGGTGGCGCGGCGGGAGCAGGCGGTGAAGGCGGCACTCCCGAAGATCCGGCCTCGGGCGGCCTGATCGTGATCGGCGCAGAAAACAAGGACCAGCCGCCTAAGCGCGTGCTGTCTGTCCTCACGGCTTCCAAGGGCGAGGAGCTCGTGCGTGAGGTGTTGCCGGTCGCGGCCGTCGCTTACGACGAGGTCGAGCGACTTTGGTACATCTTCAAGGCCGCGCAGTTTCCAGCGCAGGCCAACACCACGGCGGACCTCGAGATCCGCCGCTTCAACGATAGCACTGGCCGGTGGTCGACCGTCGGCAGTGCCACCGCGCTAGCGCCGCCCCAGCCCGATCAGTTCGTAATGCTCAACAAGCGCCTCGTGTACCTCTCGTACCGCGTGGTGGCTGGCTCGACTGTCTCGTCGCTCACGGTGCTCGACACGACGAACCCCGCGGCCATCAGCGAGGTGGTCACTCGCGTCGCGGCGGCGGGCGAGACCTACGCTGGCGTCGTAGGCGACCGCGGGTCCGAGGTCGACGCAGCGGCGCCTGGCGGGCGCCTGCGGCTGATGATCGCGTCGGGTTGCAACGGTAACGACTGCGGCTTAGCGGCTCAGCAAGTCTTCGTGGGCGCGGGCGCCACCATCACCGATGGTACCTCCGTCACCATCGGTCGCTATGTGGGCTTGGCGCGCTTCGTCAAAGCGCGACTCGAAGACAAAACCTACATGGCCCTCCGCTCGACCTCGCCGGCCAATCGCTTGGAGGTCAAGGTCTACACGGGCCAAGCCCTCACCTCGCCGACCAGCTTCAATTTCCCCGCCGTGGCCGGCACCTATGTAGGTGGTTTCGACTTAGTAGAATGCGCGAACGCTGGCGTGTTTACGGATGAGACCGGGTCGCAAATGATCGCGTTTCATCTCAAATCGGGCAACACGAAGGTGCAGCCGCTGGGGCACCTTGGCGCACCCGTCTATACGGAACCGTTCGGTCAATCGGCGATCGTGCTCGATAAGTCGGCAGCGCCGGGCCTGCGCTCGTTCGAGGTGAGCCAAAGCGGAACGACCAACGTGGTGGTCAACCTGCGCACCGGCTGGCGTCCCCCGCAAGATCTCAAGCCGCTCACCGGCGCAACGCGTCGTGCTGCGACGCCGCCCGCTTGCCAATAGCGCATTCCAGTAGCGCGAAATTGAATCAATTCTGAGCCGCCTCGTCGCGGCTGCGGTTGTTGACAGCGCGAGCCGATCTTGCTCCTCTATTTTTGCGCGTTCCTTTGGCCCTGCGCAGACGCGCGCGCCCATCTTCGACTTTGAGGAGACTCCCGTGAAGGCAAACAAGACCCGTCGTGGATACGTTCTTTGGCCCTTGGTGCTCATGAGCGCCGTCAGCATCTCGAGCGCGTGCTCGAGCTCGAGCGACGGCGACACCGACAACACCGGTGCGACCGGTGGTGATGATGGTAACGGTGGCAGCAGCGGCAGCGGCGGCAAGAGCAGCTCCAAGGGTGGCAGCGCGAACAGCAAGGGCGGGTCGGCCAACGAAGGCGGTATGCCCATGACCGCTGCGGGATCTGACGCGGGCGGCGAGAGCAGCCTAGGCGGCGCAGCAGGTGCCAGCGGCGCCGGTGGTGTGATGAGCGGCGGCGCTGGCGCAGGCGGCGAGGGCGGCGCGCCCGACCTGTGCGTCGGCCTCAACCTGAACTGTGCCAACGACAACAACCCGTGCACCGAAGACGAGTGCAACCCGGCCACCGGTACCTGCGGCATCCCGCGCACCGGCACCGATTGCGACGACGGCCTGTTCTGTAACGGCGCCGACACGTGCGACGCCGGCGCCTGTACCGCGCACGCGGGTAGCCCCTGCTTGGAAGGCAAGACCTGTAACGAGCAAGGCGACTACTGCGAGTGTGCTGGCGACCTGGACTGCGCACCGGACGAGCCTGGCGAGTGGAGCGCGTGCCAGTTCGACAACGTCAACACCATCTGCGACGAGACCGGTACGCAGAGTCGCCCGGTGACGACCTTCACCTGCACCCAAGGCAAGTGCGTGCAGGGCGCGTCGGTAGAAAACCAAGATTGCACGCGCGAGACCGACAACCTGCCGTGCACCGACGACAACCTCCGCTGCAACGGCGCAGAGACGTGCGTGAACGGCCTCTGCAAGAGCTCCAACATCAACCCCTGCGCGGGCATGGCTGGCCTGACGCATTGCTGGAACTCCGGCACGATGTGCCGTCAGTGCGAGAACCCGAGCGCCCAGGGCTGCTCCGGTGCCGAGTACTGCTGCTCCGGCACCTGCCAGACCAACACGTGCCCGATCATCTTGCCGGCCACCAGCATCATCAACCCGACGACGGTCATCAATCCGACCCTGATCATCAACCCGACGAACTGAGCGCGGGCTGAAAGCGCGCTGAATCCCAAGGCATGGGGCTGACCTGCTATGAAAGCAGGCTAGCCCCATGCAAGGTGTTCGTTCGGCGCTGCGCGACGGTTGGGCGCGTTACTGCACGATTTCTATCGCGAGCCTCGCAGCGTGGCGCATCGTGCTCGGGCTCACGTGCGTCTACGTCGTGCTGCGACGCTGGGCGCTCTTGCCGGTCATGTATTCGGCCACGGGCGCCTACCCGCTCGAGGCCCTGGGCGACGAATTCACCTGGCAGGCCGGGCCGCTCCACTGGATCACGAGCGACTTCGGGCTCCACGTCACGTTCGCGCTGTGCCTGCTGATCACGTTGGCCTTCACGCTGGGCGTCGCGACCCGGTTCGTGAAGTGGCTGCTCTTGCCAGTGCTGTTCACGCTGCACGCGCGCCAGACTTGGCTGTACACGGGCGGCGAGGCGGTGCTGCACCTCCAGGCGCTGTACGCGCCGTTTCTGCCGCTCGAGGCGGGCTTTTCGATCGATGCCTGGCGGCGCGCTCGCACCGGCAGGACGCCCCAGGGCCCGCCCGCGAACGGCAGCGTCCAGACTCTCTTCTACCCTTTGCTGCTGGCGCAACTCGCGACCATCTACCTGCTCAACTGGCGCTCCAAAATGGGGAGCACCTGGCAAGACGGCACGGCCCTCGTGCGTTCACTCAGCGCGACCACATTGGTCTCCGATATTGGCGCGTGGGTAGCGCAGCTGCCGCCACCGCTGCTGCGCTTTCTCACGCACGGCACGCTCGTCATCGAAGCAACGTTGCCCTTGTTGATCCTGACCCCGTGGCTGCGCAAGCGGCTGCACGCGCTCGCGGCGCTCCTCATCGTGGGCCTGCACGGCGGAATCTTGATGACGTTGGAGGTAGGCATCTTCAGCGCGGCCATGATGTGTCACCTGCCGCTGTTGTGGCACCCGAAGGCCTCCGCGGCGCCGGTGTGGGTCGCGCCTCCGCGAACGAGGCGCTGGCAAACGGTGGCCGCGGTAGCCCTGCTCTATTTGGCTGCGGCTCGGCTCGGTAAGGACATGCTGCTGTTTCCGGATCGCCCGCAGCTGCCGCTTCCCGAGCTGGCGAATCGTGTGACCTACGCGCTCGGCGTGCGGCAACCGTGGATGATGTTCTCGCCCGATCCCCCGTCGCGCGACTTCCTGATCGTCACCGACGCCACCACGCGCAACGGTCGCCACTTCGATCCTTGGCGCACCATCGCGTCGAATCGCCCCGAGCCTCTCAAGCAGCTACCACGATCCATCGTTCTTTCGCACGCCTTCACGCGTTACGAGAACGCGCTTACCGGCAGCGCCAAAGAAAACCTCCACCCTTTCTTCGCGCGTTGGGTGCTGCGACAGCAACTCCCCGGTGAGGGTGACGCCGCCGCTGACCCCGTGGAGCGCTTCGATTCGTGGCTGATGGTCGTCTCCACCGACCCGAACGACATCGTCCCCGCGAGCGAGCTCGAAAAGCGTGTCGGCGTGTTCCCCCTGCCGCTCGAAGGGCGTGTGCCCATCGCGAGCTTCAAAGCACTCGGCGTGTGGGCTCCCGAGCGCGCGTTCGACGGCAAGATCGTGCCCGAAGGCACCCCGGTACTGACCCCCGTCAGCGCCAACATGAGCGCTGGGTGTCCAAACCTGACCTTGGATTTGGGACAAGCTCGCGTTGTTCAGAGCGCCTTCATCCAAGCCGACGCCGCCGACCAGTTCCAAATCGAAGGCTCCACGGATGGGCTCGCGTTCCACCTCCTGGCCCCGATGCCCCAACAAATGGGTCGCCAACACTTGAGCCGCGTCGTGGCTCTTCCGGGTGAGTCCGTGCGCTTCGTCCGCGTCAGGCCCACACGCTCACGTGGGCTTAGCCATACCCTTTCGGAGATTGCGCTTTTCGATCACCCCGTGACGCTGCCGGCATTACCAGCAAGGCCGAGCGAAACGTTCCTAGCGTCTCCGGAACGGCCCGCCGTCGTCGGCATTCTTTCCGGAACGAACCTGCCGAGTGCGGAGTGCCCGGCAGAAGTGTTCGGGCTCTAGCACTATCTACGTCCCCTCACGCCGACCTGGGCGCAGCAGGTGTGAAGTTCTGATGAACGTCGTCGATCGGCTGAGCGTCAGCCCGCCCGCACATGGCCGCCCGGAAGACACTACTAATCTGTCTGGAAGCATCATCCCACCCCGCACTATAAGCGAAGGGTGAAAATGTTTGAGTAACGCGAGACGAGTGTGCTACCTATGGCATTGTGTGGTTCACCACAGCTGTGTGGAGACCACGGGCGCGGGATTCTTTTTTGCCAGGGCGATACAGAAGCCCAACGGCGTGGGAGAGAGCCAAATGAAGAAGCGTAGTGCATTGCTTTTGGCGGGGGCGGTTCTATCGATCAGCGCGGCGAGCTGGGCTGCTATGTCGCAGCCTGTGCTCATCACTTCGATTGAAGTTGATGATGCCGCGGGTCCCGGTGCGGGAACCACAACCTCGACTTACCTGAGTTTTTCGGCCGTTCCCAACAATCAACCCTCCTGCCAGGTCAACAGCCAGGCCGTTATCGACGGAACGGCCGAGCATGTTCGCGCCGTGACTTCTCTGGCAACAGCCGCGCTGCTAGCTGGAAAGAACGTGCAAATAGCCTACCTTTCGTGCAGCGCCCCAATAGCTGGCGCAACATACCCGAGGGTCGCCAACATCAAGCTTGTGCCATAGCAGCGGTCAGCCGGTATCGGGCCGGGTTGAGCCACCTCGACTTGGCCCGTACTCACTCTCGGGGCAACCAAAACGGGTCGCCAGGCAGCGCGCCTGCGGCACGCGTCAAGTGTCGCGTGCTCACGCGCGGTGTGCGCCAGATTCGAATACAGAACGCGTGGGCTTGAATGCAGAAAAGGGGGCCGGATGAACAGCAGAAGAAGAGAGCTACCAAGGCGAGCAGGGTTTCTATGTCTCCTCACGACGGTACTCGCGCTTAGCGCCGGCTGCGTCGCGCAATCAGAACCTGCAGAGGAAGCGGTCGGGCGCCAATCCGAGCGCGTAACCGTCGCGCCACCGAGCAAAGTGACTCTGCGCGCCAAAATCCGCCGTTCGAGCGATGTCGTCGATGTAGAGGTGAGCGCCAGCCAGCCGTTTCCAGACTCGGCAAAGATTCCGGCACTGGTAATCGGCGACCAGGTGTTCGCGTCCAGCAAGCATCCGGCAGACGGTCGCACGGATACTCTCATCTTCAACATCGATCGGACGCTGTTCGAGGCGCTGCCGGACGCCGGAGAGGTGAGCGTAGGGTACGTTTCGTCGAGCGCACGGCTTACACCCGGGACGAGGACAGGGCTGGCCGCGCTCCGCACACCCGACGTCAGCCTCGCGCAGCTGCATCCCGCCCGAGCCAGAGTCGGCAAACTCGCCAAAGGTTCGTCGGAGGTGCTGCCATGATGATCCTACGTCGATTGCGCGCCGCACTCGTTGGCGCTGTTCTGTTGTGCACGCGCCTCGCGGGCGCCGTTGAAGACCCAGGGGCAACTGGTCCCCATGCTGTCTCAGTAACGTCGTATTCCAATCCAAACCCGATCTCGATCGGCCTGATGAACCCGGTCGAGGTGTTGGCGCAGGTCCACTACCCCACCGACATCGCCAACGGCCCTTATCCTTTGGTGATACTGATGCATGGCAAGCACAAGACTTGCTACACCATCAGCAACGGCACGCCGCTAACGAAGTGGCCATGCGGTACGGGGGAAGCCATGATTCCCAACTACCTGGGGTACGACTACCTGGCTTCACTCCTCGCAAGTCATGGGATGATCGTAGTGTCGGTCAGTGCCAACGGCATTATTCCGCTCGACGACGACACCACGAAGACGACCTCGAGAGGGGCGAACGAGCGCGCGCTGCTCATTCACCACCACCTCGGCATGTGGAAGATCTTCAACACATTCGGGGGCACCTTCGGAAACTTGTTCATGAACCGCGTGGACCTGAACCGCGTGGCAGTGATGGGCCACTCCCGCGGCGGGGAGGGTGCGGTATGGCACTATCAGTACAACGCTTCACAGCCGCCCAGCGACTCCTACGGAGTTCGAGCGGTCTTGTTGGTCGCGCCGACGAACTACTACCGTCACTTCATCAATAACGTTCCACTGGGCATTCTCCAGGGATATTGTGACGGCGACATCGGTGGTTTCCCCGGAGCGGGCTACTTCGATGACGCCCGCTACAGCGTCGCCACGGACGAGACCCCGAAGCACACCATTCTCGCACTCGGAGCCAATCACAACTACTTCAACCGCATGTGGACGCCGGGTCAGGTCATTCCCGGGACTAGTGTGCTCGTTCCAGGAGCTTCCGACGACTGGACCGAGACCAGTGATACTCACTGCGGCACGGTTAGCGGGAATGGTCGCCTCACCGACTCGCAGCAACGCGGTTTTGGCGCGGCATATGCAGCGGCGTTCCTTCGGAGGAATCTGAGGGGCGAAACCCAGTTCGACGTGATTCTGAATCGCGACGCGCCCCCACCGCCTTCCGCTCAAAACGCTGCCGTGTACGCCGGTTTCATGCCCGGAGCGAGCGACCGCAAGGACATCAATCGCCTCACCTCAACGTCGGAGCTAGCCACCAATACCTTGGGCGGAGCCGTCACGACGACCGGTCTCGTCGGGTATACGCTTTGCGGCGTGACCCCGGGCAATGCGTGCGCTGGAGGGCAAAATCGCCAGGACCCACATTTCCCGAGCTTGACGAGCGCTTCGCTGGGCTGGTCAGTTCCATCCGGGCAGCCCAGAAACGGCAGCTTCGTCAACGCCATTCCGGTCTTGAAGCGTGAAGTCAGCAACTTTGGCACGTTGCAGTTTCGCGTTGGCGTCAACATGAACGACGGCAGGAACGTCGTGGATCAGGCACAAGACATGAGCGTGCGCCTGACTGACGGTTACGGCACGACGTCAACCGTTCGAGTCGGCGCCTACACCAATGTCCTCTACTACCCCCCTGGCCTAACCCTCGGCACTCAAGACAAGGCCATGTTCATGAACACCGCACGCATTCCGATGTCGGCATTCACGAACCTCAACATCACGAACACCGTCTCCGTTAGCTTCCTGTTCGACCAGCGGGATTCAGGCGACCTGATCGTCTCGGACGTCGCCTTCAGCAACGAAGGCATGAGCGTCGCGGAGCTGTGGCTCGTCACATCAGGCTGACACGACGCGCACACCTTCCTACCTGCGCAGCGCGGCGTCGGCTGCATCGTCCAAGGCGCAAAAGTCCCGGTCACCCCGTCTTCACCGCTGAAATCGCCCCACTAGGCACTCCGGCGGGTTATCTTAGGGGCTTCCGTCGCGCGCTCGCTCGGAGTCGCCACGGGGGAGGCTACCTTGAGAGCAGCAAAAGTAACGAGAGTGCGGACAACCTTGGCCTGGGCCGCGGTGGCTTTGATTGAGGCATGTGGCGAGTCGCCGACGGAGGGCCCGATGCAGACGGGCGCGGGTGCTCACGGCGGCGGCGCTGCTGGTAGCGAGAGCACCATGCCGAGCGATGGCGGCGTGGCTAGTGCAGGCGTCAGCGGCGCGGCCAACGATGCGAGCGGAGGCGACGCCGAGATCTCGACCGGTGGCTCCTACGCCACGACGCCCGGCGCCGCGGGCGCTGGAGAAGGAGGCGCAAGTGGCGGCGCGAGCGCCGGCTCAGGTGCAACGGATGGGGGCGCTGCGGGCGCGACCGATGGCGGCGCTGGGGGCGCTGCGGATGGGGGCGCTGCGGGCGCTGCGGGCGCCAACAGTGGCTGCGGGGAGGGGTGCCCGGCGAACACTGAGTGCCTCGACGACGTCTGCCGCGCTCTGCCCACCGACCTCTTCACGGTGGCGGCGGGTTGTTCCATCACCGAGATGCAGGTTCACGCGGACGTCGTCTACTTCACCGACGCAGGGCCGTGGGAGGTGCATGCGACCAAGTTCGATGGAACCGAAGTGTTCGGCGGCCCGCTTGGCGACTCGCCCGGCGCGGGCGGCCCGTCGCTTTCGATGAACGCCCAAGGTGTCTATTGGATCGATAAGAATGTCGGGTATGAGCAATCCGATATCGACTTCTTGCCCTTCACCGGTCTCGAGGGCTTCAAAACGGTCCTGAACTCGGATGCACCGCAGGGAATGGTGCTTCGCGACCGAGTCCTCTACCACGAGGACTCGAACGAGCTTTTCTCGTTCAACCTGGACGATAGCTCGTCCAGGCTCCGGGGCCACACCGACCAGAGAACGCCGTGGCTCGCGGTCGACGCCGACGCCACCCTCTTCGACCTGACCGAGAAGCCCTACAATCTCGAAAGGCGAACGATCGCCGGCCCGCCGCAAACCCTCGTCGACATCGCATCGGAGCCCGCACCTGCCTGGTTGCGGCTAGCAGGGGCCACGCTCTTGTGGGCTCACGGCAGCACTGTCTTTAGCCTCCCGGCCAACGCTGCGCCCGGAACCGCCCCCACAAGGGCCGCTACCACTCGGAGCGGCAACGTCACCAACCTGATCGCAACCGATGCCGGCCTCGCTTTCTTCACCGAAGCCGGTCTCATTTCCACGGTGACGCCAAAGGGCGTGCAGACTGTGGCGCGCGACGACGGCACCCCCTCGGCACTAGCTACCGACGGCACTCGCCTCTTTTGGGCCTCGAAGTCAGCCACGAAACCCGCGACGTGTAGGTTTCGCATGATGGATCATTGAGTCGCCCAAGGCGACGTCAGCCCCCGGACGTTTCGCAGAATTTCATTGAATCAATACGACTGACGTCCGTCGATGGAGGCTCGCCAGGGCGATGGCGGTTGACGCGCTGAATTGCTAGCGCAGCGGCTGACCAAATCTTTCTGCGAGGCGCTGCGTCCAATGGACGTGCGGCGGTTTTTCGACAATTGGGCTAGGCGCGCCTTTCTACTGGCGATGTGGCTGGGGGCCGCGCTCATCACCGCGATGAGCCTGGTCTATTTCGATTTCGACACGTTGCCGCCGTTCGTGATCGAGAAGCTGCCGGTGCGGTTCGAGGAGCTGTGGTTGGCTTCGCTGCGTATTCACGTAGCCGCGGCGATTGTTTCGTTTCCGCTGTGCCTGCTATTGATGACGCGACTAGTGCAGTGGCGTGTGCGGCTGCACAGGTGGGTGGGGCGGGTGACCGGATTGCTCGTGCTGCTGGGCCTGGTGCCCTCGGGTATCGTGCTCGCGTTCGATGCCAAGGGTGGCGCCAGCGTAACCGCCGGCTTCCTCCTTTCCGCAGCGATCGTCGCAGCTACCATGGTCAGTGGCGTGCGCGCGGCACGCCGACGTGACCTGAGCGGGCACGCGCGCGCCATGCGACACGTGGTCGCGCAAATGAGCGTCGCCGTGACTTCACGAGCCATGCTGCTCGGGCTGGATGCTATCGGCGTCGCTCCTGATTTGGCGTACGTGATCGCGCTGTGGGCACCCGTCCTGCTCAGCGCCGCTGGCGCCGAGTGCATCGCCCCGCGCCCTTTTTGGAAGCTCGTGCGTGTTTACTTCGTCGAAAGGATCCGTCGTGACTTCTCTCCGCTCACTCGCCTCGTGCGTGCTCGCGCTCTCGTGCGTCCCCTCGCTCGCCCTGGCCGATGAATCACTGGTCGAATGGGCCCAGCGCCGCGTGGACGCCGGCATCGTCAAGCCTCTCGCCGAAAAGGAGAGCAGCCGCTTCGCGCGCTCGCGCCCCCCGCCCCGCGAACGCCGCGTCCGCATCACCCAAGCCGCGCTCACCCGCGACAAGAGCGGCCGCTCCTTCGTACCCTTCGCCATCGACGTCCGCTTCGGCGACGACTGGCAAAAAGACGACATCGTCGGCTGCATCTACGCCGGCAGCGGCGACCTCTTCGTCAAACGCGGCGACCAATACCGCCCCGCCGCGTTTCTCCTCGGCAAAAACGTCGACCCAGTCGCCGGAGTCTGCGAGGCCGCGCCTCGAGCTTGATCGATCGAAGCCGAGGGTGACAAGTAAGGCCGCGCTCCGCGCGCACACCTCGAGGCTTACTGGCCAGATGGGACTTCGAAGCAGTAGAGGCGCGCCATCTCCATCGAGCAAACGCGGAATGCGCTGTGGTCCCAGCCGTTCAAGCCAGTCTGGCCGCAATATCCGAAGGTGCTCTCCGTTGCCGACGTCCAATCCTCGCAAAAGTACGGCTTCTGCCTCGCCGGATCACCACCGGTCCACACGTAGGACAACTCGACAGCCTCCCCGTGCTCGTCTACCGAGATCGCTTCCTGGTGCGACGTGGTCGTCAGGGCGGTCCAACCCGTTGCGATAACTTTCGAGTCGAGCCGCACGTACGGCCCGTCGTGATGCGGCATCCGTGAAGAGACGGGCGTGGTGGAGTCGCTGAGCCACGCTTTGAAGGTTCCGCTGAGGCCCGACGCATCGGCCTGCTGTTGACACTTTTGGTCGGCCCCATCGAGACCACCGAGGTTGCCCAGGTACGTCGTGCTCGTCACGAAGACGCGCACTGCGCATTTTCCGCCGACGCAGGCTCCGAAGGTGCAAGCGTTGTCGCACGTGCCACAGTGCTGCACGTCCGTGATCGTTGCAGTCTCGCAACCGGGCGCGCTCGTGCAATCGGAGAATCCCGATTTGCAGGTGCACGCTCCAGCCGAACAACTGTCGGTCGTGTTGGGTGCGCCCACACAGCTATTGCCGCATACGCCGCAGTTTTCAGCACTGAACTTGAGGTTCGTTTCACAGCCCGGCGCATCGGTGCAATCGCCCTTGCCGGTGTCGCATGGTGGGTCGACCGCACAGTTGTCACCGGCACAGCCATACTGACATTGCTGCACCAGCTCAGAGTTCAAGGAATCCACACCGCACTTTCGAAGCTCGCCATCGGTGCACACCGAGGCGCCCGGGTCGAGGCCTTGGCATTCCTCCGCCTCAGCCAGGCAAATGCCCTCGTCCACGCCCACCGCCGTTTGACAAAATTCCCCCTGCCCGCAGGTGCCGTTCGACTCCCAAACCCCTGCAGCACCGCACACCAACTTCAACTTTTGGTGGTTACCTGCGCATCCCAGGTCGCCAGCTCGAGAACACGAAGCGCCGAGCTCTTCCCCAGAGTCGCCAGGTGTGGAGTGGTCATCGCCTTCGCCACCGGCGCCCGCACCGGTGGCGGCATCTCCGCCAGCGGCATCTCCCCCAGTCGGCTTGGCTAGGCCCCCAGCGCCCGTTCCATCTATGCCTCCAACTCCGCCCGTTCCCGCTTGCGCTTCGCTCTGAGGCCGCGATTGCTCAGGCTTCGAGGCACAACTCGTGCCGCCGAGCATGACGCCCATCCCAACGACCCCCAAAAGGTTTGCAAAGGTTCCGACCCGAGAGTGGAGCTTGAACATGACCGTGGCTTTCCCCAACATTGAAATAGTAGTGCGACTAGTGGCTGTCCTGCACCGGTTCGGCTCCGGGTACGCTTGTATCTGCTGGAGGGCTCTCAGCTGAGTCATCGCTCGTAGTTCGACGCCGAAAGTCTTGCACGAACCGGCTAATGCGACGCTTTGCAGCCTGAAGAACGACTACATGCTCATCGCACAAGATCAGTCGAGTCTCTTCTGACGGATCAGCCAAGCCCGCGAGCGCGTCGAGTGGCAGCGTTCCACGCTGTGTGAATTGCGACGAGGTGAAGCCTTTTCTCGTAAAGGCTTGTACGTCGCCGAGCTCGGTTCGCGTGGTTGCTACTTCGAACGCTGGAGCGGTGCACGGGGAGGCCTGCTCCGGAGAACGAAGCCATGAGACGACGACGCTTACCTTACTGGCGTCGTGACTCGGCTGCCCTTGGATGGTGACCTGCACACCACCGGTAGCACTCGGCCGATCGAGCGTGAACGACGTTTCAACGCTATCCACGACGGGAACGGTGTTAGCAGCAACTGCGTTGGCCTGCGGTGGCACTTCCGAGGGAGGCTCCGTTGCTGCGGCGCACTCCGTAGGGGGAGTGCCGAACCAGCCGGAGATGCCAACTGAAGCCAAGACGGTAAAACCTTCGCCGCTGAGCTCAGTGCCTCCAATCTTGGCAGTTGCATGCTGAAACATGGCCGCTACGGAGGCGCCGAACGACAGCTGCGGCGTGATGAAGGCATGCAGGCCAGCACCGGGGCCAACTAGGAACGCGCCGGTCGAGGTATCAAGGCCTCCCGCCGAGCTGCTTGCCCACCGGTACCCAACGTTGACGGCGACGAATGGCCGAACGACGGCGCCATCGAAAATGTATTCAACGTGAGGGACGATCGCGAACGCTGTATTGTTTGCGGTAGTTCCGTTCTCGCCGAGCTCAGTATGCATCGACGAGACGCCGAGTCGTCCACCAAGGAGCACATTCGCCGTGACCCCATAGCCAAGTGCGAGGTCCAAACCAGCAGCGGGAATCCCGAAGTTAGTTGTCGCCGCCGAGCTGCTCGATTCACTGCCGCTCGCGGCAAGTGTCACCTTGTCGTAAGCGACTAGGTTGCCTTCGAGCCCCAATCGCAACGCATTGGAAGTCCGTCCCGATTGGGCGGCAGCGGGCGTCGTGCTGGCCAGCACTAGGGCAACAAGAAGGAATCTACGCATGTCTGAATGCGCGGATATAGGCTTGACGGTGGCGGTAGCGCAACGCCGTTCCCATTTTCTAAAGCAACGCCCACGTTCAACTACACCTCCATGCCTGGCCCAGCGTACCCGGTCACAAAAGTCCTAGCCTACTGCGGATATTCGTCGAAGATGTCGTCGACGGCTTGGACGATGCGGTTGTTGACGTCGCCGCATTCGAGGATGCCTTGGGCGGCGCCGCCGAAGACGACTTTTTCCTCGGCGGGGTCGGCTAAGCCGACGACGAGGGAGCCGAGGGTGTACTCGACCGGGATGGGGACGAGCCAGGCGCAGGGATCCCAGGCCCAGTACCACCAGCCGTACCACCAGCCGTCTTGGCACTCGTAGTAGATGTCGGTTTCGGTGCGGGTGGTGGAGAGGGTGAACAGAACGACGTCGGGGTCGGCGTCCAGTGCGACTTCTTCGAAGCCGAGATTGTCGAGCTCGACCCTCGCAGCAGCGATAGCAGTCTCGAGGTTGAAGCGCACTTCGTCCGGAACGTCGTTCGGCAGGTCGTCTTCGCTCGGGACGGCGTAGGTCTTGTAAGCCGTAAAGTCGGTGTCGTCGTCAGCCTTGGAGGCGACCACGATGTCGCACTCGTCGTCGTCATCGCTGTCGGAGCAGCCCAGGGGCAGTAACGTCAGGAGGGCGGTAATGGCAGCGATGCTCGAGATGGAACGATGCGTCATTGTCCCTCTTAGGTGAACGCCACTAGTGCCGTCGGCGCTAGCCTCGTTTGAATTCGTACGCCTGCAGCACGTCACCGACAAGCCCGGAAGGCTACAGCTGCGGGCCCCGTTCACGCGACGACCCCCAGATAGCTACGATCCGCACGACCTTCTCGTGTTCCAAAACGACATAGTACACGTGGCAGCGCGTCTTCTCGAGCAGCAGCCGACGCACGGGCTCGCCGTCGATGTAGGCGTAGATTCGATGCTTGGGCGCCTCTTTCAGCACTTTGCGCGCTGCCCGGAGCTCGGCGGCGAAGAGGCCCTTGCTGTCTCGGTTCTTGCGCCACCACGAGTTCTCCTCCCGCCCTTGAACCTTGGCCTCGTCCGAGAGCTCAACTCTCAACGTTGCGATTCCAGCTCTTCGAGGAATTCGTCGAAGTCGGTGACACGACCTGTGCGCCCGTCTTCAATGCCCTGGCGAATCGATGCGTGCAGCCGCTTCCGTTGTTCATCGTCGAGCCCATCGTCCCGAAGCAGCACGACGGCGTCGAGTTGCGCGGCGGGCACGACGTACAACTCCGTCCCGTTGGGCAAGTCAGTCGGCTCGTCCAGCACGACTTGGCCGTTCTTCAGATGGGCTCTCATCGGCTGCATTCCTCCACTCTAGCACCGAAGGCACCAATCTGCGCCTTGCGCTCTCGTCGTGCTCCGCCAAGCGCGAGTTGCTAGGAAAACCGCCGCCGGAAAACGCTCGTGCCGCTTCGCGCCCAAAGTCGTTGGAAAAAGTCATCCGCTGGCGCGTAACGTAAACCCGACGTACGCCAGCGTCGCCCAACCCACCAAAAACGCGAGACCGCCGAACGGAGTGACGGCGCCCAGGATGCGGGGGGCACCGAGGGCCATCGCGTAGAGGCTGCCGCTGAAGAGGAGCGTTCCGATGCAGAAGGCGTAGCCGGCGATGCGAGCGCTGGGTGCGCGCGCCACTGCGAAGGCGACGACCGCGATCGCGAGCGCGTGCACCAGGTGGTACTGCGCGCCGGTTTGCCACCACGCGAGTCGCTTGGCGCCGTCGGCGGCGTCGGCAAGGCGACTCTGCAGGCCGTGCGCACCGAAGGCGCCGAGCGCAACGGCCAGAAAGCCGCTGATGCCGGACGTTGCGAGCCAGCCGCCCATTAGCCTGCTTCCGCCACGCGGCTGCGACCGCTGGGCTTTTTGGGCTTCGCCGGCATGGTTTTGGTACTGGCGCGCGTCGGCTGGGCGACGTTGCCGCCGAGCTGCTCGAGCTTCTCTTTCAGATAGCGGCCGGTGTGGCTGGCCGTGGCCCGCGCGAGCTGTTCGGGTGTGCCCTCTGCGATGAGCTGGCCGCCACCGGCGCCACCTTCGGGGCCGAGGTCGATGACCCAGTCGGCGTGCGCGATGACGTCGAGGTTGTGCTCGATCACGACCACGGTGTTACCGGCTTCGACCAAGCGAGACAATACGACCAACAGCTTTTCTACGTCGGCGAAGTGCAAGCCGGTGGTCGGCTCGTCCAAGATGTAGATGGTGCGACCGGTGCCGACGCGCGACAGCTCACGCGCGAGCTTGATGCGTTGTGCCTCGCCGCCCGAGAGCGTGGGCGACGGTTGACCGATTTTGACGTAACCGAGGCCGACGTCCGCGAGCGTTTGCAAGCCGCGCGCGATTTGCGTGTGCACCGAGAAGATGTCCAAGCCTTCACGCACGCTCATGTCGAGCGTATCGGCGATGCTCTTACCCTTGTAGGTGACGCGCAGCGTGGCGTCGTTGAAGCGGCGACCGCGGCACTCTTCGCAGGTGACGTAGACGTCGGGCAAAAAGTGCATTTCCACCTGCCGAACGCCGTCACCGGCGCACGCCTCGCAGCGCCCGCCCTTCACGTTGAAAGAGAAGCGCCCGGCGTCGTAGCCGAAGGCGCGCGCTTCGGGCGTGCTCGCGTACAGGTCACGGATGGCGTCGAACACCTTGGTGTAGGTGGCCGGGTTGCTGCGCGGCGTGCGACCAATCGGCTTTTGGTCGATGGCGATGACCTTGTCGACGTGCTCGATGCCCAGCACGTCGCGGTGCGCCCCGACGGCGGTCCGCGCTTCGTGCAGCTTGCGTGACAGCGCCGGATGCAAAATGCCGTTGACGAGCGTGGACTTGCCGGCGCCGCTCACACCCGTGACTGCCAGCAAGGTGCCGAGCGGGAACTTCACGTCCAAGTTGCGCAGGTTGTGCTCGGTCGCGCCTTTCACCTCGATGAAATGGCCGTTACCGGGGCGACGCGCCGCGGGCAGCTCGATCTTTTTCCGGCCCGACAGGTATTGGCCGGTGAGCGAGTCCTTCACCTTCATGACCTGCTCGGGCGTGCCTTCTGCCACGACTTGGCCGCCGAGCTCGCCGGCGCCGGGCCCGAAGTCAATCAGGTAATCGGCTTTGGCCATCGTCTCTTCGTCGTGCTCGACCACCACTACCGAGTTACCGAGATCGCGCAGCGCTTCGAGCGTGGCGAGCAGGCGGCCGTTGTCGCGCTGGTGCAAGCCGATCGACGGCTCGTCGAGGATGTACACGACGCCGGTGAGCTCCGAGCCGATCTGTGAGGCCAGGCGAATGCGCTGGCTCTCGCCGCCCGAAAGCGTGGCTGCGGCGCGATCGAGCGTGAGGTAGCCGAGCCCGACGTTGACCAAAAAGCCGAGGCGCGCGCGGATCTCTTTGCGGAGCTCGAGCGCGATCTCTTGATCGGCGCCCTTGAGCTCCACTGTATCGACCCACTTGGCCGCTTCTTCGATGCGCTTTTCGCTCAAGTCGGTGAGGCTCGTGCCGGCGACCTTCACCGCGCGGCTCTCGGCCTTGAGGCGTCCGCCGTCACAGGTTTTGCAGGGCTTGCTCGAGAAGTAGCGGAGGTACCACTGCTTCATGTCCTCGCTGCTGGTTTGGCGCATGCGCCGCATCAGCTGGTTGCAGAGGCCTTCCCACTCGTTACCCTTCACGTTCGCGCCCCACAGCACGCCCTTGCGCTGCGCTTCAGTCAGCTTGTTCCACGGAGTGGTGAGCTTGATTTTGAGGAGCCGCACCACCCAATCGACTTCAGAAGCGGTCCAACCCTCGCCGCGCGTCACGGCCGCTGCCCAAGGCACCACGGCGCCCTCTTTCAGCGAGAGGTCGGGGTTGGGCACCACCAGCTCTGGATCCATTTCTGGTCGGGAGCCGAGACCGTTGCAGTCGGCACAGAAACCGATCGGCGAATTGAAAGAGAACGAGAGCGGCGACAGCTCTTGGAACGACATGCCGCATTTCGGGCACGCGCTCTTCTCGCTGAAGGCCGTCTCTTCTTCACCGCGGAGCGCGTAAAGCTTGCCTTCGCCTTCGCGGAGCGCCGTCTCGACCGAATCAGTCAGGCGGGCGCGCGCGTCGGGCTCGATTTTGATGCGGTCGACGACGATGTCGATATCGTGCTTCGACTTCTTGTCGAGCGTGACCTGGTCTTGACCGAGGCGCACGATGCGACCGTCGATGCGCAGGCGAGAAAAGCCCTTGCTTTGCGCGCTCTCGAGAACGTCCTTGTGCTCGCCTTTGCGCTGGCGCGCGAGCGGCGCGAGGATCGTGACCGTTTCGCCCTTGGGCAGCGCCATGAGCGAGCGCACGATGGCCTCGGCAGATTGACCGGCCGCCTTGAGCCCGCACTTGGGGCAATGCTGCACGCCGATGCTGGCGTAGAGCACGCGCAGGTAGTCGTGCACCTCGGTAACAGTGCCGACGGTGGAGCGCGGATTGCTCGATGCCGTCTTTTGCTCGATCGAGATGGTGGGCGAGAGGCCGCGGATGGTGTCGTACTTGGGCTTCTCCATTTGACCCAAGAACTGGCGCGCGTAGCTCGACAAGCTCTCGACGTAACGGCGCTGGCCCTCGGCGTAGAGGGTGTCGAACGCGAGCGACGACTTCCCGCTGCCGGAGACTCCCGTGAGCACCACTAGGCTGTGCTTGGGGATGCGGACCGTCACGTTCTTGAGGTTGTGCTCGCGAGCCCCGCGAATGACGATCGCATCGGGCTCGGGCGGCGGCGCGTGTTTGGGCATAGGCGGAGCTTCGACCCCTCGGGCTAGTGGGCGAGGGTCTCTCCCCTAGCACCGGCTGCCCCGATTCGGCAGGGGCGGGCGGCGATGTCACTGTGCCTATTTCGCTGTGAAACACGGTCGATGCCGCGTGAACCAGCGTTGTCGCTGACAGACAGCTGTCAGCGATTATCCGGCGATGAAAACGCTCTTTCCACGCTTCGAGCTGGCTGGCACGCTGGTTGCTGGATGGGGTCCCTGGTCGGGCTTTGTCTCACGAGGAGTCATTCAATGCGCTGGGTCGAGCTGTTCCCGCTTGCGGTCGTGCTGATGGTCGGTGGCTGCGGTGGCGAGAGCGGGTTCAGCGCCGCGCCAGGGGGTTCGGGCGGCAGCGACGCCGGTAGCGGAGGCAGCTCCGGCATGGGGGGCAGCAACGCTGGCGGCGGAGGCAACGCAACGGGCGGCGGCCTGCCGATGGACGAGCTACCGGGCGCCTACGCGACAGCGCTCTGCGACGCCTACGCGGCTTGCTACGGCAACCTCTACGCCGTGTTCCGCCCCGGTGAGGAATGCAAGAAGAACCTCACGGTGCAGCTCGAGGAAGAGCTCGCCACGCTCCCCGACGCGGTCGAAAGCGGACGCCTCGCGTACGATGGCATCGCGGCGCAGAAGTGCGTCGACGAGATCGCGTCGGGAGGCTGCGAGACCCTCGACCAGAGAGCATCGACGACGTGTCAGGCCGCGCTGGTCGGGATCGCGACCGAAGACCAAGCATGCGAGCTCAGCGAAGAATGCGAAGCAGGCCTGTACTGCAAGATCGGCGAGACGTGCCCCGGAGCCTGTACGCCGCTCGAAGCAGCCGGGCGTGCTTGCAGCAGCGACAGCCAGTGCAAGAGCGGCTTGAAATGCGGGGCTACCGGCCTCTGCGTGGCGCCCGCCAAGGCGGGTGAGCCGTGCAACCAAGGCGAACCCGATTGCAGCGCGGGCTACGTTTGCCTCGGGGAGGACGCGGCCAGCAGCAAACCGGGCGAGTGCGTCGCTGCGGACGGAGCCTTCAGCGGTAAGGCCGGCGATACCTGCAGCTTCACGAAGCTGTGCGCCTCCGATCTTTCTTGCGAGATCCTTTCGGCCGCGATGCCGCTCATGGGCAAGTGCGCGGTGCAGAAACAATCGGGAGAAGCCTGCCATCCTTCGCTACCCGATGCTTGCCCGGTCGACGAGTACTGCAAAATCGACGACAACCTGTTCGACGGCACGTGCACCGCGCGCCCTACCGCCAACATGGAATGCGCCAAGGGCCTGGGCGGCGGCCCGGTGTGCGCCGCGTACACGCGCTGCGACAACAACCTGTGCCGACCCATCGCCAACGCCGGTGAAGGCTGCACGAAGAACGAGACTTGTTACAGCGGGCGCTGCGAAAACGGTGCATGCGTGGCGGGCAGCCGTTGTGAATAGAGGCGCTGTCTGTTGACGACGTCCGAATAAAACAAGTCGGAAACCTGCCGAGCAGGAAGCTCGGTAGGCCGATGACTGAAACACCGAAGTTCATTCAGGGAGTCTTCAAGTTTCGTGGAGCCGGCCTCGAAAAACCGCTGCCGCTGCAGCCGGCCGCCAAGCACCGCGTCTCTTTCGACAAGCGCGCACAGCTGATTTACCTCCGTGCCGGCAACGCCACCAGTGAGCTGATCTGCCTGACCCTACTGCGCGGCAAGGAGCCGATGCGCTACTTCCCGCTGGGCGCCAAGAGCTCGATCCACGTGCAGTTGGCGATCGTGGAGGATATCGATCCCGACAGCGATCTCGAGCTCTGCGTCAGCGCTCCTGAAGAGCTGAGCGGCAGCGTCGTGGTGGATATGGGCCTGATGGAGATCTGACAGCCATGGCCCAGAAGCAAAAGCTGGTCGTGGTCGGCAACGGCATGGCGGGCGCACGGGCCGTGGAAGAGATTTTGGCGCGCGGCGGAGCCCGCAAGTTCGAGATCGCGATGTTCGGCGACGAGCCGTACGGCAATTACAATCGCATCCTACTTTCGGACGTACTGAACGGCTCGCACGACGCCTCGGACATCTTTCTCAACCCGCTGAGCTGGTACCGCGACAACGACATCCGGCTGCACGCGGGAGTGCGCGCCGAAAAAATCCTACGGACCGCGCGCCAAGTAGTGGGCAGCGGCGGCGTGGTCGAAGACTACGATATCTTGATCATCGCCACCGGCAGCGTGCCCTTCATGCCGCCGATCGAGAACGTGTACGGGCCGGACGAACGCTATCTGCCCGGGGTGTTCGCATTTCGCAGCTTGAACGACTGCAACAGCATCACCGACTACGCCATGGGCAAGCGCAGCGCGGCCGTTATCGGCGGCGGTTTGCTGGGGCTCGAGGCGGCGCGCGGCCTCCAAAACTTCTCGCTCGACGTCAACGTGATTCAGCTCGGCGACACGCTCATGCGCCAGCAGCTCGACGCACCGGCAGGCGCCATCCTCAAAAAGACGCTCGAGCAGCTGGGCATTCGCGTGCACATCGGCAAGTCGACCAAGCGCGTGCTGGGCGACGGGCGCGTGGAAGGCTTGCGGTTCGCCGACGGCAGCGAGCTGGCCTGCGACCTGGTCGTGATCGCGGCGGGTATCAAGGCCAACAGCGAGCTGGCGTTACGCTCGGGCCTCACGGTCGAGCGCGGCATCGTGGTCGACAACCACCTGACCACGGACGACCCGCGCATTTTCGCGATCGGCGAGTGCGCGCAGCACCGCGGGCAAGTCTACGGGTTGGTCGCGCCGCTCTGGGAGCAGGCCAAGGTGCTGGCGGATCGGCTCACCGGTGCAAACCCGAACGCGGCCTACCACGGGTCGAAAGTAGCCACGAAGCTCAAGGTAATGGGCGTGGAGGTGGCCTCGATGGGCATCACCGAGCCGACCGATGAAGGCGACGAGGTGGTGCAGTTCACGGAGCCCAAGAAGGGCACGTACAAGAAGCTCATCATCCGTAACGGCAGGCTCATCGGCAGCATCTTGCTCGGGGACATCAGCAAGGCGCCGTACCTGACGCAAACCTTCGAGCGCAGCACACCAGTGCCCGAAGAGCGGCTTTCGATGCTGTTCGACATCGGCGCGCCTTCGCAGGCGGCCAGCGTGGAGACGATGCCGCCAGACATGCAGGTGTGCAACTGCAACGGCGTCAGCAAGGGGAAGATCGCAGAGTGTGTGAAGAGCGGCAAGCGCACCATGAAAGGAGTGATGGATGCGACGCGCGCAGGCATGGGCTGCGGCGCGTGCAAGAGCATGGTCTCGCAGGTGATCGAGTGGGCGTGCGGCGGAGCGGCGGAAGTAGATCCGGCGGCGGACTACTACGTGCCAGGGGTGCCGCTGCCCAAGCCGGAGCTGGTACGAGCGATCCGCGAACACGGCCTACGTTCGGTTTCGGCCGTGTTCGCGGCGCTCGCCGGCGGCGCGGAAGATCCCGGCAGCAAGCCGGGGCTCGCCTCGCTGCTGAACCAGCTGTGGGCCGACGAGTATCAGGACGAGCGCGACGCGCGCTTCATCAATGATCGCGTGCACGCCAACATCCAGAAGGACGGCACCTTCAGCGTGATCCCGCAAATGCCCGGTGGAGTGACGTCGCCGGCGCAACTCCGCCGCATCGCCGACGTGGCCGAGAAGTACCGCGTGCCATTGGTCAAGCTCACTGGCGGCCAGCGCATCGATCTGCTTGGCGTAAAGCGCGAAGATTTGCCGAGCATGTGGCGCGACCTGGGCATGCCGTCGGGCTTCGCGTATGCCAAGCGCTACCGCACTTGCAAAAGCTGCGTCGGCACCGACTTTTGCCGCTTCGGCCTCGGCGACAGCATGAAGCTGGCGCAGGAGGTGGAGCAGCGCTTTCAAGGCCTGGATGCGCCCGGTAAGCTCAAGCTGGCCGCCGCAGGCTGCCCGCGCAACTGCTCCGAAGCGCTCGTCAAGGACGTGGGAGTCGTGGCCGTCGAAGGCGGCAAGTGGGAAATTTACGTCGGTGGCGCGGCGGGCGCGCACATCCGCAAAGGCGACCTCTTGTGCACCGTGACGACGCACGCCGACGTGCTGCGCATCGCCGGGCGCTTCCTTCAATACTACCGAGAGAATGCCAAGTACCTCGAGCGCACCTACGGCTTCGTCGCGCGTGTCGGGGTGGAAAAGCTTCGCAGCGTGGTCGTCGACGACAGCGAAGGCATCGCCGAGCGCTTGGACCAGGCCATGCAGCGCTCGGTCGACGCCTATCGCGACCCCTGGCTCGAGGCAGACGCACCGGCCACTGCCAACCAGTTCAAGCAGCTTTTGCCCATCGTTCAGTGAGGTAAACCATGGAAGTCACCTTGGGACCGATTTCGGCGATTCCAGAGGGAGAGGGGCGCACCTTCAGCATCGGTCCAAGAAAGCTGGCGGTGTTTCGCGGGCGGGAAGGCGCGGTGTACGCCACGCAAGCCGAGTGCCCGCATCGCGGCGGGCCTTTGGCCGACGGCCTGCTCGGCAGCGGCACGCTGATCTGCCCGCTGCACTCGCTCAAGTTCGACTTGCGCACCGGTCGCTCGCCAGACGGCGACTGCGCGCTCGTCGTTTACGCCACCCGCGTCGACGAGAGCGGACGCATCCTCGTAGAGCTGGAGCTGGGCGAGCCAGGGCGCACCTCATGAGTGCGCTCCTACGGCCCTGAGCCATGACGCGGCTGCGCATCGTCGTGGTGGGCGGCGGCATCGCGGGCGCGAGCGCCGTAGAGGCTTTGGTCTCGCTGGCGCCACCCGGTGCCTTGAAAATCGACGTCATCGAGCGGGAGATACACGGCGCTTACGACCGCTTCGAGCTGCCGCGCGTGCTGCGCGGTCGAGCCAGCGCGCGTGACATCGTGCGCTTCGACGGACGCTGGTTCGCCGAGCGCGACGTCGAGCTGCACCGCCCCAACAAGGTGCATCACATCGATCGCTTTCGAAAGCGTGTGCAGGCCGAAGGCTTGGCGCTCAACTACGACAAGCTGATCCTCGCGACTGGAAGCGGCCCCTACCTGCCCTCGATCCGCAACCTACTCCGGCCCGACGGCTCGCTCCACGCCGGCGTGCACGTCTTTCGCACGCTCGACGACTGCGACGGGCTCGCGGCAGCTGCGGGCGCGGCCCAACGCGTGGCCGTGTTGGGCGGAGGAGGGCTCGGCGTGGAGCTCACCCGCGCGCTGATCGAAAAGGTCCCGGAGGTGCAGCTCTTCCACCAGGGGTCCCGGCTCATGAGCAGCGAGCTCGACTCGGATGCCTCGGTAGTGCTCGAGGCGAAGCTCAGCGCGACGGGGGCGCGCGTGCAGCTCGCCAAGCGCGCGCTCGCCATCCAGGGCAGCGAGCGACCCTACTGCCTCGAATTCCAGGACGGCACCCGTTACGAGTGCGACCTGGTGGCGCTCGCGACCGGCTTTCAACCCGACACGTGGTTGGCCTACCAATGCGGGCTGACCGTCGAGCGCGGAGTCGTGGTGGAAGGGCGCATGCGCTCGCTCGATGACTTCAACGTGCATGCGGTGGGCGAATGCGCCCAGTGGCGCGGCTCGATACACGCCCTGCCCGAACAAATCGCCAGGCAGGCTCGCGTGATCGCCGAGCACCTCACCACTCCCCACGCGCGCTCACGCTACGTAGGGCTCAAGCGCGCGCTGCCGCTGAGCGCGGAAGAAGAGCTGCGTTTGTTCGACATCTGCCTGGCCTGAGCGCGCTCGCGGCCCCAAAGGGCCTTTTTGGCTGCTTTGTGATAACAGGGCTGGCTCGACGATGTCCGCCGCCGAAAAGCCGCCGCAGTCTCCTGCCGACGATCCGGAACGACGCCTGCCCGGGTGGCTCGCCAACCTGGCGGCACTGCAGGCGCGGCGCCCGTGGCTGCTGGTGATCATCGCCGTGCTGACGCTGCTCCCGACCGCCTACGCCACGGTTCAGCTCTTCCACAACCTCAAGCTCGATTTCTCCGAGCTGCTTCCCGACAACAAAGAGAGCGTGATCGAGATGCGCCGGGTGAGCAAGCGCCTGGCCGGCGCTTCGACGCTCAGCGTGGTGCTTCGCACGAACAGCGGTGGCAAGTCGCGCGAGCTCGAAGCTTGCGTCGACGCCCTGGTGCCCAAGCTCTATGGGCTGGGTAAGGATTGGGTGGGCGCGGTCGACTACGGCGTGAAGGACGCGCAAAAGTTCTTCGAGCAGAATGCGATGCTCTACGCCAAGCTCGATGAGCTGAAGCGCGCGCACGATCGTATCAACGAGCGCTACGACTGGGAGGTCAGCAAGCAACAAGGCTCCCTGCTCGACGACGAGGAAGAGCCTCCCGCAATCACGGCCGATAGCATCGAGAAGGAGCTGGCCGCTCGGCAAAGCAAGCCCAACGCCGACACGCCGCCGTTTCCGAACGGCTACTACGAAAACGCCGAAGGCTCCCTGATTGCGCTCTTGGTGCGCACGCCCGTGAGCGGGAAGGCCAAAACCGACGAGCTGCGCCGCATGGTGGAAGCAGCGATTGCCGAGGTGAACCCGAAGAGCTTCGAGCCCACCATGGTCGCTCAATACACCGGCGACATCGTGACGGGCGCCGAAGAATACGAGCGCATCGTGAGCGATCTGAGCCACGTGGGCATCACCGGCGTCCTCGGCGTGCTCGGCGTCGTGTTCCTCTACTTCACGCGCGTGCGCGTGGTCATGACCATGGGCGGCTCGCTGCTCGTGGGCCTGCTTTGGACCTTCGGGCTGACCAACTACACGATCGGATCGCTCAATAGCTCGACCGGCTTTTTGGTGAGCATCGTGGCCGGCAACGGCATCAACTACGGCATCGTCTACATGGCGCGCTATGTCGAGGCGCGGCGCGATCAAAAGCTCTCGGTGCCCGACGCCATTCGGGTCGCCCATCGCGACACCTGGATCCCGACCCTCGCTTCGGCGGCGACCGGAGCGCTCGCCTACGGTTCGCTCATTTTCACCGATTTCCGCGGCTTCAAGCACTTCGGCATCATCGGCGGCTACGGCATGCTGTTTTGCTGGCTGACGACGTACCTGTTCACGCCCGCGCTCTTGTCTGCGAGCGAACGAGTCTGGCCAGCGTACCGCGACGACGCGCGCACCATCAAGGTCGGCAACTACTTCGGCATCGTGTTCGCACGCCTCGGCCTGGGCTCGCCGCGGCTAGTGGCGGGGATTGGCGCCGCCGTGACCGTGATTACGGTGGGGCTCAGCGCCCTGTACTTCCACAACGATCCGATGGAGTACCGGCTCCACAACATCGGTAACGACAGCTCCGCGGACGAGAGCGTCGCCAAGCGCCTGACCCATCAGGTGGACAAGGTCGTCGGGCGCATCGGGCAGGACGGCATCGCGATCGTCACCGATCGCGTCGACCAGGTGCAGCCGCTCGAGGCCGTGCTCGAAAAGCGGCGCCAGGCCGCCCCCGAAGACGAGAAGCCGTTCGAGAAGACGGTCAGCATCTATTCGCTGCTGCCGGCCGATCAGGAGGCGAAGCTACCGCTGATCGCGCAGATGAAATCACGCATCGAAAAGGCGCGCGCGCGCGGCTTCATCACCGATCAGGACTGGGCGAAGATCGAGCCGCGGCTGCCCAAGGGCGAGCTGAAACCGATCACGATTGCGGACCTGCCGGAGCAGGCTGCGCGCGCCTTCACCGAGCGCGACGGCACCCGCGGCCGCATCGTGTACATCGCTCCCAAAACCGGCAACAGCATCTGGGACGCCAAGTACCTGATGCGCTGGGCGGATAGTTTCCGCCACGTCGAATTGCCGAACGGCGACGTCATCCACGGCTCGGGACGCGCCGTGATCTTCGCGGACATGATCAAGACCATCGGTGAAGACGCGCCGCGCGCCATCGCGGTCTCGGCGCTCGGCACCATTCTGATCATCCTTGTAGCGTTTCGAGGCAATCGGCTGGCTTGGGGCGTGTTCATCCCGTGGCTACTTGGTATCGGGTCGCTGATAGCTTTCCTTTACCTGAAGGATATCAAGCTGAATTTCCTCAACTTCGTCGCGATCCCGATCACCATCGGTATCGGCGCGGAGTACGCGCACAACATGATGCAGCGCTACCGCTTCGAGGGGCCTGGAAAGTTACGCCAGGTCGTACTCGCAACGGGCGGCGCGCTCACGCTCTGCTCACTCACGACGTCGATCGGTTACTTTGCGCTGCTGTTCTCGATCAATCGCGGCATTCATAGCTTCGGCCTGAGCGCGGCGGTCGGTGAGCTAACCTGCCTCGCGGCGACCGTGCTGTGGCTGCCCGCGCTGCTGGCCTACCTCGAGGGTCGGCGCGCCAAGAACGGCCTACCAGCACCTGCCGCCCCTCGACGGAACGCTGCAACGGCGCGCGGATC
>JBEHXA010000012.1:0-30394 GCA_048498935.1 Myxococcota bacterium
CTTGCTCGCGGGGGTCGGCGCGGTCATGCGGCGGGCCACGACATGATCTTCATCTCTTGCAAGACGATCGAGCTCACTTCGGGGATCGAGTACGTCTTGTCGCGCAGCTTGATGCGCACGTCCGCGTGCGGCCCCTCCACGATGGAGTAGCTCGAGGTCATGATGGCGTTCTTGACCTGCGGCGAGTTCCACTTGCGCCCGATCAAGCGCTTGGCGGCGTAGACGGTGTTCTCGGCGTTGGTGATCGCCTGGCGTTTGGCGATGTGACCGACCAAGCGCTTGCCCGCCTCCGTGACGGCCACCACGCTCGGCGTGGTCTTGTAGCCACCGCGGTTGGGGATGACGACCGGGGTGTCTCCCTCGAGGATCGAGACGCAGGAGTTGGTGGTCCCGAGGTCGATGCCGATGACGCGCTCCATATCGCCTTTTCGAAGCTCCGTTAGTTAGGGTCTAGTGCTGGCTCCGCCGGTGCATGGGTTGGTGCTGGCACGGTTCAGGCCAGCTCCCGTTTGATCCGGCGGATCCAATCTCTGACCTTATCATCGTTGGGCGCGAGCGTCGCGGCCCGGGAAAGCTCGCCCTCGGCGCTCTGTTTCATGCCGGCCTTGGCGTAGAAGCGAGCCAGGGTCACCCGGTACTTGGCGTGCTCGGGCGCCAGCATGACGGCCCGTTTGGCCATTTCACCCGCCTCGCGGAGGTCACCCTCGCCCGACAGCAAGCAGTGCGCGGCGCGCTCGTAAATCCGAGCCTCGGGCCGGCCTTGGAGCGCCCGGGCGTAAGATTTCGCGGCAGCGAGCCACTTTTCGTCCCGCTCTTCGTACTCGGCTTGCTCGAGGTAGCTGCTCGAGAGCTCCTGCTTGGCCTTGCCAGACACTTCACTAAGTTGAGCCGCGAGGGCCGAGTCGTCCGGGGTGAGGGACGTCGCGATGCGCAGCGCGTTGGCTGCACCCACATGGTCGCCTTTGTCGAGCGCTTGCTTGGCGGCACGCGTGTACACCTCAATTTGGCGGTCGCGGGCGGCCTTCACGCGATCTTGGTAGCGACGCTTGAGCTCTTCGGCTGCCCATTCCTTGCGCTGCTGGTCCTCGTGGGCGAGCTGCTCGCGTTCGCTTTCGGCCAGGTCCGGGGTGTGCTCGTCGCTCGACGGCAGGGGCGACCGACCGAGCTTCCGCGCTAGGGCGCGGCGGCGCATCGCGGGATCGCTCGGGCGGAGCGAGGCCGAAGGGCGCAGTGCCGGGTTGGAGCTGGTGCGAGGTGGCGGCTCGTCCGTCACGGCCCGGGGGTTTTCGGCACGCCCTGCGTCAGCTGAGGGCGGAGGTGGGGGGACGCTGAGGCCGCGACTCTCGGCGCTCGCCTCGGCCTGAATGCGGCGCATCACCTCGCTCAGGGCGGCCTGATGCGCGTCGCTGTCGGTTTGTCCGGCGTCGAACGCGCGGGTCTTTGATTGCGCGCGCAGGTACGTGTCGTACTCGGCGCGGCTCGGCGCGCGCGACAGCACGTCGTAGCTTTGGGTCAGGCGCGAGAAGACCTTCTCGAGCTTGACCTTGAAGGTGCCGACCTTCTTCCCGAAGTAGCGGTCGGGGTGAAAGACGTTCACCACCTCGAAGTAGGCCGCCTTGATTGCCTTCTTGTCTGCGTTCTGAGGGACGTCGAACACTTGATAGTGATCGAGCTGGTCGAGCTTGTAGAAGAGGTCGAGAATGCGCCGCCGGCGCTCGACGTCGATATCGACGTCCTCGTCGAGCTCGGCAGGATCGTAGAGCGCGGCGGCCGGGTGCTGCGCTTCGCTCAAGGCTGAGGTTTCCACGATCGGTCCGAGCCGAAACGCCCCAGATGGGCGCGCGGTCGGCACCGGGGAGAGCCGGCGCTCAATCGGGCGCGGCGCGTCCTCGAGTACCAGCACGCCGAGGCCCGCCAGGCGCTCGAGCAGCACCGTTAGCTCTTCAACCGACTTCCCGGTCTCCTCGGCGAGCTCGCTGATGCTCGTGGAGCCGTCGATGCGCGAGACCACGAAGGCGTCGGCAGGACTGATCGGCAGGCTCCGAAGATCGGCTCCGGGCAGGAGCCGCGGGAGGCGGCTGGAGGTCGCGGTCGTCAAAAGCTTCCCCGAACCCCCCGCACTCTAGCGCAGCGCGGGTGGCGACGCCTTTTGTATCACTTCTGCCTGAATCTTCATGGCCTCCTCGTAGGCCGAAAGCGAACGCTCGCGCGCCTGATCGGCCTCCGGGCCACGCGCCTTTTCGCGCAGGTCCTTCTCGCGGCGCTCTTCAACCAACCCTTTGACCTCGAACAGGTGGCCGCGAAAGTAACTGGGCGCCGGGGCGTGCTCGAGCCCGGCTTCGACCGCGCGGCTCGCTTCCTCGAAGTTTTGGCTGCGGCTGAGCAGGTCGGCGATGCGGGCTTGGGTGTCGGCCAGCACCTCACCGACCTCGGGCGGTTTACCGGGGGGACGCGAGGCGCGCGTCAGCTCCTGGAGCACCTTGAGCGCCCCGCCCAGGTCCCCTCCGCCCTCGCGTAGATCGGCCGTGTGGTGGGCGCTACGAGCCTGGCTCAAGAACGCGAGCAGTACCGGATCGACGACGCGTTCGGACGGGCCACAGTCGTCGGCTTGCTTGCTGCAGGCGGTCAGCGGCGCTGCTGCAGCAAGGAGCAAGAGCAGCCACGTCGCGCGCTGCACCACGAGTTTGCGCCACGGTTTCATCGGACCCCCCACGCCGCGTAGCGGTTGTCTCGCAGGTCGCGGCTGCGCGCGCTCGCGATCCGGTCCATGCGTGCGGTGGTGTCGGCGGTGCGAAAGGGCTCACCCGTGGTGAAGAGCGAAGCGGTGCTGCGCGGTCGCGCGAAGTCGCCGGGATTGTCGGCTTCGGCCATCGCCACGGATTGAGCTGCGCCGCTGGCCAGAGGCGCCGAGGCGGCGACGGGGGCCTCTTTGCTGCTGGTGCCTCCCAGAACCAGTACCAGCGCGGCAGCGGCGGCCAGCATCGCGCTGCCCGCGCCGAAGACTGCGTAAATCACGTTCGAGCGTCGCGACGGCGCTGCCGGCAATGCGCGTTCGAGCGCGGATTCCAGATCGGGCGCGTCGCGATCACCCGCCTGGTAGGCGGTGCGCAAGGCGCCGAGCGCCGCCAGATCGTCGTGAGCGCCGTGGCCTGCAAGGGCGTCGCGCAGCCGCGCTGATTCCACGAGCTCGGCTTCAGAGGGGGGCGCGAGCGGATCTTCTAGCGCGAGCTCGATCAGGCGCTCGTTGACTGTCGGATCGAGCTCGCCGGGGCGGAGCGCTGCCTCCAGGGCGGTCAACATGGCTGCCTCGTCCGCGGCGGACAGCGTTTCTGCTTCGTCAGCTTGGCTCACGTGCCAGCTCCTTTTTGAGCGCTGCGACCGCTCGATGCAAGACGACGTCGAAGGTGGCGGTCGAGACTTCGAGCTCGGCCGCACAAGCTTCGCGCGGTCGCTCTTCCAGGATGCGCAGCGTCAAAGCGCGCGCGTAGCGCGGGTGCAGTCGGGCGACGAGCTCGCTCACTCGCTGCTTGGCCACGGCTAGGTCGTGCGCTTCGCTCGCGCCGGCGTCTCGAGCTTCGCGCTCGCTCGCGTCGATCTCGCGCTCCAGATCCTCGGGTTGGAACACCGTCTCGCGCTTCCGGCTACGCAGCTGGTCGAGCGCCACCCGTAGCGCCACCACGCGCAGCCACGGATAAACACCGACGGCCTGCCACGAAAATTGATCGAAGCGCTCGACGACCTTCAGGTAGGTCACCGACAGGGCCTCCTCCGCGGCGGCCGGCGACCCCAGGCGCGGGAGTAGGACGACGCGGTACAGGCGCGGCCCATGCTGGCGCAAAATCTGGCCCAGGGCCGCCTTGTCGCCGCTTTTGGCGCGCTCGCACAGCTTCTGCTCGGCGAGCAGCTCGGCTGCGTCCGGCAGGCCCGCGCCCGGCTTGGTTGGCCCATCGGCTGACACTGGAGCCAGGCTTTTACCAGGAACCGGGGGCGGCGGATGCCGAGCATGGTGAGCTAACGGGCCAAACCGGCCGAGGCTTACGGTTGAAGGGCAATTTGCACCGAGCACCGGGTCGGGCTAGCGGGGGCTGCGCATGGCTCAAGGCTCCCGGATCTGTCCGCACTGCGGCGGTCTGAACGGCATCGACGAGAAAGTTTGTTACCGCTGCGGTCGCGGCCTACCGGGCCCTGTTTCCGCGGGAGCGCTGCGCGCGTTCGGCGACTTTTCGGCCGACGGCGTGCCGGTGACCAAGTTGATGGCCGGGATGTGTCTGGCGGTCTTCGCGGTCTGCCTGCTGACGGACGGCAGCGCGCGCGGGGGGCTGCCGGGGCTCAGCGGCTTTCGCTCCGCGACGCTGGTGCGCTTCGGGGCGCTGGTCGGCTTCCGCTTTGCCGAGGAGCCGTGGCGTCTGCTTTCCGCCGTGTTCGTGCACGCCTCACTGCTGCACATCGGCATGAACATGCTCGGGCTCGTCAACCTGGGCCGATCGCTCGAGCCGCATTTTCGCTCGGCGCGCTTTCTGCTCGTCTACGTGCTGTCTGGGATGCTCGGCTTCACGGCGACACTCTGGTGGCGCGGGGAGATGGCGTTCACGGTGGGTGCGAGCGGCGCGCTGTTCGGTGTGCTGGGCGCGCTCATCGCGGTCTTGATGGTGCGGCGCAACCCGGGCTGGCAGCGGGTGTTCTTCAGCAACCTGATCTTGGCCGCAGCGCTCGCGTTCATGGCGCCGTCGGTCGACAACGCGGCACACATCGGCGGCTTCATCGCCGGATTTGCCATCGGGCTCGTGTTCGAGGTGGAGCCCAAACCGCGGAAGCGCGACGGGCTGATGGCGATTTTGGCTGGCATTGCGCTCTTGGCTTGCTTCGCGTCCATCGCGCTGAGCGCTTTTTCCCCGCTTTGGAAAGACGTGCAGCGGGCGCAAGAAGCTCACGTGGCGTCGCCGGATTCGGAGTAGGCTCGGCCTCCGCCTCATGCCGGTCGTCAATCCGCTCGCGCGGGAGCTCGTCTTCAAGGTCGTCTATTACGGGCCAGGGCTGGGCGGCAAGACGACCACGCTGCAGCACATCCACGCCACCGCGCGGCCCGAGCACCGCGGCAAGATGGTCAGCCTGGCGACACCGGTCGATCGCACGCTGTACTTCGACTTCTTGCCGATCCGCGTGCCGCACGTGCGCGGCATGGGGGTGAGGCTGCAGCTGTTCACGGTGCCGGGTCAGGTTCACTACAACGCGACCCGCAAGCTGGTGCTCACCGGCGCGGACGGCGTCGTGATGGTGTTCGACTCGCAACGCGCGCGCGAGGACGCGAACCTCGAGACGCTCGAGAACTTGAAAGAGAACTTGAGCGCGCACGGCAAGTCGCTGGGCGAGGTGCCGCACGTCATTCAGTACAACAAGCGCGACCTCTACGACGTCACACCGGTCGACGAGCTCGAGCGTGCGCTGAATCGACTGTCCGCGCCGTCGTTCACGACCACCGCCACGAACGGGGAGGGCGTTTACGAGGCGCTCGAAGCCATCACCCGCGCAGTGATGGACGATTTCGATAGGCGCGTGCCCGAATCGCGCGCGCTCGAACGGGCGCAGCTCGAAATCCCCGAAGGAGGCCTGGTCGAGGCCTTACGGCGCGCCGAGGCGATGAGCGCCGAGCCGATGTTCGAGGGGCGCATGACCAGCCGCACCCCCAGCATCCTACGCCTGTCCGAGATGCCCGATGCCGACGTCGGCGAAGCTGCGGCGCGCGCCGTGACCGGCGAGGATCACGGGCCGCGCACCGAGCTCAAGCCCGGCTTGCCGCTCGAAACGCCGGAAGCGGGACCCGTGCACGTCACCATGCCCGCCATGAGCGGCGGCTCGGATCGGACGGTGGTGGCTCCGCCACCCGCCAGCAGTCGTCCTGCGCGCTCTTCGTCGCCGTCGGGCACCGGTGGCTTCAGTTTCAGCTCGCTGTTTCCGACCGGCGAGCAGTCGGTCGTCGAAGCCGCCGAAACCTCTCTTTCGCTCGGCGATCCAGCCGCTGCCGTGCTGGGCTTCGATCAGCTCGTCACCCGCGCGCTGGCGAGCGGCGCCGCGCTGGTCGGCTCCGCCCACGACGCGCCCCGCGATCCAGCGTTGGTCGCGCTCCTGCTCGGCATCGAGCCACGCCGCTACCTCAAGTTCCGTGCCCTCGTGCGCGAAGCGCGCGGCGGCCAAATGGTATCGACCGAAGCCGCGCTCTTCGCCTACGCCTTCGTCCTCGACATGCGCCGCGCACTTCGCGACGTGAGTTGAGATTGCTATCTGGCGCTCACTCGCTTGCGGGCGGGAGGGCCCTTTCTTCGGCGGTGCGCTCGGCGGCGGCGAGGGAGCCGCTGCTGGAGAGGGCGGGCTTGGCGGGGGAGTCGGAGGGGAGTTGGCCGACCCATTCGCCGTCGAAGCCAATGAGGTGTGCGTCTTGTCCGATTGCAGCTTGCGCGGTCGCGCTGATGGCGAGCTGCACGGGCCGATTGGATGTGGCATCGCGCGCGCGCTTCCAGAGGCTGGCGACGGCGCTCTTGCAGAGCTTGCTCATGCAAGCGGCGTCGCAAGCGTCGAAGGCTTGTTCTGCGTCGTCGCCTGCAGTCGTAAGCCTGGCGCCGAGGCCTTCGCAGTCTAGCGCCTGCGCCAACGCTTCGGCTGCGCCGGGTGCTTGAGGGTAGTCTGCCGTCGCAGCGACCTCGGCCAGTGCCGTGGCCAGGCGCGATGCGCTGAAATAGAGCGTGGTGCCGAGCAGCAAGTTGTCGTCGGCGTCCGCGCTCCAAGTCATGAGCGAGGGGGTGGTCACGCTGGCCACGGAAGGGGCGAGGCCCGCCATCTGCGTGAGCGTGAGCTCGCCTGTCTTCGCATCCACCGACACGAGCGAGCCCTCGAAAAGGTGCGGAGCTGCCTCGAAAGCCGCTTGCCCGCGACCAAGCCAACTTCGCACCGTGTCGCGCACGCGCGAGGCGCCGGTAGCGCCGAAATGTGTGGCGACGAGCGTGTCCCAATCCTCCGTGAGGCGGGTCTGGTCGAGGTCCTGCCGCTGTGCGGCATCGAGCGCGCCGCGCATGCCGTCGAGCAGCGCATCCGGATCGTCGAGGCTAGTGCCGAGCAGCGCTTGCTCCACGACCTTGCTGGTAACAGCGAAAAGCCCCTGCCAGATCGGGTCGGGGTGCGTGATGTCGAACGCGATCGAGAGATCGGCGGACGTGAGCTGAATGGGCTCGTCGAGCACGGTGACGCGCACGAGCTTCGGCGGGTTCAAGGGGCCCGCCGGCAGCATGTCTACGGAGGTGCAACCGCTCACGACGTGCCCTGAACGAAGCACGACCGCCACCGGAACCCCGGCGGGCACGTGCTCGATCAAAGGCAGAGCGTCGCCCGAGACCGGATCGGCCGGGTACATGCCGTCCGGAGGCGTGCCGGTGTAGTCCGCGCACTTCTCGTTGACCCGCGCCGAAGCGGTCCAGCTCGTGATCGGTCGATTGCCGTCGTAGACCGGCTCGACCTGGACATTGACCTCGCCGCCGTCGATCACTTCAAAGTCGAGCTCCGTGCGCACACTGCCCACGCTGGCTCGCACCGTGAACGAGGTGCTGGCACTCGGCGCAATGAGGTGCACCTGTGCTCGTCCGGCCTCGTCCGTTTGGGTGGTCGACGCGCTCAGCGCAGCGTCAAGGGGATCGCTGCCATCGGTCGTCGGCAGCGCGAACCGCACCTCGAACACCCCCGCGGGGACGGTCTGTAGTGTCAGGTCCAGCTCTTGTCGCGGGGCCAGCTCGAGGCTGCTCGATGCCTCCAGGTTCAAGGAGTCGGGCAAGTCGGCCGCATTCCCTGCGGCACCGCCGACCTCGCCTTCGCCCGTAGTGCCGCCTACGCTCGGCTGACTGGGGTCGGCCTCGTCGGCGCTCTGGGAGCAGGCCACGGAGACGCAGGCCGAAAGGGCGAGGATCGGAGCGAGGATCGAAAAGCGTCGAGCGCGCATCGCGGGCCGAAAAAGCAAGGGCGGCGTTGGGCCGCGCCCCGAGCCTAGCAGCAATTTGCCGGAGCGCCGCCGCGCTGGATTGCGGTAGGGTGCGAGCTTCGTCGTGACTTCCATCGTGCCCGCGCCAGTCAAGTTGCTGGTCGTCGAAGACGAGCCCGGCCTGCGCCAGATGCTGGAGATCCTCTTCCGGCGCGAGGGGTACTCCGTCGTCAGTGCCCCAGGCTGCAAGGCCGCGCTCGACGCCATCGCCAGCAGCCCTCAGCCGTTCCCGGCCATCGTCAGCGACCTGTCGATGCCTGACGGGTCTGGGCTCGATGTGCTGGCGGCCGCGAAGAGCCGTAGCCCCTCGACCCAGGTCATCCTCGTGACCGCGCATTCGACGATCGAGAACGCGCTCGCGGCGATGCGCTCGGGGGCCTACGACTTCGTGGCCAAGCCGTTCGAGGCCGCGGAGCTGGCCGCGTTGGTCGGCAAGGCCATCGAAAAGCAAGTCATCGTCGTCGAAAACGAACGGCTCAAGGCGCAGATCTCGCGCATCGCCTCGGCGGAGGTGCTGGGCAAGAGCGATGCGATGCGCAAGGTGCTCGAGCTCGCGACCCGCATCGCGCCCACCAAAACGACGGTGCTCCTTACGGGTGAGAGCGGCACCGGCAAAGAGCGCTTGGCGCGCCTGATCCATGAGCGCTCCGATCGCGCGTCGGGTCCCTTTCTGGTCGTCAACTGCGGTGCCCTCCCTGAAGCGCTCATGGAGAGCGAGCTGTTCGGTCACGAGAAAGGCGCGTTTACCGGAGCTGCGACCAAGAGCCTCGGTCTATTTCGCGAGGCCGACGGCGGCACGGTGATGCTCGACGAGGTGGGCGAGCTGCCGCTCAGCCTGCAGGTCAAGCTGCTCCGCGTCCTGCAAGAGCGCAACGTGCGCCCCGTCGGCGCCGCGCACGAAGTACCGGTCGACGTGCGCGTTTTGGCGGCCACCAATCGCGACGTCGAGGCCGACGTGGCGAGCGGCAAATTCCGCCAAGATTTGTACTATCGCCTGAACGTGATCCGACTCACGTTGCCGCCGCTGCGCGAGCGCCGGGAAGACGTGCCGCTCTTGGCCGAGCGCTTCATTCAGCGCTTCGCGCGCGAGATGGGTAAAGATGTGGTCGGCTTCACCCCTGACGGCCTGCGCGCCCTGACCGCCTACTCTTTCCCAGGCAACGTGCGCGAGCTAGAAAACGTGATCGAGCGCGCCGTGGCACTCTCGGGCTCGCGAGTCATCGGCCTGGGCGACCTGCCCGAGTCGATCAGCGGCCACGCCAGCCAGTCCGCGCAGACCCTGCTCAGCCTACCCGCCGGCGGCCTCAACCTCGACGACGTGCTCGGCGAAGCCGAACGCCGCCTCCTACTCGAAGCGTTGGAGCGCTCGGGCGGCGTACGTAAACGGGCGGCCGAGCTCCTCGGCATCACCTTCCGCTCGCTGCGTTACCGACTGCAGAAGCTCGGCCTCGCCGAAGGCGAGAGCGAGGGCGAGGGCGAGGGCGAAGAAGGATGATCAACTGGGGCCTTGGTAGCGTGCGTCTCTCCGTCGATAGAACGTAAAAAAGCGGAAGGCGCCGGTTGGAGCGAGCTCGACGACCACGCGCTCGTAGTCACGGCGAAACTCGGGCATCAGCCAAAGCCCTTGCTCGGACGGTAAGTACAACCGTTGTTGCAATTCCTCTTCGGTGAGCGGTGTGGGCAACAGAGCAACGTTGCCTAGCAACACGTACGCCGGCTTCCGACCGAGCACGTAGGCGCTGTTGGCGCGCGCGTGACCCGCACGGCGGAACCCGGCAGCCCTGGCCGGCGAGCGCGCGATTGTCGGATCAGTCAAGCCCAATAGGTCGAGCACCGGCTGCCGAGTGTAGTAGCCAATGCCCGCGGGATTTGCGGCAATTAGCTCATCGGCTGCAGCGTGCTCGTTCAAGAAACGCCCAGCGCGCGCGACACGCTCGGCGAAATATTGGTCGAAGAAGAGCCAGTGCCTGCCGACATCGGGAAATGTGAAGCCGTTCACGTTCTTCCACCACGGCCACTCCGGGCGCAGCAGCAATAGCGCGCTTGGCCAGCTCAGCGCGATGACCAACAGCGGCGAGAGCAGGGCGCCGTTCACGTGCCGCGTGAAGGGAGGCAAGCGGGCGCCTCCGCTCGACACTACCGCATGCGCGAGCGCGTCCACGGTGACGCTCGCGCCGCGAGCGACGAGAATGCAGATCAACGGCATGACGTGGGCAACGAACCGGAACATCGTGAGCCCGTCTCCGCCGGCGGCCGCTACCCAGGCCAGGTACGCTAAGAGCGCGAGTCCTAGGTGGCGCACGCGAGCATCTCGCCATGCGAGCACGAGGCAACACGCCGCGCACGTTAGCGGCAGCCACGACGCGAAGTCGAGGTATGCGCCCAAGTAGCCGACCCCGCGCTGCAGTGCGTGCCCGTCGTGGTCCACCTTCGCATAGTAGGTATTGGGGAGCCATTGAGCGTAGTACCAGCGTCGAAAGAGGAGTTGCGGCACCCAAAGCAATCCCGCGGCGCCAAGGACGCGACCAGCTGCTGCCAAGCGGGCGGGTGCCGACGGACTCGACGAAGCGGACCCCGCACGACCGAACATGCCCGTCGCCTCGTGGAAAGCGAAGGTGAACGCGAAGAGGATCCCTTCCGGACGCGTTATGGCAGCGAGACCCAGAAGCAGCCCAACCACCGGCAGGCGTGGCCGCTCGCGGAAACGCTCGAGCAGCGCACAGGAAATCAACGCCGAAAACAGAGGGGCTTCGAGGCCGCTACCAGCCCAGGTCGCGAATGGTGTTGCGAGGGCCAGTAGCAGCGGCGCCACTACGGCGCGCGCGCGCGTTGCTTCGAGGCGGAGCGCGATGAGGTAGGCGAGGAAAGTGTTGAGCCCTGCGAAGAGCACACCAAGGCCGCGCGCGAGCACGACCAGGTCGACTCCCAGACGTGCCGGCCCTGCGAGCATGAGGACCCACAGAAAGTTGCTGTAGCCCTCAACGCGTTCGCCAACGTTGTAGACGAGCCCACGCCCCGAGATCAGGTTCGTGACGTACCGCAACGTGATGAAGAGGTCGTCGCCCCTATAGTCGAGCGCGTGAGCGTGCCAAGCGGCCAGGGCTGCGATTGCGACGCCGGCACCGCCAAGAAACTCTTTGCTGGTGTGCTGGCTAGCCACACGCTCTACTCCTACCATGTGGAGTCCACCCTGAGCGACATCGCGGGCACCCTGCCGACTGCCGGGCGTGTGGCTTGGTTGCTGCTGCTTGGGATGTTGGTGCTGGAGCTCTTGCCAGGTGGTTCGTCGGGCTGGTGGATCCTGGCAGGTGCCATCGCGTGCTGCCTTGCCTTCAGTGGTGTTCGAACGATCGCTAGCGCGGTGGTGGGAGGCGGCGTGCTCGGCGCTCTAGCGCTCGTCGACACGACTAGCTGGATCGGGAGCGCCACGGTTCTGGTGGGTGTCGCAGCGCTGCGTTGGACTCGAACCAGGAGGCTAGTAATCGCGATTTGCGGCGGAATGGGGATCGTCTTCCCGGCGCTCTTACTCGGCTTGATCGCCACGAACCCGGACGCGCGCCACGCGCTCGGCCTGGGCATCCGGCTCAGCGGCACGCTGGTCGACCAATCGCGCACAGTTCTGGCGACGCTAGGCGTGATCGGCCTCACGGCGGAGGCTCTGCAATGGGTATCGCGGGACCGAGCAGCGCCGTCTCCGCGCTGGGCGCAGACTACCTTGTCAGCGCTTTGGGGCGCCGGGCTCGTCGCTTGGCTGGCCGCGCGTTCGGCCTGGATCGCGTCGGTCGTGACTTTGCGGACGGACATGTTGATCTGGTCCGAGCGCCCCCTGCTGGTCAACCTATTGAAGCTGCGAGCTGGCGAAACCTTCTACGGGCCGCGGGAGCTCGTGAACAGCTACTCCTACTCACCCGGTCTCGAGTTGCTTCAGTACACGCTCCTTCGCCCCTGGGGGCTCGAGTTAGAACTGAGTGCGCACCGTCTGCTCGGGCTGCTGTGGCAGTTGACAACGAGCTTCTTGCTGGTGGTCACGCTCGTTGCTGCTTTGCGCTCGCGGTTGGGCCGAGGAGGAACTTGGTTCGTGGCGCTCGCGACCCTGTCCGTCGCTTGCTCGAGTCTGCTGGCTCCGCATGTGCATCCCGATCACGCCATGCTGGTGTGGTTTGGTGCCGCCGCGTGGCTGGCGGCTGACCGCGCCCACCTGGATGGCTGCCGGGCGGCGCTGCTGGTGGCGGTGCCGGTGTTTGCGACGGTGTTCAAGCTGACGGGCGCCGGCGTCGGGCTAGGGCTCGTGCTCGTCTACAGTTGGGAGCGCGACTACAAGCGGCTCCTGTTGCTTGCGTTGGGGGGCGCCCTCGCGCTCGGCAGCATTCCGCTGTTCGACGCAACGCTCGGGTCGTTCAGTCACTACGCAATGCGGCTGCAGGCGTCGCATCCAATGCATTGGGAGCGCGTCTGGACGATCCCGACCGCGCCGGCTGGGAAGATTTGGGCAGTATCGCTCGCAACGCTTGCCGCGCGCTCGTGGGTTGCTCCCCAAAGTGCGAAGACGCGTCAGGCGCAGCGTGTCGCGTTGGTCACGCTGGGGTTGGGTTTGACCTCGCTCCTGGCCTACGTGAAGCAGGGAGGTCGAGAGAATAGCCTAATGCCCCTGGCCATCGGTGGGTTCGTCACCCTGCTGCTTTGCGCCTTGGCCGAAAATGAGAAGGCCGGGCGCGATCCGTCTGCACCGCCGCCCACATCGCTCGCTCACATGGCTGGGCTGGCGCTCTCCGTTGCTTTGGTTACAACGCCACCGTTTCAGCCGATCATTGGTACCGAGCGGTCGGGCCTCGTCGCCATGCACGGGCGACAGGTCCGCTGGCTCGAAAGCGGTCAGGCGCGTAAGTTGCGGTTTTGGAGCTCGAGCATTGCCGCGTATCTCGACGCAGGTCTGCGAGCGGTGCCACGCGATACCCTGAGCGCTGCCGTCGAGCTGAAGCTCGGTCACGACCCCGCATTCGAAGGCTTTGCTCGGCGCATCGGCGGCGGTTTCTACGACGGCCTCGCGGTCCCCAATTCACTCCTCTTCGAGGATGCCGCCGACCTTGCCTTAGCTCGACCCGTACGGGCTGCGTACCACGTGGTGGGCCCGCCGGAGCTGAACGGCGCATGGCCCAAAGATCGCCGCGGCTACGTGCTGCTCGAGAGGGGTCGGCGGTGATAGGAGAGGCGTCGCAAGGTGCGCTAGCGAGGCGAGGCTAGCTCGGCTATAGTGGCTCGATGGCGTCCGTCGGGCTTTGTCGCGACCCACGTCGCTCGAGCCGCGGCTTCACGTTGGTGGAGCTGATGACGGTGGTGCTCATTACCGGGGTTTTGGCTGCTATTGGCGTGGTTTTGGTCCAAAAGCACGTTGTGCAAGCGCGCGCCAATCAAGCCCTCGTGGGCCTGCAGGCGATTCGGGTGGGCGAGGAGGGGTATCGCGCGCACTACGGGCAATACCTTGACTGCTCGCCGGCCGACGCCCAGTGGTACCCCGTGGATGCGCCCACCAGGACCAAGTACGACTGGCGCACGAGTCGCAGCGATTGGGCTTGCTGGAAGCAGCTCGGAGTCATGCGGCTAGGCGGCACTGCTTTCGGCTACAAGGTGAACGCGGGTAGACCCGGTGATCCGTATCCGAATTACGCGACCACCACGCAGCTGAGCTATCCGACCCCAGCTCCGGACCTTTGGTACGTGATTCAGTACAAGGGTAACGTCGATGGGGACGACAAGTTTTCGTACGGCGTCACGTCGAGCTATAGCACCGACGTCTACTTTCAAGACCAGCTGGAGTAGGTAACTGGGTGCGGTACGCCTACCTTCTCGGCTGACGTTCTCCGGTCCGAGTTCAGGCGCCGAGTGACAATTTTTGTCAGTCGGCACGCGGTGCTGGGAAGTGTGCTTCAGGCGGCTTGGGGAAGACCGTTCACGAAATCCTCGCGATTCGTACGGCTTCGCTGCGGCGGGCCGCGAGAGCAAGTGTAGGCACACGTGAGCGGTGTCGAGCGTCAGCACCCTGGCACGATGCCTGCTTATTGCGGAGCTCGGATGGATCGGCCTCGTGGCAGAAATCGACTCGCGACCGCTCGCGGCTTCACGCTGGTCGAGCTGATGATCGTCATCGTCATCATCGCGATTCTGAGCGCCCTCGCCGTCTACGGCGTAGGCAAGTACATCAAGGACAGCAAGAAGTCGGAAGTGGCGGCGATGCTCGGTGCCATCCGCTCCGCGCAGGAAGCCTACAAGGCGGACACCTTTGGCTATCGGGCCACGGTCGGCGATCCCCCGAACGGCAAGGAGCTCGCTGGCGGTGGGACCTCGTACCCGAACTTCTATCCGCGCACGGAGCCGCTCGTGAGCAAGAAGGCTTCTTGGGGAGGCGGCTCCGATGCTGATGCCGAGCGTCGCTTTCGCGAGCTCGGCGTTACGACCGATAGTCCGGTCAATTACATCTACGGCTGCGCGGCAGGAGGTCCAGATGATGCGCCTGCGCCTCCGTTGGGGCTCGCATACGACGCCGTCACGACTCCTCAGGGGATTAAGGGCTACCCGAGCACGAAGCAAGGGAAGCCTTGGTACCTGTGCAAGGGCGTCGGCCTGGGGAAGGAGTGGGGCTACAGCAGCCTCGCTGATGAGCTCGCACACAGCGGCCTCGATTGAATCGTCAGTTTTTACTTGGACCAATGTTCGTGAGCGCGCGCGGGTCGGGTGGCCCGGCGCAAAGGAAACCCAGTCCACCCGACCTGAAGGAGAACAGCATGATCCGTAGACTACGTAAGCAACTTCGCAAGAATCGCGGCTTCACCCTCGTGGAGCTCATGATCGTCGTCGCCATCGTCGGCATCTTGGCCGCGCTCGCCATCTACGGCGTCCGCAAATACATGTCGAACGCGAAGTCGGCCGAAGCTCGCAACGGCATCGGTCAATTGGGTAAGGACGCGATCACCGCGTACTTCAAGGAAGGTATGGCGCCCAGCGTGCTCCCCATGGGCAGCTCGACAGAAGTCTCGAACCAAATCTGCCCCGGGATCACGGCCTCGGTTCCCTCTGCTCCAAGCGATATTGCGGGCAAGAAATGGCAATCGGCACCGAACAATTGGGCTGGCGACTGGGACTGCTTGCATTTCTCTATGAACGATCCGCAGTACTATATGTATAGCTACATTGCGCCCACGACGAACCTCGGTGCCGTCGGTACCACGTTCACGGCCAGGGCTCAGGGCGATCTAGACGGCGACGCCACGCTGTCGACGTTCACCCTGCTGGGTAGCGTTCAGGGTGATACCAGCACCGGTATTACTTGTACGCTCGCGCCCAACATGCAGGACTCTCTCCCTGACGAATAGGCTCTCGCCCCGCTAAGCTAGCTCGTCGATAGAAGGCCCTCGTGCGCTAGCGCACGGGGGCCTTTCCCATTTCTACGGCTCCGTGCCATCCTCCCGGGCCACTTGGCATGCGCCCCATCTCGCCCGTCGAAGCTGCGCTGATTTTCGCCCTTGGCGGCTCCGCGTTGGCGATCTTCGTGCCGGCGTTCGTCAAGAACGTGCACGCGTCGCGGCTCGTCGAGCCGCTCGACGGGCTGTCGCGCCTGTCCGGGCGGGCTGCGCAGTTGGCTGACGCGGCGCCTCAGGCTTCTGCCTATCCGGAAAGCGCGCCGCTCACGCCTAGCAATGTGCCGCGCGGCGAGCTGGTGAAGGATCCGCCCGGCACCTGGTCGCACCCTACGTGGCGGGTGCTCGATTTTTCGTTCGAGGCGCCGCATGCATATGGCTTCGAGCTATCGACCAAGAATGCGCCTGACGTTTCGCGTTACACCGCCACTGCGCGCGGCGATCTGGACGGCGACGGGGTGCTCAGTCGCTTCGAGGTTTCCGGCTTCGTGAAGCCGGGCTTGCCTCCGGAGACTGCGCCGCTCGAGGTAGTGCGTGAGGTCGAGTAGCGGTCGCGACCTGCTGGCGATCGCGCTGGCGTTCGTCGCGGTGTTGCTCATCGCCCTCGAGCGAGAGCCGCTCGCAAGCCGCTTTCACGACGTGCAGACTCAGTCGGATGCGTACCTGCTGCCATCTGGCGAGCAAACCTACGTCGCCAGCTTGGGCTACCGATCCGCTCTGGCCGATCTGATCTTCGGCCACCTGTTGGTTTCGCAGGGGCTGCATTTCCAAGAGGGGCGTCGCTTCGAGTTCGTCGGCGAATACCTCGACGTCATCAACCGCCTCGATCCCAAGTTTCGCGACCCGTACCGCTATTCCGACACCCTGCTCACGATGCAGGCCAAACCGCCGCCGCTCGAGTTCTACAGGCACGCGCGGCGTATCCTGGAAAAGGGGTTGAAGGAGCTGCCTTACGATCAGGAGCTGTGGTCGAGCGCCGGGCAGTTCATCCTGTACCTGGCCCCCCAGCGCCTCACCGACGAGGCCGAAATTGCCGAATACAAAGAGGCGGGCACCCGCATCTTGATGCACGCCTGCAATCTGATCGGCTCGAACGAGGCGATCCCGTACCACTGCATCACCGCCGCCAAGCACATGGGGGAGAAGGGCAATCGTGAGGCGGTCCGCCAATTCCTCGAGCGGGTGCTCACGGTCAGCGACGACCCGACGATTCAAAACGTCGCTCTCAACTACATCAAGGTCGTGGCAGGCGAGCAGGCGAGCGAAGAGGTCGCAGCGAGGCAAGCTCGTTATCGCGATAGTTGGCATGCGGACCTGGCGCTGTCGCCTCGCGTCGAAATCGGCGCGCTCGGGCCTCGTTTCGATGCGGCATCGTGTGCGGGGCGTGATCGCTTCGGTGCGCCCGAGTGCGCCACCAGCTGGAGCGCCTGGGGATCGGCGAGCGAGCAGCCGCAAAGCCCATGACGAGCGCCACGCAGCGTGCGCCTCGCGGTTGGCTCTTGCTGTGCGTGGCGCTGCTGGTGGTGGTCGGCGCGTATTTGCCCGGGCTAGGTGGCCCGTTTTTGTGGGACGACCGCCACCTACTTCGGGATAGCTCCGCCGCGTTGACCATCGAATGGCTCAAGACGTTCACGCAGCCGTTTTGGTTCGGTTCGCCCGAGGCTCAGGGCAGCCTGAGCTACTTTCGCCCGCTCACCACGCTGTCGTTCAACGTCGACATGGCGCTGCACGGCGATGCCTCAGCGGGCTTTCACCTCACCAATATTGCGGCGCACTTGCTGGCGACTGGGCTCTTGTTCGCTTTGCTGCGGCGCCGTCGGGTTCCGGAGCTCTTGGCGTTTGCATTGGTGCTGGTCTGGGCGCTCTTGCCGCGCCTGACCGAGTCGGCGGCGTGGATTTCCGGCCGTTGTGACGTGCTCGCCGGGGCATTCGCTTTGGGTGCGCTCCTGGCGCATCAGCCGCGCTCGCGCACTCGACTGGCGCTCGCTGCCGTGCTGGCGCTTGCCGCGATGTGGTGCAAGGAGTCGGGCCTGGGCGCGTTCGCCGCGCTCGGCATCCTGGAGCTGTTCGGACCAGACAAAGTCACCGAGCAAACCGAGCGTAGAAAGCGTCTGCTTCTGCTTGCCGGGCCGCTGCTGCTCTACCTAGTTTCGCGCATTGCTGCCGGCGCGATCTCCCTGGGCGACGGTCTCGCAGTCGGGCCGACCACGCGCGCTGTGACGGTGCTCGAGGCGCTGGGTCGCTATGCGTACATGCTCGCGAACCCGTTTCAGCCCCGCAGCCTCATGGGAGTGCTCGGAAAGCCGAGCTGGGCGTTCGTGGCCCTCGGTGGCGCACTCGCCCTCGGATTAGCGGTCGTCGTGGCGCGACGACCCAAGCCTTCGACCAACACGCTCGCGTATTTGGCTTTCGGGTCGGTGCCGCTGCTGCTGGTCATGCATCTAACGCCGCTGCCGGTAACAGTCGTCACCGCGGATCGCTACCTCTACCTGCCGAGCGCCGGTTTGCTGCTGGCAGCGGCTCCTGCTGTTCAGGCGGTGCTGGCTGCGCGTCGCGCGCTCTGGGCGCCGGTCGCAGTCTTCATCGTGGCGTTGGGCGTCCGGACGGTGGAGCGGGTGTCCGACTACGCAGACGAACCTCGGTTTTGGCTCACCGCACTCGCGCAATCGCCTGAAGACAGCACGCCTCCCATCGAGCTGGGCGGCACGGCGTACCGCGCCGGTTGCTTTACCGAAGCACTCCAGCTCTACACCCTGGGAGCCCAGCTCGACCGCGTCCCGGTATCGGAGCAGCTCGGCACGGTGTCGCTCGTCGCTAATCTCTTGGGCAAGCGGGACCTGGCGTTCCAAGCCAGCGACGATCTGCTGCGAGCTTACCCGCGCCGTGCCGACATGCGGCTACGCCAAGCGACGCTCGCGGTGAGCGCTCTCGATTGGAGCAAGGCGCGCGCGCGGGCCCAGCAGGCGCTAGAGCTCGAACCTGGCTATCAGCCGGCGCATAGCTTCCTCGATGAGCTGCCCGAGCTCGAGCGGCTCCACGCCGCCGTCGTTGTGGGCGCGTTGTCGAGCGTTCAGCTCACGCTCGAGATGCGCACGATGCGCTATCCCGAGGCGCTCGCCACGTTGCGAAGCATGCTCGACGATCCGCGCGCTGACGCGGTTGTTCTGCGGCAGGGCATCGAGTTCGTCGTGACGCGCGGCGATCCGGCGGATGCGGCACCGTTGCTCGCGCGCTACTTGCGCGAGCACGCCGACGCTGATGCGCCGCGCCTCGTCGCCGCAGCTCAGGTTCGCTTCGACGCAGCGACGAACGTGCGTGCTCAGCTTCGCGAAAGCGCGTCGCGTTAGAAGCGTACGATCGCGACCGCAGTCTTGCCGGCTTCGACCGTGACCGACTTGGCTTTGCGGCCCTGCTCGGGGTGCACGAAGATCACGGTGTGGGTGCCGGGGCTGACGCTCAGCCCCACCTTCGGCGTCTGGCCGATGGGCTTGCCGTCCAGGATCACGGTCGTCACCGGGATCGAGTTGATGTTGAGCGTGCCCTTCCCGGAAGGTGCGGCCACGGTGGGCTTTTCGACCGGTTCCTTCGGCTCCTTCGGCTCCTTCGGAGTCGATGCCGGACCGGGGCCGGGCGTCGGGGTCGGAGTGGCCTTGTGCTCCGGCTTCGTCTCGGGCTCTTTGGCGACTTCTTTTTCCGGCTCGGAGGCGCTGCCGAGGTCGACGACGAAGGTGCGCTCCGCCTGGCCGTCCTCGAACACTATGTCCTGCTTGTAGTCGCGGAAGCCCTTCTTGGTCGCGACGATGCTGTACGGCTTTTCGGAGGTGATATCGACGCGCAGCGGAAGCGCCGGTACCGGGCGGCGCTCGCTACCGCTCACCAGCAGCACCTTGGCTCCGTCGGCATTCTCGCCCGCCTTGATGGTGGCGAGGCCCTTCTTCACCTTGAGCTTCGGCTCGAGCGTCGTCACCTTGTCGGCTTGGACGCTGACCTGCTTCTCCATCGACTCGTAGCGCTCGCCGCCGTCGATTTTGACGGTGTGAGTCCCCGGCGAAAGATCTTTGATCTCTTGCGGGAGCGGGCCGTAGTCCTTGCCGTCGATCGACAGTTTCAGCCCTGCGCCCTCGGCCATGACCTTCAGGCCACTGCCTTCGACGCCGCGCAAGAGCTCGACGTTCTCAGCGCTCTCTTCGCCGGCGTTGATCTTCACGGCTTTGGGCGCGGTGGTCGTGTAACCGGCTGCGGCCACCTTCACGAAATGCACGCCGCGCGGCAGGTCAGTCACCTGGCAGGGTGATGCGTCGCAGCGCTGCGAGTCGTCGACGAACACCTGTACGCCGTCGATCGCCTTACCGCCGGGCCCCGAAACGGACACGACGAGCGACCCCTTCTTCGGCATCAGCACGAACGCGGCGGCGCCTGCGCCGATCACGGCGATCGCCGCGATGGCCACCCACAAGCCGCCACGACCGCTGCGTTGCTGCGGCAGCGTGATGGTCGGCGAGGGCGCGAGGTCCGGCACCGGATGCGCGGGGAGGGGCTGAGCCTTGGGAGGCGGCGGCAGCGGCGCGCGCGGCACCGAAGGCGGCGGCACGCTGAGCGGGCGGTTGCCGACCAGCGCGGCAGCGCGCGACGCAGGCGGCGGAGCGCCGGCAGCGGGTGGAGGAGGCGGTGCACCAGCAGCGGGCGGCGGCGCGCTGTGGAGCAGCGCACGAGCCGTATCTTCGACGCCCTTGTCGAATACCTGCGTCGCTTCGTCCTCGTCGTCCCAATCGATGTCGACGCCGGGCTTGGCGGCGGCTCCCGCGGGCTTGCTCGGAGCAGCCGGCAGCTTGGAGGGCACCGGCGTCTTTTCGTCGTCGCCGAGGCGCGGAGCAGCGAGTGGAGGAGGGGGCGGTGGCGGCGCGAGCGACTTGGCGCCCGGCATCGGCGGAGGCGTCGGACGGCTCGCACCCGGGAGGCTCGGGGGTGGCGGAGGCGCCGGGAACCCACCTGTCTGAGTCTTGGCGGGAGGCGGCGGCACGCTGCTGCGCGGAAGCGGCGGTGCAGGAGGCTTGCTGGGGGACGGAGGCGGCGGTGGTCCCGGGCGACTGCCGGGCATCGGCGCCGTCAAACCGAGCAGCGTTTTTTGACGAGTGTTCGAGGGCGGTGGGACTGGGCCACGGCTGCTGGGAAGCGGGGCGGGAGCCGCTGCGCTCGGTCGTGACTTCTTGGCTGCCAGTCCGTCAAAAACGTCGAGGTCCGAACTCGCCTTGTCGCTCATCGATACTGTCTCTCTGCTCTGTTGCTCTGACCCGGCACTGGCGGCTGGTCTTGGTAGGGCCGTAGCGCGCGTTTCGTGCTCTCCTGATGCGACGAAGCGCGGCGGCCCGTGGTCCGAATTGAGGGTTCGAAGCGCGGACCGTAAGAAAAAGTTGGCGTAAAGATAGCTCCCAGATTCTCAGTTGGCGAGAAGTATTGCTGGAATTTCTGATGCGATCACGCCGGGTTCATGGGCGAAAGCAGGCGATCTAGCGGCTGCTTTCGAGCCCAGCCCTGATAAGCGCGTGGGGTGGGGTAGGCAAACGTGGTCATTTGTAGCGCACACGCTTCTGCTGCAGGGGCGCCCACTTCGTTGGTTTGACCACCGGTGTGTCGGGGAAGAGCAGCTTCGCGCCTGGTCCTTCGGCGCGCACTAGCCGCACGCCGAGCCCGGGAGAATTGGAGGCTTCACCAGCGGTGCCGAACAGCGTCGCCAGAGGGCGAGGCAAGAACACGAGCGTTTGGCATCCCAGCTCGGTGAGCAGCTTGCCCAGTTCGTCACCGTCGCCACTCGCGTGCTGCCCGCCCGTTACCCGCGCGTAAACGAGCGTCCCGCTCTCGTCGATGCCCATCGCGGCCGTCGCGTCGCGCGCTTGCGGAGCGTCCGCCGGGAACCCGCTGGTCACTCGCATCGCACCCGGCGTCTTTGGTTGATAGGCGACGTGGAACCCGGCTGCGTCGGAGTGAAACAGGGTGATGTGACCCGTCGCGGTTTCGCTCTGTCCGCGTAGCTCCACTACGACCTTCGCGTCGACGTCACCCGGCTGCGCAACGCGCACGAGCTTGGCATCGACCTTGATCAACCCGATGCGAAACTCGGGCTCCTTGGGATCGGTGCGCAGGTTCGTGGTCGCGACCGCGTAGGGCCAACCGTGCTGAGGTAGCCCTTCCACGCGCCAGCTCCCTTCGCCCGCTTCTGGCGGCTGCACGCGCGGCGCGAGCGCCTCGCCGGGCAGCACTTGGCGCAAGGTGAGGTAGAAGAAATCCCTAGATTCTACGTTGACATAGCGAGGAAAGTTCATCAAAGCCATGAACTTGATCATGCGCCTGGACATGAACTCCCAGTTTTGAACGCCCGGTACCGCACCGCGCGCTTCCCACTCGCCGTCCAGCTTGCGATTCGGGATCGGCAAGCTGCCCTTGGGTCCCGTGCGGTAGTACTCGAGCCCGGTGTGGCCGGGATTCATGTCGAGGTGAATGCCGTAGGCACACCGCGCGCGTTGCATCGCCAGGCCGAGCACGTCGGGGTCGACGCTCGCCCCGTAGAAGTACCCGACGAAGCCTTCCTTGGTCATGCACAGGCCACTGCGAACTGTACGGCTCTCTTCGGTCCAGCCCGGCGGCAGGCCGCCCCACCAGTGGCGCTTCCACGGGTTCAGGTCACCGTGCTCGACGAGCGCGGTCATGTTCTGGCGAAACGAGACCACGTTGCTCGGCACTTCCGCCGACTCGGGCCAGCTGCCGAACGCGGTCGAGCCGTCGTCGAGCTCGGCGACCGTCGCCGCGTAGGGCTTCGGCGGCAGGTACAGGGTGCGCTCGGCCATCATGCCGAATTCGCCGTGAATCGCCTGAAACCCGCCGTTGAAGCCGCCGATGAAGCGCTTGAGAATCTTGGGATCGCGCGGCACCTGACCGGGGCCTGTCTCGCCGGTCGCGCTGATCGGCTCGACGGTGCCGCTCATCGCGTGCAGCTCCACCTGGCGCGGATCCCACAGCGTGACGAACACCTGCGAGTACATGCGCTTGCGATCGGTGCGGATGAACGAGAAGACGAACGGGCAGGGGGCGCCGGGGTTCCGGGCCACGAACGGGTCCTTCTCGAGTGAGCCCCACTTGCCTTCGCCCTGCAGGGGCGAGTCGAGCATGGGCTCCATGGGCGGGGGCGGCCAGCCGGTTTCCGGATTGGTTTGCTCGGCTCCGGTAGCGAACAGGTCGCCTAGCTCCTCCTTGATCGCCTCGGAGCCGTCGTCGCCGGTCACGCTGCCCACGATCTGCTCGAGCTGGTCCCGCCCACCGAACGCTACCGCCTTGAGCCACTGCATGCGGTCGTCGCCGAACCACGGCATCGCGCGCACGCGATCTACGGCCCAAGTCACGAAATTGCCGGGGCGCGCCTTCGGCGGCGTCACCTCTTTCACGTAGCGTTCGCCCTCGAGCGTCTCGCCCTTCTCGGCGATACGAATCTTGTGCGAATCGGCGTCGATCAGCAGCGCGCCCTGGCTGAAGCCGAGCACCACCTTGTAGGCCGCGGGCTCGAGCTTGAAGGAGCGCCTGCCGACGCCTGCGAGCTCGCCCGTCTCCTGCAGGTTGGTGAGCGCATTCTGATAGATGCGCGGCTTGTTCCAGCCGGGCCCGTGAGGCGGCGGCTCACCGCGAAAGTCGGCGAACTGCACCGAGCTGATCGTGTCACCGGCGCCGATCGCCCAGGCCGCGCGCACATCGCTCACCACCAGGTTTTGCTCGTCGGCGGCAGAGGTCGCGCTCAAATTGAAGACGTCGTCGATCTCGAGCAGCGTGCCGCCTGGCGCCACGCGCGTCTCGACGATGAACACATCGTTCGGCTCGCCATCCCGGTGCGCCAGCACCACCGCGCGCGCCCGATCGACCGAGAGGTCCCACGGGCGCGGGGCCTTGGGCACGAAATGGACGTTGCTCGTTTCCGCCTGGAGCCCGCGCGCGGCGAGCGCCACGCACAGCGCTTTGGAGGCGTCACTCTCGGTGCGCGCAGCGCGCGGCGCGCCGTCGTTCCAATGCAAGAACCAGAAGCACACGGCGAGCAGCGGCAACGGTCTCAGGGAGGGCCGAAAACGCTCGAGCTGCCAGGACGTCCACATGGAGACGGTGAGCCTCAGCCGGTATCAAATTGCGGCCAGAACGGCCCACTATTCTGGTGCTCCGATAGTGCGATGCGGCAACGCAGTTGGCAGCATGATCTCAACAAAGTTGCGACCATCCAGCGGCCACGCTTCGCGGATGCTCGGATATGTGTAATTAAATCAATGGTTTGCATTCATGTGCGCCAACGGCCGCCGCTGCGGCTCGCCGGCACGCCGTGTGCTATCACAGCGCACGATGAGTCGCGTGGGCCGCCGCCGGCAGCTGCTGTTCGTCGCCGGGCTGTGCCTGGTCGGATGCCTGTCACCCACGCTGCCGCTGCCGCCTCCCGCGGCGCCGTCGGTGACCTCGCCCGACGAAAACGGCATGGTGCGCATCGAAGGCGTCGCGGTCCCGCAAGCCGAAGTCATCGCCTGGAACCGCCGGACCGACGTGATCGCCGGCCAGGTCACGCGCGAGAGCGCCTCTTACTCCATCCTGATGGCAGCTCAGGTCGATGACACGATCGAGGTCTGGTACATCAAGGGCGACGATGAATCGCCGAGCGTGAAGGTGCGCGTCCGCTAAACGGTGCGGAGCGTGACGCGCCGTCCGTCGCTCGAGCGATGCGAGAGGTCCGTGACCGCACTCGGCTTCTTCTTCGGCTTCGGTAGCGCGATGGCGTCCTCGCTCGTGAGCTCGCCGAGCAGGTCGTAGTCGGTCGTGCTCTCGATGCGCACGGTGCGAAGCTCACCGGGGCGCGCTTCGATGCCGGTCGGGCCTCCGGAGATGTACACGACGCCGTCGATGTCCGGCGCCTGGCCGGCGTGACGCCCTACCATCACGAGCTCGCTGTCTTCGCTCGGGCCTTCGACCAAGATCTCGAGCTCGCGGCCGATCATTGCCTTCAGCTTCTTTTGGCTGATCTTGCGCTGCACGCTCATCAGCTTTTTGGCGCGCGCTGCCGCGACCTTCTCGGGCACCTTGTCCTCGAGCTTGAAGGCGCGCGCGCTCGGTTCGTCGGAGTAGCGGAACACGCCGACGCGGTCGAACTCGGCGAAGCGAATGAAGGTGAGGAGCTCTTCGTATTCCTCTTCCGTCTCACCGGGGTGGCCCACGATGAAAGCGGTGCGAAACACCAGCCCCGGAATGCGGGTGCGGAGGCGCTCGACCAGATCGTACAGGCGCTTGCCGCCGTGACCACGCCGCATGCGTCGCAGCATGCCGTCGGCGGCATGTTGTAGCGGCATGTCGATGTACTTGACGATCTTGGGGTGCGTGGCGATGAGCTCGATCAGCTCGTCGTCCAGCTTTTCAGGGTACAGGTAGAACAGGCGCACCCAGCGCAGGCCCGGCACGTCCGCGATACGGCGGACCAGCGCTGCCAGGTTCGAGCGCTCGTCGAGATCGCGGCCGTACGAGACGGTGTCTTGCGACACCAGGTTCACTTCCAGCACGCCGCGCGCTGCCAGCTCTTCGACCTCGCGCACGATGTCGTCGGGCTCGCGTGAGCGCTGCTTGCCGCGGAGCTCCGGGATCACGCAGAACGCGCAGGTGCGGTTGCAGCCTTCGGCGATCTTGACGTAGGCGCTGCGCCCGCGCGTCGAGATACGGCGCGGATCGGTCGCGCTCACCACCCAGTCGGCGGGGTTCCCGACCAACATGCGGTCGGCGTTACCCTTGAGCACGCCCTCGAGCTTGAGCATGTCGCTCGAGCCCAAGAAGTGATCGACCTCGGGTAAGTCGTTCGCCAGCTCGTCGGGGTAGCGCTGGCTCAAGCATCCGGAGACGACAAGCTTGTCGCAGGTGCCTCCCTTATGCTGAGAAAGAGCCAAAATCGTGTCGATCGACTCCTGCTTGGCCGCGTCGATGAAGCCGCAGGTGTTGACGACGATGACGTTGGCCTGCTCCGGATCGGAGACATGGCTGTAGCCGGCGCGTTCGGCCACGCCGAGCATGACCTCGCTGTCGACGCGGTTCTTCGGACAACCCAGGCTGACGAAATGAATCGTCCGCTTGGTCATCGAGCGTCCATCAGCCGCCGGAAACGGTCGAACAGGTAGAGGGCATCGTGGGGGCCAGCTGCGGCCTCCGGGTGGTACTGCACGCTGAAAGCCCGGTGCGCCTTTGCTTCGAGGCCCTCGCTGGTGCCGTCGTTCAGGTGCAGGTGTGTGGTCTCGGCGACGCCGGCGATCGACTTCACGTCCACCACGAAGCCGTGGTTCTGCGTGGTGATCTCGACGCGACCCGTGGTCAGGTCCTTCACCGGCTGGTTGAGGCCGCGGTGACCGAACTTGAGCTTGTAGGTGCTGGCGCCGAGGGCACGCGCGAGCAGCTGGTGGCCCAGGCAGATACCGAAGATCGGCTGCTTGCCGAGCAGCTCTTGGATCGTCTTCACCGCGTAGGGAAGGGCAGCGGGGTCGCCGGGGCCGTTCGAGAGGAAAACGCCGTCGGGCTTGAGCGCCAGGATGTCTTGCGCGCTGGTGCTGGCCGGCACTGCGGTTACCTGGCAGCCAGCGTCGTGCAGGCAGCGCAGGATGTTGCGCTTGGCGCCGTAGTCGATGGCGACGACGCGGAAGCGACGATCGCTGCGCGACGAGTCGGCGTGACCGTCTTGCATCTCGCTGTTCCACTCCGCTCCGCGCGACTCCGTGAACTCGTAGGGAGCGGCAGGCGTGACGCGCGCGACTAGGTCGAGACCTTCCATGTCCGGGGCGGCCTTGGCGCGGTCGACCAGCGTGGACGGGGCCTCGGTGCCGATGGCGCCGTTTTGCGAGCCCTTGTCGCGCAGGTAGCGGGTGAGCCGGCGCGTGTCGACGTCGCTGATGGCTACGATACCGAAGCGCGCCAGGTACTCGTCGAGGCTCTCTTGCGAGCGCCAGTTGGACACGACCGGGCTGGCGTCGCGGATCACGAAGCCGGCGACCTGCGGCTTCGAGTCGACGCTTTCGGGATCCTCGGTGTTGATGCCGGTGTTGCCGATCTGCGGCGCGGTCATCGTGACGATCTGCCCCGTGTACGAGGGATCGGTCAGCACCTCTTGGTAGCCGGTCATGCCGGTCGTGAACACCACCTCGCCGGTGGTGCTGCCGTCGGCGCCGTGGGCGCGGCCTTCGAACACGGTGCCGTCGGCGAGCGCCAGATAAGCGCGACGCTTGCTCACGACTGACCTCCGGCGCTGAGCGCCTCGAATACGATCTTGCCTCGCGATAGCGTCATCACAATCCTCGCTGTCATCTCGTGCTTGGTAAACGGCGTGTTGCGGCTCTTGGAGCGCAGCTTCATGTCTTCGACGCGGTAACGTGCGCCTGGATCGACCAGAGTCAACTCGGCTCGCGCACCTTCCCGCAGGCTCGGCGGCTCGATGCCGATGATTCGCGCCGGGCGGGTGGACAGCGCGTCCAGCAGGCGGGGCAGGGTGATGCCCGACTCGCCCACCAGACCGAGCAGCAGCCCGAAGCACAGCTCCAGGCCGATCATGCCCGGCGACGCCTCGGAAAACTCGCAGTCTTTCTCGAGCGGCGAGTGGGGCGCGTGGTCGGTGGCGATGGCGTCGACGGTGCCGTCGGCGAGCGCTCGGCGGAGGGCCTCCACGTCTTCCGGCTCGCGCAGCGGCGGATTGACCTTACAGGCGGTGTCGTAGCCGATCACCGAGGCGTCGGTGAGCAGCAGGTGGTGAGGCGTGACCTCGGCGGTGGCGGCGATGCCCCGCGACTTCGCCTCGCGCAAGATGCGCACGGCGCCGAGCGTCGAGACGTGCGCGGCGTGGTAGCGCGCGCGCGTGTACTCGGCGAGCAGCACGTCACGCGCGATGATCACGTCTTCAGCGACGCGCGGCCAACCGCGCAGCCCCAGCTTCGCCGAGACGGAACCTTCGTGCATGTCCGCGCCCGCCGTGAGGTCGTGATCCTCGGCGTGCTGAATCACCGGAATGTCGAAGTTTTTGGCGTATTCCAGCGCGCGCCGCATCACCGCGCTGTTCATGACGCAGACGCCGTCGTCGCTGACGCCGACGATGCCGGCGTCTCGCAGCTCGGCCATCTCGGTCAGATCTTTTCCCTTTTGCCCGATCGTGATGGCCGCGATCGGGTGCAGCTCCGGGCCGCCGTGCTCCTCGGCGCGGCGCAGCATCAGCTCGGTGACCGCGCGCGTGTCGTTCACCGGCTTGGTGTTGGGCATCACGCACACGTGCGCGTAGCCGCCCGCTGCTGCGGCGTTCAGGCCGCTCGCGATCTCCTCTTTGTATTCCTGACCGGGCTCGCGCAGGTGAGCGTGCAAATCCACGAAGGCCGGGACGAGCCAGAGCCCGGTCGCGTCGATGACGCGAGCCGACTCGGCGTTGATCAGGGATGCGGCGGCGCCTGGCCCGACGCGCGTGATGGTGCCGCCTTCGACGGTCACGTCGACAATGGCGTCCAGGGCGCGCGATGGGTCGATCGCTCGCACGCCGCGGAAGATGAGGAGGTGGGGCGTGTCGGGCACGGCGGCGGGTGATAGCACGGGCCTGGGCACCTCGGCAGCGCCGAAAGAGCGGGGGAATAGTCGATATTTTTCGCGGAGTTCCGCTCGGAGCTAGCGGCCAGCCAGGCGTGTTAAGCTCACTTTCCGGCCATGGCAGACGAAGGCGATTCGATCAAGAAGCCGAGCGCATCCGTTCCACGCCCCGCAGCCGGGCGCTCGACCCCACCACCAGCACCCGTTCGTGCCAGTGGTGCTGCAAACCCGGGCCCCGCGAAAGCCAGCGTGCCTCCACCGCCACCGCTGCGGTCGAAGGAGCCGCCTCCGCCGCCGGTGCGTTCCAAGCTCCCGGTTCCGCCGGGATTGGACCCAGCGCTGGCGGGCGCAGACCCCACCTCCACCCCAGCACCTCCGGTGCGCAAGGCATTGCCCCGACCTCCGTCGATGCCCGCACGCGCTCCTTCCATGGGTCCCGGTCCGTCAGCTTCGCCGACGGGAGACCCCAAGCCCTCGTCAGGGCCGTCCGCGTCGCCGAAACCACTGAGCGCGGAGCCACCGGTCGCCGTGATCCCCGCAGCCCCGATCGTGACGGCTGCCGCGCCCGTGACGGCGTTGCCGCGCGGTGCGGTCGACGCGACCACGATGGTGCGGCCGGATCTGTTGGTGAAGCCCCCCGCCGAAAGCGAGGCCACGCGCGCCGAGGAATTCCTCAAGCGCGCCGAGCTGGAGCTGCCCACGAAGCCGCACGCGGTCGCCCGAGCTCGCACCCGCTTCGAGTGCGGGCGGCTCTGCGAGTCGGTGCTGGCGCGCCCGGAGGACGCGGTCGCCTACTACCGCAAAGCGCTGGTCGACAACCCGAGCCATGTCCCGTCGGTCCGTGCGCTCCGCCGGCTCTTGCTGAGCAAGGGAGACTACGGCGCGGCGGTTCCGCTCTTCGACGCGCAGATCGCCGTCACGCGCGAGGCGGCAGCGCGCGCCGCGCTGCTCTACGAGAAGGGGCGGCTGCTGGAAGATCGCCTGGGGCAGCGCCGTGAGGCGAGGGAAGCCTTCGCTGCTGCGCTGGAGCTCAATCCGGGGGACGCCGCGCTGCTGAAGGCCGTGGTGCGCGCCGAGATCGGTGCGCGCGCCTGGGATGCGCTCGACAAGTCCATCGAGCAGAGCGTGGCGGCTGTTAAGGGCGATACCCGTCACCGCGCCGCCTTGATGGTCGAGCGCGCCCGCATCGCGGAATCCCGCCGCAAGAACCTGCCACAAGCCGCCGAGCTATATCAGGCGGCACTCGACGCCGACCCGCGCTCCGACGCCGCGGTTCATGCATTGAAGCGCCTGCACTACTCGCACCAGCGGTGGCGCGACCTGGTGGGCGTGCTCGAGCGCGAAGCCGAGCAGGTAGCGGACCCGAACGCGCGCGCGATGGCGCTCTACCGGGTGGGGCGCATCGAAATCGATCGGCTCGGTAATCTCGAGCAAGGTACGCACGCTCTCGAGCGCGCCTTGGGGGTCGTCAAAGACGACCGCTTGGTGCTCGAGGCGCTGCTGCGCGCTTACGAGGCGATGCAGAACCACGCGGCGCTCGGCAACGTGCTGGCGCGGCTCGCCGACTTGGCCAAGAGCGACGCGGAGCGCATCGCCTACCTGACGCGCGGCGCGCAGCTGTACGAAGATCACCTTCACGACGACACGACGGCTGTGGCCTGGTACGAAAAGGCGCTGAGCTTCGATCGCGCTCACGCGCCCGCGTTGGCCGCGCTGTCGCGCTTGTACGGTCGCACCAAGAGCTGGGAGAGCTTGCTCGCGATTTGCGCCGGGGAAGCCGAAGCCGCGCGCGACCCGCATCGTCGCGCGTACGCTTACGCCAGGATGGCGGAAATCCTCGAAAAAGAGCTGGGTAAGCCAGAGCTGGCGCTCACCCATCACGCCCGCGCGCTCGGCATCGTTCCGGGCTACGCAGCGTCGTTCAAGGCGCTCGTGCGCCTGTATTCGGCCGGGCGAAAGCACGCAGAGCTGCTCGAGCTGTACGAGCGAGCCGTGGATCTGGCGCACGACGCCGAGACGAAGATCACTTACCTGTTCAAGATTGGCCGCGTCCAAGAGGACACGCTCGGCGATGCGTCGGGCGCGCTCACTGCTTATCGCCGCATCCTGGGCATCGACGCCGGGCACCTCGGCGCGGTGCACGCCGCGCAGCGGGCTGCGGAGCGTGGCGGCTTGTACCGCGAGCTCTGCGAAATGCTCGAGCTGGAAGCGAAGCTCATCAAGGACGCACGCGAGCGCTTGATGCTCCTGCATCGAGCTGGCGAGGTGGCGGAGCACGACTTGCAAGACGACGCGCTGGCGCTCGGCCTGCAACGGCGCGTGCTAATGGATTCGAGCATCTGGGTGGCGACGATGA
>JBEHXA010000013.1:0-29712 GCA_048498935.1 Myxococcota bacterium
ATGGCGAGCAGCGGAATCAAGACCAGCAGACCGACGTAGAACACGGTATAGCCCAGCGTCAGGTTGAAGCCGGGGAGCACGCCGCGTCGCCGGAGCGCGAAGCGTCGGCGCCGCGCAGGCAGCGCCGGAACTCTGATGGAGGGTCTGCTGGTCATCGCTGTCGGCCGTTACTTGCTGGGCTTGTAGATCTTGTCGAACAGCCCGCCGTCGTTGAAGTGCGTAGGCTGCGCCTTGCTCCAACCGCCGAACAGCTCGTCGACCGTGAACAGTTGGATGGCCGGGAAACGATCCTTGTACTTGGCGAGCACGTCCTGATTGCGCGGCCGATAGTAGTGTTTTGCGGCGATTTCCTGGCCTTCGGCGCTGTATAGCTCCTTCAGGTAGGCCTCGGCGACCGCGCGGGTGCCGCGCTTGTCGACGACCTTGTCGACGACCGTGACGGGGGGCTCGGTCAAGATGCTCACCGAGGGCACCACGACCTCGAACTTGCCTTTGCCTAGCTCGTTGACGCTGAGCAAAGCCTCGTTCTCCCACGTGACCAGCACGTCGCCGATGCCGCGCTCGACGAAGGTGGTGGTCGAGCCGCGCGCGCCCGAATCGAGCACTGGCACGTTCTTGTAAATCTTCTCGACGAAGGCTTGAGCCTTGGCGTCGTCACCACCCGGCTGCTTGAGCGCGTAGCCCCAGGCGCCTAGGTAGTTCCAGCGCGCGCCGCCCGACGTCTTCGGGTTGGGCGTGATGACCTTCACGCCTTCGCGCACCAAGTCGTTCCAATCCTTGATCTGCTTCGGGTTGCCCTGGCGCACCACGAAAACAATCGTCGACGTGTAGGGTGAGCTGTTCTGCTCGAGACGCGACTGCCACTCCTTGGGGATGAGCTTGCCCTTCTCGTGCAATTGGTCCACGTCGTAGGCGACGGCCAACGTGACCACGTCGGCTTCGAGGCCGTCGATCACCGCGCGGGCTTGTTTTCCGCCTCCACCGTGCGATTGGTTGATTGTCACCTTTTGCTGGTGCTCGGCCTCCCACTTCTTGGCGAAATGCGCGTTGAAGTCGGTGTAGAGCTCGCGAGTCGGGTCGTAGGAAACGTTGAGCAGCGTGACTGGCGCTGCCGTAGCAGCCGCAGCCGAGCTCGCGCCGGTGCTGCCGCTCGGCGCGGCTTCGCTCTTCTTGCTGCAATTCGTGAGGCCGACGCCGAGGGCTAGGAGCAGCATGGCTCGGCGAGCCAGCGTGACGGGGGAGAGGTTCGTAGAGATCGGGTTCATTGGTTCGAAGCTTCCAGTTGAGGAACGATGAGATCTGCGAGAGTCATGCTTTGCAGGACGCGCTGGGACGCGACGCCCATCTGATTGAGGACCACCTGGGCGGCACAGGGCCCTTGGCCCGGACACTCCAGGCAGCGCGTCGGCCGGATCGGGTCGAGGCACGCGAACTGCGAGGCGTGTCCGTCCACCACGTCGATCACACGCGCGACGGTGAGCTCCTCCGGGCTGAGCCGGAGCGAGTAGCCGCCACCGCGTCCGCGCTTCACTTGCAGGACGCCGTGACGCGCCAACTCGCGCAGGATGGCTTCCAGGAAGCGCTGCGGGATGCCTTCGTGCTCGGCGATGCGGGCGGTGAGCGTGAGTTCGCCCCCGTGCGTCGCCAGGTATTTGAGCGCCCGAAGCGCGTAGGTGGTCTTGCGCGTGATGATCACTCTATCTAGCCGATAGGGAATATTCCTTTGGCTTGCCGTTTGTCAACTCCAACGGGCAAAATTGCGAAATACCGGACGGAGGGGGGCCCGGAGAGAGCAGGCTCCCCTCCAAGTGCGGTTCAGGCCCGGTCAGCGGCGGCGACGGAGGAGCGCCCACGCGGCCAGCAGGGAGAGGATCGCCGAGCTCGCGGCCGTGCGAGCCCCCGGTGCAGCCACCGAGCAACCGCCGTCCTCGTAGTCACCCGAGTGGGTGGAGCTACCACCTTCGCTGCCGCCGCCCTCGCCGTCGGCTCCGGCGCTCGCGGGCGCTTTGCCTCCGGTGGTGGTGCCGCTGCTCGCGGCGCCGCCCGTGCCACCAGTGAGCGCTCCAGCTGTGGCCCCTGAGCCAGTGCCGCCGCTGCCTGCGTTGCTGGTTCCGCCCGCGCTCGCGCCGGCTTCGTTGGCGCTGCCCGCGCCAGCCTCGCCGTCGCTGCTCGCGCCGCTCGCACCAGCTGCGCCGCCATCGCCATCGCCATCGCCATCGCCATCGCCCTGCGGCGGGAACGCCTGGAGGCGATGCGTGAGCACGTAGCCGGCGACTGCTTCACCCAGCTCGAGCCCCGCCTCGTTGCTGAAGCGATAGTGAATGCCGCCATAGATGCGGCTGTCTGCGTTCTCTTGAGCGGCGTCGCTGAAGCGCGAAAAATGCCGCGCAAAAGCCGGCCCTGGCAGCGTTTCGGATGTGACGGTGAATGAGTTGGTGTCACCGAACCAATGCGCCAGCACCGCCGCGCCGGCTGCACCGGTCGCGCTGTGCCCGCTCACGTATTCAGGGTGATTGGGAGTCTCCAGCAGCGGCGCCCAGTCGCCCTCCGGATCCGGGTGAGTGTCAGGGTTGCCATCGTCGAGCGCGCTGTTGATTGACGTGATGGGACGCCAGAAGCCGTACTCGTACTTGGCGTTCCACACCGCGACGCGTGAATCGGCGAGCGCGAGGCTGAGCTGCGCGAAGAAGCGCGCGTTGTCGTCCACGCTGAGGTCGCGCGCGGCCGCGAAGAAGCGCGCTATCAAGTAAAACGGCAGGTGCGTTTGCTGCGCCCAAAACTTGGCGATGTTGGTCTGCTCGTCGGTGCGGACCGAGCCGGTGAGTGCGCCGTAGATTTTGGTTTCGAGCAAAGCCGTGGTGTAAGTGCCGCTGGTCAGTGCGGGCGGCGGCCCCGGGTCGAACTGGTCGGCGGCCGAGAGTGCAAACGGCTTGAGCGTGGCCCATTGCGGCGTATTGGCTGCGAGATTGCCGGTCGGGGTGGGGCGCCATTTGCCTAATGCGTCTTCGCCCGGGTACGCGACGACTGCTTCTGCGCCGTCACCAGCGCGGTTGGTGACGAGCGCGGCGGCGGCGGCGGCGCCGACCGCGACGCCGTTCGTCTTGGCAGGGCCGTCGGCGATCTTGCCGAGCGCGGTCTGCTCGGCGGCGTCGAGCTCGGCTTGCTTGGCCGGGACAGCGAAGACCAGCGCATCGTGAAAAGCGGTGATAGCGGCTGCTTCCACGGATGCAGGCGCGGTCACGGCGAGGGGCCCCGGTAGGTACGGCTCGCCGGAGTGATTGATGGCGTTCACGGCGTCATAGGCCGCCAGGTGTCCGATGGCGACGGCGCGCGTGGCCGGGTTGGGATTCGCAAAGCTGCGCGCAGCGTCGATCGCGATCACGTTCCATTCGGTGATCACGTCGGCCGAGGCTGCGGCCGGGAACGCCGCGACGAGCGCGAAAGCGGGGAGAGTTCGTTGAAAGGTACGCATGATCTGGCTCCAAAGCCGCGGGGAAAGGCGTCCGAGCGCGACCGCTCGGTTCGCCTGGCCCGCGACTAACAGTGGGCCAGAGCTGCTGCGTCGAGGCTGCTGAGTGGATGCTCGGAGTGCGGTGTCATGGTGTGATCTCGAACTGACGAATTTCCCAGGATTGCCCGCCGCGGCTGTCGCGGATCACGACCCACAGCGTGGCGTCGCCGTTTACCTCGCCGACACGCCAAACGTTGTCCGTGGAGCGGCTGGAAGTGGCCTCGTCTTCTTCTCGCCCTGTCTGCTCGTTGTCGAAATGACCGCTCGACGTATACCAAGCCACACTGATCGATTCTCGACGTGACTCGACGCGCTGATCTTGTCGATCATACCAGGCATACTGCTCGGCGCCCGGGCAGCCTCCAGCTTCGCCGGGCGTGCAATCGCTGGCGCAGCTGGCCGCGTCTTCGTTGGCGGTGCAGTATTGGTCGCCGCACACCGACTCGGTCGGACAAGCTTCCCAGCTGGCGCGCAGCGTCACGCTGCTGCCGGCCTTGATCTTGAGACGGTCGTTGGCTGCCAGGGGCGAGGTCGCGTCGCCTTGCACCAGGTCGAGGGAGCTCACCCGCGGGTTTTCATTCACGCGATATTGCTGGCGAAACGCCACGGCTTGATCGCGATCGATGTTGGCAGGATCGCAGTCCACGCGGATCGCGCCGAGCGACACCTCCGCACCCAGGTGCGCCGCGACTGGCTGATAGAAACCGCCGGTGATGTCCGGGTCGACGGGGCGACCGGCCGCCTCGCCGGCCATTCCCGCCGGACGCACGGGCCCGAACAGGCTGCAGACATCGGTGGTGAGCGTGGCCTCGACGCTGAGGCCACGTCCCAGATCCTGAGCCACGTCCGACGCAGGCGCGATCTCCAAACAATCGGGATTGACCGGACCGAGCTCCGTGAGTGGCTTGCGCGCGAGGCATAGCTGCCACGAGGGCGTGCCTGTCGGCAGACCTGGCGGAGCCGCGATCAGGGCGGTGAGCGTCGTTTGCTTGCGCGCCTGCGTTTCGGCAGGGCTCGCAGAGATGGCTAAGAGCTTGGCCGCACGCACTTCGGAGAGGTCGGTGCTGAAATCGGGGACGCACGCGTTCAATGAAGCGAGTGCGGCGAGAGCGATCGGCAGGGGTAGCCTTTGCTTCATGAATCAGTACTCCCAGCGCAAGCCGACGATGGGCAGGATAGGTAGCCCCTGAATGACGTTTCGCTCGGCGTAGTTCTGGCTGTACGTGAGCTCCTCGGCATTGTCGCGATTGGTGACGTTCTGCACGTCCAGATAAACCTCGGCCTTGGTCATTGCCACCTTGAAGGTCTTGGCTAGTCGCACATCCAGCTGGGCGAAGGCGGGGATGCGGATCGAGTTGCGAGTCCCAAGGACCGGTTGGTACACGTTGTGGCGCGTGTCGAGGTAAGAGTCGATCACGGGCGTGCGCGGATAGCCCGTGGCGTAGCGGAAGCGCATGCCGATGTCGAAGCCCCAGCCGATTTCGTACGAAGCGAGCGCAGTGAACACGTGTGTCTGGTCGTAGTCGAACAGACGCCAAGCCTCGCCATTGGCGTCTCGTCGCTCGGCGCGCATCAACGTGTAAGCGACCCACCCGAAGAAGCCGTGGCTGAGCTCGTGTCGCAGCAGGAACTGAGCGCCGTAGGCTCGTCCCTCACCCTCGGGCACGAGGGTTTGCCCCGTGAGGGGCGCGAGCGACGGGTTGCGCACGGCGAGCTCGTCGGACCGCGAATAGAACGCGGTGGTCTCCAGGTTCAGCTTGGCCGTGATGCCGACCTGAGTGCTCGCCAAGTAGTGGTTGGCGTGGGAGGTCGAGAGCAAGGGATTGCCGAAAACAGGTGATTGGTCCTCGACCTGAGGAGCCTGGTAGTAGCGGCCCCAAGCAACCTTGAAATTGACGCGCTCGCTGGCCGCGTAGCGCACCGACAGGCGCGGCTGGAGTGCCAGTTCGGACGTGTAGGCTCCCGCGGGAGGGACACCAGGGCTCTCTGGGTTTCGGTTCTCGATCGACACGAAGTAGGGGTCGAGGCGCAAGCCCGGTACGATGTGCAGTTGGCCGGAAGCGAGGGCGAAGTCCCCTTCGACGTACGGAGCCGCGCTGCCGCTGAAGGTTTTCCAGTGGTCGGTGTTCGTTTCGCTGGATGGCGGCTGGCCCCAGATGTGCGCATCGCCTTCGCGTGGCGGAGTGCTCAAAGAACCGTCGCGCTCGGCACGGCTGCTGCCACCTTCGAGGTCGAGACCGACGCTGGCGGTCAAGGACTCGAACACGCGCGTCGAGTGCGAGAGCCGCAACCCGAACTGGTACGTCGTGACGTCGAGGTTGGTGGGAGTCGAGCCGAAGGTGGCGACCAAACTCGAGCGGTCCCGACCGAACCAAGGCGTGACTCGCGTTTCGCTACCATCGGCTCCCGTCGACACGTAGCGGCCGTAAATGCGCTCGAAACGCAGCTTGGCGGTCTCGTCTCTTCGCTCGTTGGGGTCGTTGCTCACGATCGTGCGAGAGACTTTGTCCGACGACAGCAAGCCGCCGACCTCGAGGTAGCGCTTCTCGCCCAGCCGCCGTTGCACGCGAAGCTGAGCATCGTAGTAGTGCGAGATCGGAAAGTACTGGCTGATGTCCTCGTTGTCGTTGGACCAGAGATTGATGGTCTCTTCCAGGTAGCTCTTGCGAGCCGCGCCGGCGAAGGTCCACCCTTCCGCCAGCTTGCCGCTCGCGGAGAGCGAGGCGTCGAGCAAGTCGACCTGTACCGCGCCGTGCAACCGCTTGGGATCGGGTTGGCGCAGGTCGACCGTGATCAGGCCGCCCAGACCGCGCCCATAGGTCGCTCCGTATCCACCTGGGATCAATTCGACCGACTGCACCAGATCCGTGTGTACTACCGAGCGCAAACCGCCGAAGTGATAGAGCAGCGGGACGTGGACGTCGTCCACGTAGACTCGCGTATCTTGCGGCGAAGCACCCCACACCACCACTTGACCCGAGCCGGCGCTGGCGCGTGCCACACCCGGCATATTTTCCACGATCTTGAGCACGTCGCCCTGCGTGCCCGCCACGCGCCGCGCCTGGTCGGCCTCGACCTTCACCGAGACCACCTGCTTGGTCAGCGTAGGCAATACCACCACGATCTCGAGGTCGTCCTCGTCGGCAGACGTGGCGTCGCTGGTGCCTGGTGCCGGCGCGAGGTCGACCTCATAGGTGGCTTGCAATTTTTCGCCGGCTACGACGGTCTCTTGCGTCTGAAGGCCTTTCAGCGCGTCACCCGCGAGAGTGACAGTGTGAGGTCCTGGCTCGAGCTCCGGTAGCTCGAACTTTCCTGCGGCGTCAGTCGTTGCGGTGGTGCCGTTTTCGAGGGTCACGATGACGCCTGGCATCGGCTCGCCAGTGCCACGCTTCTTCACGACGCCGCTCAGGATGCCCGTGGTTGGAACCTCTTCTTTCAGCACGAAGTCGTAACGGTACTGAATCCGAATCGGGGCCGGCTTATCGTCGATCTCTGCCGGATCGAACACGAAGGCCTTGACGGCTTCGATGGCCGCAGCGTCGAAGGCGGGGCCCGCTGATTGCAGGACCTCGGCGGCATCCACGCTGCCCGTGGGGGAGATCGCGATCTGCAAAACGACGGAGGCCTGCTTGCCCGCGCTCTTTTCGGAGTCGGGGTAGGGAGCCTCCACGAATTTGACGAGCTTGGGCGGCTTCGTCAGCTTCGGCCGTTTGACTTCGTCGCTCAACGACGGGGCCGCGCCCTGCTGGGCGGCCGCGCCCGACGCTGCCGTCAACGTGGCGGAAAGCAGAAACCAGGAGGTCAGTCGCCCGAGGCGACGCGAAGACGAGGCGATACGAAACAAGACAGAACTTTCGACGACGGGAGCTCAGAGCGTGAAACGCATCGAGATGTTGAAGGTGGCGCGCGCGGGCTTTCCGCAACGTACGGCAGGCTCGAACTCGGCGCGTCGGGCAGCGGCGAGCGCGGCCTCGTCGAGGCCGTAGCCGAGGCCCTGCAGGAGCTTGACGTCGACGACACGACCGGTCTCATCGACGGTGAGCTGAACGCGTACCTTGCCTTCGATCCCAGCAGCACGAGCGGCGTCGGTGCCGACTGGCTGAGGCACGTTGCGTGGCTTCGGCTTGGCTGCGGGCTCTTCACACGGGTCGAGCGCGTTGGTCGGAGCGACTGCAGCCAGCTTGCGTGGCTCGGCCTTGGCGACCGGACCGCGCGATCGCGGGCCACCAGCGGCGCTGCCACCACCCGGCAGTGCGATGCCGGTGCCGTCGACACCGCCACTCAGGGATAGGCCGAAATCGGGCAAGTCTGCGATCGGGGCGGGCTTGGCCGTAACCTCGGGCGGCGGAGCTTCGGCAGGCTTGGCGGCTGCGGCTCGGCGCTCGCGGCTGGGTGGCTCGGGTTTGCGTGGTGGGTCGATCTTGGCCGGAGGCGGCGGCTCCTTCTTGGCTGGTTTCTTGGTCTCGGCGATCTCGATCGCGGTGGCGGCGTGCGACTTCTTCACCTCGATGCCGTCGATTCCGTAGGCGACCGCCACGTGCGCGAGCACGCTGACGCCGATGAAAGCCGTGCGACCGCTGATCATGACGTTACTGCTTGGCTTCGACGTTGATGGCGAACTTGGTGATGCCTTCGACCTTGGCCTGATCGATGACGCCGACGACCGAGCCGTGACGCGCAGCCTCGTCGGCGGTGATCACCAGGTTCAAATTGGCGTTTTCGGCCTTGGCACCGCGCAGTAAGGTAGGCAATTCCTGCTTGCTCGTGGGCTTGTCGTTGAACAGGTACTGGCCATCTTTGGTGATGGTCACGACGTACGTCTTGGTCACCGTGTCATCCGACGAAGCCGTCTTGGGTAGTTCCACCTTGAGGCTTTGCGACACGATGTAGGTCGCCGACACCATCATGATGATGAGCAGCACGAGCACCACGTCGACCATCGGCGTGACGTTGATGCCGACGATGCCGCCGCGACGTGACGAGCCTGAAAGGACGGAAGCCATGGCTCAGACCGCTCCTGCCGCTTCGATGCGCCCGCTCGACGCTGCTGGTGGCGGTACCTCGCCGCCAGCAGCGTCACTTGACGAAACCTCGCGCTTACCGCTCGCCAATGCGTCAGCCAAGGTAGGCTCGGCGCTCTCGATGGTGACAGGCTTGGCAAGTCGCCCGGAAGTACTGCGCCCGGCTTTCAGGTAGGCGCTGATCAGCTTGGTGAGCGACTGAGCGTCCGCCTCGACTTCGCCGATGCGCTTTTGAATGGCGTTGTACGCGACCACCGCCGGCAACGCCACGAACAAGCCGACGCCGGTAGCGACCAATGCCTCGGCGATGGCAGCCATCACACCGCCCATGGCCGACGTGTTTTGGCCGCTCTTGCCCAGCGCGCTGAAGGCCATGATCACACCCAGCACCGTGCCGAATAGGCCGATGAAGGGAGCGTTGCTCCCGAGGGTGCCTAGAAAGTTGAGCCCGCGTTCTAGTTCCTTCTTCAACCGAGCCAGCTCGCTGTCCACGGCGTCGGCCATGGACTCGGGACCGCTCGGCGCCCAGCGTAGAGCCTCACGCGCTACCCGCGCTTCGACACTGCGGCTCGCCTCGAGCAGCTTGCCCGCGCCGTCGAGGTTGTCCTCGTCGAGCAGCTTGCTCAGCTTGCTCCGCAATTTTTCACCATCGCCGGTGTAGCGGGCGAAGTAGCGCCAGCGTTCAACCATCGTCGCGATCGAGAAGACCGACAACCCGAGCAGCAGGTAGAGAATCCATTCGCTTCCGAGAAGCGCAACCTTGAGCAAACGTTCGATCAACATGGAACTGGCCTTTCAATGGCGAAAATTGGTCATGGGGCGACATCGAAGCTGGTGACGAAGGTGCCGAGCTTGGCGCCGCCGTTGGCGTTGACAGCACTGATCAAGCCAGCCTCGTGGTAAGTCTCGGTGAGCTCCTGAGTGTCGCCGCTCGACGTGCTGGCGACGTGCAGACTGACGTCGAAGCCTGCGCCACTCTCGCCACAGGCGTCGTAGAGGTTGGCGTAGACCAAGTAGGTGCCGGGCGGCGGTTCGTCCTGGAACACCAGGTTTTCGCGCCTGCGCCCGTCGGCGCTGCAGTTGGCGAAGGAATCGTGATCGAGCACACCGACGCTCTCGGCGCTCGGGTCGAGCTTGCCCGAGTCGTCCTTCTCGGCCGTGGTGGGGTGCTTGGAGTCGACGACCTTACCCGACGGGGTGATGACGCGGAGGTCCAGGTCGACTGCCGCGTCCCAACCGAGGCTGACCACGAGTGCGGGCGGAGCCTGCGTAGGATCGCAAGCGTTGCCGTTATCGGGGATCTCGGACTCCAAACAGAGCGTCAGCCCCAGTTGGTTCCCCGAACGACCTTTGCCGTCGACCCCCGCCAGCAGCAGTCGGCGCTTGCCCGCAGGCAAGTCGCTACCGAATGCCGCGCTGAATTTCCACTCTAGAGCCCCGTCGTTGACCACGTCGGCAGCGCTGGTCGGTAGGACCCAGTACCCGCTCCCGAGGCCCTCCAGGCGCACCGCGATGGCGACGCTGTCAGGGCTGGCCAAACCGCTGAGGACGCGACCGGGCTCGCGTGGCGGAATCGAGGCGTTGGCCAGGTTCACGCTGTTGATATTCGGCGTTTTGGGGGGCGTACCGGCGTTGATCTCATCGGCAGTCAGGGGCGGGAGCCCTGGCAGCTCGCCTTCGATGAATTCCGTCTTGTAGGTGGTGCTCGAGACGCGGATCGGTTCCTTCAGCGCGGTCGTGATCGGCTCTCCCGAGCACCCCGTGAGCACGATCGCCGCGAGGTGCAGCGCAGCGACTCGAGGTAGAGAGCGCCTCACAGCTCCACCTGCAAGCGGAGGGTCCACTGGTTGTTGTCGGCGTTCGTGGGCACGCCCACCTCGTCGCGCGCCAGGTAGTCACGGATGAAGTCGTATTGAAACAGCAGGCGTGCGTGGGGCACGACCACGCCGACGAGCGGTGACAGCGTCTTGATGCTCTGAGTTTTCGGAAGCGCCTTGCCGCCTCGCACCTCGAAGATGTCCGAGTTCGGGTCGTAGAAGGAAGCACGCACGCCGGCGATCCCGTAGCGCGTGATCTCTTGAGTGAACGCGAGGTAAGCCCCGGCTTGTCGCGCGTCCACGCGCGTGGTCACCGGGTCCGACGGCATGATGCCTCGGTCGTAGTTGGACGCAGCGAAGACCTCGCCATAAAGGTGCGAGAGGCCGAGCTTCGTCTTCAACCACGCCCCCGCCTCGAGCCCGATCGCCCAACGCTTGAAATTTTCCGAAGGTGTCGCCGCGCTGCCCAGAACACCCATGAGCTCGCCTGGCTGAGCCACGCTGTCTTCATTGGCGTCCGACCACGTCACGCGCGATTTGCCCGCGTCTTGTCCGGCATGGAACCCCTTGCCGTACGAGAAGGAGGTTCCGCCGGAAAGTCGTAGCTCGTCGCTGACCGCGCCTTCGGCCGTGAAGCGCGCCAGCACGTCCTTGGCGTTGTTGGGATCGCGAGGAAACCCGCTTTCGTCGACGGGCTCACCGTTCATCACGGCCACTGCGTAGCGAATGAACGAGACGGCCCCGGAGACCTTTGCACCGATGTCGGGCTCGGTCGGGAACAACGACAGGCCGCCCTGGGTGCGCTCCATGAACCAGCGCGCCTGTGACGATTCGTTGAGCTCGTAGCCGAACGGGATGTCCATCACGCCCACGCTCAGCTGTACGAGCGGCGGCAGGGTTTCGGCGTTCTTGCCACGATAGAAGACTGCTGCTTCGGCGCGACGAATACCGACTCGCGGGCCACGCACGGTGTTGGCGTCGAGCTCCAGCGCGGCCGAAGCGTACTGCCAGACGCGATCGACGCGGAGCCGCGCTCGGCGGACCAGGAATTCGTTTTGGTTGAGGGGGGCGCCGCCCTGTTGGAGCTGGTCCTCCGAGAGGCTGCTGTGCTGGTACTGGGCTTGGAGGTAGCCGCCGACGCGGAAACCATCGAGCCAGCTAACGGTGCGCTTTCCCTCTTCGTCCTGCGGCGCTGTCCCCGGGGATGCTGGGGCTGAGGCTGAGGCTGCCGATGCGGGAGCACCAGGCGCCCCCGCGGGCTGCTCACGTGCCGAGCCTTCAGGCTCTCCGGAAGCCGTCGCTGCTTCTGAAGACTTGGCTTCGGGCTGGCTGGAGGCCGCCGACGACGCGTGGGTCGTCGGCGCCGGTACAGTGCGACTCGGCGCCGCTGCCGGTGTCGCGGACGCCGGAACTTCCAGATCCTCGTCGTCGGGGGCAGGGACCGGTGCTGGGGGCGGGGGAGTTTGCGCGCTCGCAGGAGTCGTCACAAAGCTGACGGCTGCGGTGAGAAGCGCCACGGAGGCGATGCTGGCTCTGAACAAGGGTCGATCCGAAAGAGCTCGATCGACAGCCCGCCGCGGACACCGATCGCACGCGCGGCAAAGCGCTAGGGCGCTGGCTGCTGGAGTGCGGGGTGTCCACGGTGGGCCTCTCGATCGGGCGTTGCAGGGTTGGGGTTAGTGGTGCGTCAGTTCGGCAGATCCGGCAGCGAGCCGTCCGCCTTCAGCAACGGCAATCGCGCCGGAGTGTTGGGGAACGTCCAGCAGTCACCATCGACGCAGCGATTGAACCACTGCTCGTTGTCACCGTTCTCTGGACAATTGTAACAACCGTTCGCGCCCTGGAGCGGCACACCATCGCACTCGAGCTGCGGTGGCTCGCCGCCTTCTCCACCGTTGCCGCCGACCACGTCCGGTCCATCTCCGCCTTGAGCGCCCGTGCCGCCCTGGTCGGAGTTGCCGCCGGCGTTGCCGGTGTTACCGGTGTTGCCGGTCCCACCCGTCCCACCCTTGCCGCCGCCGTCATCGCCGCCAGCATTGCTGCTGCCGCCAGTCGGCTTCACGACAGGGGGTTTGTTGTTGTCGTCCTTGTCGTCACCGCAGCCTTGTAAGACCGTGATCACGACCGCGCCGGCCAAGAGCGCGTGAATGAAGGGGTTCAGCTTTTTCATCAGCCTTCCTCCTGTCCCGCGCTGCGATAAGCTTCGCAGAAGCCAAAGTTGCACTTCGGCGAGTCACCGCCGCAGTCCGTGTCGGCTTGGCAAGCATTGCAGCTCGCCGGCGCAGTTCCTCCTGCTACCGTTTCGAAGCGGCAGCCGCAGGGCTTGGGGGGAGCGAACGAGGAGAAAGCTCCGACCGTGCCGTCGCGCTTCACTTCCATCGCGCACTCGGGGATGTCGCCCGCCTTGATGGTCTGGTCGAACGCGCTCACGTTGGAGCCTGGAGGCTTCGTCGTGCCGTTGAACCAGCCGATCAAGTTGGCAACCTTCGCGTTGGTCGGAACGCCGTTGGCGTCGACCGGCGCGAAGTAGTGGCCTTGCGCTTGGAGAGCATACTTACCCTTGCGCACGTTGATCTTGTCGAACGTGGCATTGGTCGAATCCGGCAGCACTCCGCAGGTCTGTCCAAAGGCTTGGAATGCGAGGCTCCGAACCTTCGAACGATTGGTGTCCGCCGTGCTTCCCGACACGTAGCCGAGCGCTTGCGCCGCCTTGGTGTCGTCGGTGCCGACGTAGCCGGTGATGGCCGAAACGACCAGGCCGTTGGTCTGAATCGCGCTGGCGTTGTCCGCGGCCCACTTGCCGGGGCCAACGAAGGCCGCGGCCGGCACATTGATGTGCGCGCCAACCAACAGCGTGACGAACGCAGTCGACTGACGGACGAACACGCCCGCGCCATCGTTCCAAGGCGAGACCTGCCCACCGGTACCGAAGCCGAAGATGAAGTACAGCGCTTCGGCGCTGATCGACCGCTCGTTCGAGCCGCCGGTTGCCGTGAGGCCCGTGATGAGGTTCACGGTTTGGACCGGCGCAGCGAAGTCCCCGATCCCATTCGGGACGACCGGATTGGAGCAGAGGTCCGCAGCGTTACCCATGTGCGAGAAGTCGAGCGGCTGGCCGCCGGCGCGCGCCTCACATGTTTGGTCGGCGGACTGCCCTTTTACCCAGTACTTGAAGACGCGCGTCGACTTCCCGGTGAGGAAGTCGCCGTAGCCGTCGCAAGCGTTCGGATCCGTGTAAAAGATGGTCGTTTGATCCGCCGGCGTCCCGGTCGCATCGTTGGCGATGGCTTGCGCGACGCGCTTGAGCGTCGCCGTGACGGCGCTGCCGCCAGAGCCGAAAATCTTGTTCGGTAAGTTGATGTCGTCACACGGTACGGCGTGTGACGCGGCCGGCAGCAAGAACGCAGCACCCAGGGTGAGCGCGCAAGCTAGTTGTTGATTGCGTTTCACAAGCATAAACTCCTCCAGTCGAATCGTCCGTTCACGAGGCGCTGCCGCACCACGTTCAGGGGGCTCCTTCCAGGAGTCGAACCTGGCTCGCGTGGCTTTGCAGGCCTGCGCCGTCCCAGACGGTAAGGAGCGAAGTCATCAGCCGATGCGCTTCCACGCGCCCGCCGGCGACGAGAGCTCGCTGAGCAGCGCGCCGAAGCGGCTCACGCCGCAGCGCGCCAGCAAGAGCAAGCGCTTGCCACGCAGCTTGGCGAGCTTGCGCGCGCGCCACACCGCGCCGTGACTGTTGACGGCGGTCACGACGATCACCAGATCCGAACGCTCGATCATCGACTCGAGCGTTCCCGCGCCGCGGCCGGCGAGATCGCCGGTGTGCCACTCGATCGAGTGCCCCGCGCGCTCCGCCAGTTGCCGGTACTGGGCTTCGCTGCGGTCCAGCCCACCGACGAGGCCTATGTGCATGGGTAGGCTCCAGGGTTAGTGATGTAGTTCGCATACTCTCTCGGAAAACTAGACTGATTGGGTAAAAAAAAGGCCACCGGGCCGCGCTTGGGTGCTCGAAGGGTTGGGGAACTACCAATCTCAACAGCGACAACAGCCAAAACAGCAGCAGGCGGCCTCTTTCTGAGGACGGCGCGGCATGGTGGCTGGAGCGGTTTGAGACATGAACGAAAACCCTACTTGTTCGATATACTGAAGGCCACCTTGCTGACTGTCAAGCAAGATTTCTAAACCTCAGTGGTGGAGCTTCAGAAGTGCGGCAATTTTTCTATGAGAGACGGGCGTCTTTTTTGCGAGAGTCGGTGGAAGCCATGCGTTGTGTCCGACGACTGAGGTATTGGGGCGTTCTGGGGGCCTTGTTCGTGACCGGCCGAGCAGGGGCGGTTCCTTGCGCGGACGTGCCGCTGCCCAACAAAGTGTTCGGCACGGGAGGGAGCAACTTCACCGCGACGCTCAAGCGGGTTGCCCACGCCATCGCTGACGATCTGGCGGGCAGAGCGGAGGAGCAAACGAGCATCTTCTACACGGATCCGAACGCTTGCGACGCGTACGCCGAATTCGTGACCGGCAAGTCGACGCGGGTCTTCAAGTACTGGGTCGCGGGTCAGACGGCGGACCAAACCTGCGAGGCGCCGGTCGGTGGTCAGGCGCTAGACTTCGCGTATCTCCCGATCGACGAGGCGCATTGCGGCGCGGCGACGCTGCCACCCGGCATCGTCATGACTCGTGCGCCTGCGTACAGCCTGAGCTTGATCACCGGCTGGCACTCAGGGCAGAACGTGATCAGTGCCGCGGCGCTCTATTTCATCTACGGTTGGGGACGCGCTGGCCAGGTCGCCCCCTGGAGCGACGGCAGCGCGATTTACGCCCCTGCCACGTTTGCACGTGAGCTTTTGGGTCTGGCCCTCGGCGTGCCGTACGATCATTTCGTCAACGACGCGCCGTTCGGGGGCTTCAGCGGAGGTGTGGTGAGCGGCATCACGGGCTACGCCGGCACCGATCCGGTGAAAGCCTCACAGGCCATCGCTTTCGTCGACAGCAGCACGGCGCACACCAATCGCGCGAAAATCAAGGTGCTCGCGTATCAGCACTTCGGGCAAGCGTGCGGCGTGTTGCCCGACTCGACCGAATCGTCGCTCGACCGGCGAAACGTGCGGCTCGGCAAGTATGCGCTTTGGGAACAGGGACGGCTGCTCACGCGCGTGAGCGACCTGGGCCTACCGCTCAATCCGCGCGCGCACGATTTCGTGGGGTGGTTCGACGGCACGACCGATCCACCAGGCGCGAGCGTGAGCGCGCTCGACGAGGTCATCAAGGCGGGCGGCGTTCCCGATTGCGCGATGCAAGTACAGCGCTCGGGCGCTTTCGGGCCTCTGTCGTCGTATGCGCCGCCCGAGCCGTGCGGTTGCCGGTTCGAGGCCGTCGCTCAGGGCTCGACGGAGTGCAGCGCGTGCGCCACGGACGCTGATTGCGGCCGCGACGCGCCGAGCTGCAACTTCGGCTACTGCGAGGCTTACGGCGCGCGCTAGGCGCCCGAGCGCGTGAGGGTGCGCAGCGCTTCGACGCGCATCATCACGTCGGCGCGATGCACGGCCTTGAGTTTCGCGGCGCCGACGCCTTCGACGCAGAACGAGGCCACCGCGCTCGCCAGCCGCAAACCCTTGCGCAGGCAAACGCCGTCGACGGGCCCAGCCGCAGCCAGGTAGCCGAGCAGCGCACCGGCGAAGCTGTCGCCAGCGCCGGTGGGATCGATCTCTTCTTCGAGCGGGTAGGCGGGGGTGAAGAAGATGCCGCTGTCGTCGAACAGCATCGCGCCATACTCACCGCGCTTCACGATCAAGCGCTTCGGTCCGAGCTTGCGCACCACCGCGGCCGCCCGCTTGATGTTGTGAACCTCGGCGAGCTCACGCAGCTCTTCGTCGTTGATGATCAGCGTGTCGATCTTGGCCAGCACCTCGCAGAGCTTCTTGCGATCACCGGAGATCCAAAAGTTCATGGTGTCGGCGGCGACGAAGCGGGGCGCCTTGACTTGCGACAGCACGTCGAGCTGCAGCTGCGGCTGGATGTTGCCCAGCAGCACGAACGGCGTGTCGCCGTAGCTCGCGGGCAGCTTGGGCTTGAAGTCGGCGAAGACGTTGAGCTGCGTATCCAGCGTTTCGCGGCTCGCCAGGTTGGCGGCGTAGCGCCCCGCCCAGCGGAAGGTCTTGCCCTTGGCGCGCTCGACGCCGGTCACGTCTACGTCGCGCTCGTTCAGCTCTTCGAGGACGCTGTTCGGAAAGTCGTCACCGACCACGGCCACGATGCGCACCGGCGCGAACAGGCTCGCGGCGTAGGCGGCGTAGGTCGCTGCGCCGCCCACCACGTCCTTGGCTTTGGCGCTCGGGAGCTCCAAGTCATCGAAGGCCATGGAGCCGACGATCAGGACGGAATCGGCGGTTTCTTTGCTGCGGGTGGCGTAGGTGCTGGTCGTGAGCGTCATCGTCTGGGCTTTCGGTTGTCGCGGAAGGGCGGGGCTAGCGAGACTGCGAGCGCAGCCGACCTTCCGCCAAAAATTGTTCTGCGAGCGTCGCCATGCGGCTGCGGCGGCACTCTTCGGCGAGGAAAATCGAGCTGAGCTTGCGCGTCGCTTCTTCGAGCTCTTCGTTCACGAGCACGTAATCGAACAGGCCGTAGTGCTCGATTTCACGCTTGGCGACGCTGAAGCGCCTCTGCACGGTCTCCTCGTCCTCGCTCGCGCGCCCACGTAGGCGCTGCTCGAGGACCGCCATGCTGGGCGGCAGAATGAAAACGGCGACCGCATCGGGGGCCGCGCACTTGATCTGGCGCGCGCCCTGGTGGTCGATGTCGAACACGATGCCGCGATCCCCGCGGCGGCGCTCGATTTCCTGCCGGCTCGTGCCGTACAGGTTGCCGTGCACCTCGGCCCACTCCAAGAACGCGCCCTCTTCGATCAGGCGCTCGAACTCGGCGCGCGTCACGAAGTGGTACTCTTTGCCGTTGGTCTCCTTGGCGCGCGGCTGGCGCGTGGTGTGCGAGATGCTGAAGGTCAGGCCCGACACCTCGGCGAGCAAGCGCGCAGTCAGGGTCGTTTTGCCGGCCCCCGACGGGGACGAGATGATTAAGAGCAGCGGCTTATTCGACATTCTGCACCTGCTCCCGGATCTTCTCGAGCTCACCCTTGATGTCCACCACCAGGTGAGAAAGCTTGATGTCCTGGCTCTTCGAGCCCAGCGTGTTGGCCTCGCGCGACATCTCTTGCAGCAAGAACTCCATGCGGCGCCCGACCGGTTCACGCTCGCCCAGGAGCGCGCTGAACTGCTCGAAATGGCTGGTGAGGCGCACCAATTCTTCGGTCACGTCGCTGCGATCGGCCATGAGCGCCAGCTCGGTTTCGAGCCGCCCCGCATCGGGCTGGCCGCCGGCTTCGGTGAGCAAGCGAGCGACGCGCTCACGCAGGCGACCGAGCTGCCGCTCGGCGGCTCCCTGACTGAGCGCGCGCGCCTGCTCGCACAAGCCGCGCAGCACGCCCACGCGCTCGACCAGCTCGCGCGCCAGCGCCTCGCCTTCGCGCTTGCGCATTTCGGTGAGCCGCTCGAGCGCCAACCCGAACGCTGCGCTCAGCGCTTGCTCGATGCCTTGCGAGTCGGATTGGGGCGTGTCGACGAGCAGCTGCGGCAGCGCCGCCAGAGCCGCCACCGGTACCTCGCTGCCCGGTGCGAGCTCATCGCGCAGCGCGAGCAGGGCTTGGTACACGGCGCGCGCGCGCGTCGCCGAAAAGCGCGGCGCTGCGACGCTGTCTTCGTAGCGCACGCCCACGTCGAAGCGGCCGCGCGATAGCTTTTCTCGCGCCAGCTGCTCCATGTAGAAGGCGTGCGACGTCAAATCGTCGGGCATCCGCACGCGCACATCCAGATAGCGGTGATTGAGGGCGCGGAGCTCGCACGTGAGGCGACGGGCGCCCAGATCGGCCTCGCCGCAGCCGAATCCGGTCATGCTGCGCATGGGCAGGTCGGCACTCACAAGCCTTTGCGCCGCTTGATGTCGTCCATCATGCGGCGATATTCGACTTCCCAGACAGCCGTGCCCTCTTTCACGTGCTTGATCTTGTTGCGAACCTCCGCGTCGATCTCTTGGTCGACTGCGGCTTGCTTGCGCAGCGGGTCGCGCAACTTGCGTCGCAGCTCGAAGTCTTCAGCGAAGATTTCTTCGACGTTCGCCGAGTGCATCAGCATTTCGACGAGCTGGTCGAGCAGGTAGTCGATCGCGTCGTCGCCCAGCTTGATTTTGCGCTCGTCGGCGAGCAGCTTGCGGATGCGCCCCAGCTCGGACTGCGGCAGGCCGCGCTGAGCCAGCACGTCCTTGGCCCGATCGCTGACGTCTTGCTCGTCGGCGATGAACTGATTGAGGACGGCTTGCACGTCCAGTTCGACCTCTTTGGGGGACTCCGTCTCGATGTCACCACCCGACGTCAGGGCGACGACCATCTGGTGGGAAATCTCCGGTACCTTGGCGCTGTGCAGCCGCATCAGAGGCACTGGTTACCTCAACTTGCGGCCGGATTACAGCTCGAAGGGCGCTCGATACGGCGGGACGAGGCACATTTTGCCGGGCCCGTAGCCGCCCGAGCGGCTCAGCCCGCCAGAGTCGCCAGTTCACTCCGGTTTTTTGGCGTCGCGGGCGCCCAAGCGCAGCCGCCGAAACACGGCTTCGCGTTGCCGATGCTTGTAGGCGTCGTGGCTGGCGTCACCAGTTTCGTTATGTGCCTCGCTCTCGGCATCCAGCACCTGGAATTCGCAGAGCATGTACACGATCGGGCCCAAATTCTCGGAGCCGGCGGGAGCAAACTCCATCAGGTGCGGGGGCACCCGGACCGGCACGTCGGTCACGAACTGAATGACGCGGTAGGTCGGCGCGCTGAAGCGATTGTCGCTCGGCAGCGGCGCGTCGGCATCGCCCTGAAATTGCGGGACCAGCTGCGAAAGTGCCGGGTTTTTGAGGCAATAGCTGCGAAAATCGAAGATCGAATTGGTGCTCTGCTTGGGCACCACGTAGTTGAACGGAAACAGTTGCTCGGTCAGGTAATTGAGGACCGGCAGCACGTTGTCCGGCGTGCGCGTGACGATGCGAAACCTGAGCTTGTCGTACAGCGCAGCGGCCGTTGCTTCCGGCTTCGAGAGCAGCTTCGTGTAGGTCGAGTCGAGGTTCTTGCGACCGCCCACGAACTCGGTGATAGGGAAGCCCTCGCTGAGCATCGTGCCGACGACGCGGTACACCTTCTCTTCCACCAGGTGGAAGAGGTCGCGATCGCTGACAGGCAGCCGGAACAGCAGCTCGCGGCCGGCCATGTGGTTGATGATCTGCACCACCTTCAAGATGGTGCAGGCGCAAACCTGCCGGTGACCCTTGCTGGACGCCAGCAGCAGCAGCTGCTCGACGCTGGCCTCTTCGACCGGCTTCGGGATCGCGAACGCGAAATGGCGCCGCAAATAGCTGACCGCCTCGCGCTTGACGTGCTCGATGAAAGCGCGATCTTTCGGCTCGTCCGGCAGCAGCTCGTGGTTCTCGATGAACCGACGAGCTGCGGTCTCGTCGAGCAGGTTGAGGCGGTGCCAGTCGATGACCGAACCGCCGCTGAGGATCATGCGCAGCGCTTCGATGTCGTGGAGCGACAGATCCTCGAGGCGCTTGAGCCGGGGAGGGTAGGGCAAGGCCGAGATGCGCTCGCCGGAGCGCGGCGGTTCGCTGTCGGGAGCAGTCAGTGTTGCGTCGTGGTGGCGCCGCTAGCTTGCGGTCGACCGAGCGCGAGCGTGCCGAGGAAGATGCCGACGGTAACCCCGAGAACGGCGATTTGGGCCCCAAACTGGCCACCAGCCAGCAGTGCCACGGGAATCGATGCTGCGAGGTACCACGGGGAAAGCTTCATGCGGGGGCGCTCCAGGGGTTCACTTTTGAAAGTAGAGGTTGAGGAACCAATCGAAGGTAAGCGTATGTAGGATAAGGTGCCACACGGGGCGAAGGAGGGGCAAGAGTTAGCCAGGTGCCGCAGTGCGTTCAAGCCCCAATCGACGCGGGTCATTATTTATGTGGGTATTTGGCAGAAGCCGGCCCACCTGACCGAGCGTGCACGCGCAGGCTGATTGCAAAGCGAAACCGCGACTGCACTCTGACCCGTTTTGGCTCGAGTTTTGGTAGCGTCAGCGAAGTGCTGGTTGGTCCCTGCAAGCTCGCGTGTTCAGCGGCTGCGGCGCTGGTCCTGTTCGCCGTGAGCTGCGGCGAACAGGGGCTCGTGCCGACGACAGTCAACCCCGGTGATGACTTCGTTCAGGACGACGTCATCTTCGACGACCAGTTCTACTACTGCCGCGTGGAGCCGGTGTTGTTCGCTCAAGGCTGCGGCTCGGGCTCGGGCTCGGACCCCGCGAACGGCTGCCACTTCAGCGTGACCAAGTTCAAGCTCACCAACTACGGGCCGCCGCGCGTGGGTGACTCGTGCAACGGCGACGCGCTGCCGCCGGGGACGCTCGTGCCCAGCGCCGCCGAGCAAAACTACGCGGCTGCTCAGGCGCGCATGAAGCGCGATCCGAACCTGGCGCCGCTGCTGCAGCGCCCGCTCGGCAAAGCGCAGCACCCTCGCCAAATCTTCACCGAAGACAGCGACGAGGCCAATACGATCCGCCAGTGGGCGACGCAGTTTTCGAACCAATGAAGCTCGCCCTTTTCGCCTGTGCCTGCGCGCTCTTGGCGCTCTCCACTTCTGCCCCCGCCCGAGCTGCGGGCGACCACGAGGACGCCTATGCTCGCGTCGTCGTGGCGGAAGCGGAGCTGCGGGCGGGGCCCGGTGTCTCGCATCGCGTCATTTATCGCGCGCCTCGCGGCGAGACCTTCCTGATCTCGACCCGCGAGACCGCCGGCTTCTGGTTGCAGGTCACGCTGCCCGACGGCCGTATCGGTTACGTGCTGGGCGATACGGTGGAGCCGGTCTCGGCGACCGACGACTCCGCCGAGGCCGCGCGTAAGCCCGGGTTCTTCGCTCCGCCCGCGCTCCAGGACGCGCACGGCGGCTTTGCGATGATGGCGGGCATCTACGATCGCGACGGCTATGTCGAGCTTCGACCCGCATGGGTGATCGCTCCCGCCATCGCGCTCGAGCCGTACATCGGGCTCGCGCTGCAGCGCGACAGCCGTCGCATCGTCTATGGTGGCGCCGGTACGCTGAACTTGCTGCCCGACCTGGCGCTCTCACCGTTCGTGAGCATGGGCTTCGGCGGCATGTACGAGGAGCCGAAGGAAGAGTTCGTGCGCGTCGAGTCGCGGAAGTGGTTTCACGCTCGCGCCGGCGGCGGCATCTTGCTCAGCCTGCGCTTTCGCGTGTCGGTACGGATCGAGGCGTCGAACGTGGTGCTGTTCGACGAAGATTCGTACCAGAACGTGCAGAGCTACACGGGCGGTTTGGGGACGTACTTTTGAGGCGCGCCGAGCCAAGGGAGAAGGACCAGATGATGAAGCAGCAGCAAGAAGCGGTAGCCGGGCTCGTCAGGCGCGCTTGCTACGCGGCAGGCGCCGCCGCGCTGCTGCTGGCGGCAGGCGGCTGCGTGACCGTGAGGCCCGAGCAGCGCGCCGTGCTGGCCGACCCGACCATGCAATTCGATTCGGACGGCGGCGACGCTGCTGCGCGCGAGCACGTGCTGGAGAACCGTGAAGGCTCGAGCGGCGGCGGCTCGGTGAAGGGTGGAGGTTGCGGTTGCAATTGAGCCGTCTCTTCACGAGTGCGCTGGCGCTGCTGCTCGCGGCAGTCCCTGGGCGAGCGGTCGCCCAGGTGGCTGACTTTGCGCCGCGCAGCAGCATCTTTTGGGAGCCGTCGGGCACGAGCCATTTGCTGGTCATCAATCCCAGCGCCGCGCTCGAGGTCACGCCCACCGAGTGGCTCGACCTGCACGCCGGCTACGAGGCAGACATCGTGTCCGGCGCGACCGAGTCGCTCAAGGGCGGGCGGCTGAGCACGGTGGACATCGTCAGTAGCGCCACCGACTTCAAGGACACGCGGCACCAGTTTTCAGGTGGTTTTGGCCTGGATCGAGAAGGTACCAAGCTCTCGGCTACCTACACGCGGGGGCAAGAGTCAGACTACCGCTCGAACGCGATCTCGGTGCAGGCCGGCACTACGTTCTTGCAGAAGAACACCGAGCTCACCATGGCGTACGGGCGCGGCTTCGATCAGGTGTGCACGACCGCGTTTGCGGACAGCGCCTCTGCGTCGACCAAGCTGCCGCTGGACAGCTCGGTGGGCTGCTTCAAAAAAGGCGCCGAGAATCGCAAGACGCGCGACGTCGACCTCGACAACTTTCAGACCGGGTGGACGCAAACGTGGACGCCCGTGTTCGCCACGCAGCTCGTGCTGTACGGCGCGCTCCAACACGGCTTTCTGGAGAACCCGTACCGCGCGGTCGTGATCGCGCCGGCCGGCGATCAAGCGCTCGAAAATCATCCGGACAATCGCACGCGGCTCGCAGCGGGCTTGCGCGCCAAGTACTACGCGAAGCCGATCGCGACTGCGTTCTCGGCCACTGCGCGCCTGTACCGCGACACCTGGGACATCTTCGGTCAAACCTACGAGCTCGAAGCGGAGCGCTACTTGTTCCCGGAGCTGCGCGTGATGGCGCACGCGCGCTATTACCGCCAAACCGAGGCGCTGTTTTGGAGCGACGACTACACGGGCGGCGAGCCCCAAGACGGCCCGCGCGGGCAGTATTGGTCCGGCGATCGCGAGCTGTCGCCGCTCTGGAGCTACCTCGTCGGTGGGCGCGTTTTGTATCGCAAAGAGGGCGATCCGGAGCACCGCTTGCTGTCGGTGATGCTCGGCTTCGAAGCGTCGCTCAGCTTCGACCTGATGAAGACCGTGCTCGAAGACTTCACCTGGGGCGGCGTCGCGCCCACGGATACGCTCGGGCTCCTCGGGTCTTTGGGACTCAAGGGCGAGTTCTAGTCGCCACGCCGCGGACCTGGCGGCTCAGCCCCGGTCGCCGCGCAGGCCGTGCTTGCGCGCCAGATCGTACAGGTGCTTGCGATCCATCTTGGCTTCGCGGGCGGCGGCGCTGATGTTGCCGGCGTGGCGATCGAGCAGCCAAGAGACGTAGCGGCGCTCGAACTCGGCCTCGAAATCGGTGCGGATCTCGCGGTAGCTCTTGGCCGCCGAGAACTCGCTCGCGGGCTCGCGCGCCGACCCGGGGCCGCTTGCTGAAGCCGACACCGGCAAGTCGAGCAGCCGCACCTCGCGTTCGCCGCCGGCGGTCGCCATGTAGATGGCGCGGTCCAGCACGTTGCGCAGCTCGCGCACGTTGCCGGGCCAATCGTGCGCCGAAAGCGCCGCGACGGTTTCTCGGCTGAGCGTGATGCTGGCGGAGTTCGGGTCACGCTTGCGCGCAACGTCCAGAAACCGCTCGACCAGCGCTGGCACGTCCTCGCGCCGGGTGCGCAGCGGCGGCACGGTGATCGGGACCACCGATAGGCGGAAGTACAAGTCTTCGCGGAACTTGCCGCGCTCCACCTCTTCTTTGAGGTTGCGCTTGGTCGCCGCCACGATGCGCGCCTCGGCGCGCAAGGTCTTGTTGCCACCTACGCGGCGGAACTCGCCCGATTCGAGCACGCGCAGCAACTTGGGCTGTACGTCGATCGGTAGCTCGCCGACTTCGTCCAAGAACACGGTGCCGCGCCCGGCGAGCTCGAAGGCTCCTTGGCGCGTCGCGACTGCGCCCGTGAATGCGCCGCGCTCGTGGCCGAACAGCTCGCTCTCGATCAAGTTGTAGCTGACGGCGCCGCAATCGACGACGACGAACGGCTGATCTTTGCGGTGGCTCTGCTGGTGGATGGAGCGCGCCAGCACGTCCTTACCGGTGCCGGTTTCGCCTTCGATTAGCACCGACGCATCGGTCGGCGCGATGCGCTCGAGCACACCGAAGATGCTGCGCATGGCCAGGCTCGGCCCCAGCACCTCACCGAACGTGGGCGACTCGCTCGGCAAGATCTGCGCGCGGTTCGGATCGCTCCGCACCACGAGCTCCACGCTGCCCACCGTGAGTGTGGCGCCTGGATCGATCAGCGCTTCGCGGATGGCGGTGCGACCGACGCGCGTGTGATTCGTCGAGCCGAGATCGCGCACCAAGATGCCCGCTTTGGTGCGCTCGAGCTCGCAGTGGTGACGCGAAACCGTATCGTCAGGCAGTACCAGGTCGTTGTCCTGGCTCTTGCCGACGCGGAGCTTCTGTCCCATTTTTACCCGTTTCCCGCGGGCGCCGCCCGAAAGGACGACCACCAGAAGCTCTTCGGGGAGGCCGTCCCCCAACGGTTGCGCGCGGGTAGCGATGTCGGAGTGCGGAGATGGCTGGGTCACGGCTTCAATCCGGCGAGACGATCACTTCGCCACCCACCAGGCTAACCCGACGCTCGAAAGTTGTCTCGGATGGAATGGGAGCTTCTGTCTCGCTCTCGAGCGGCGCGTCCGCCGCTGGCGCTGGTTCCGGCTTCACACCGCGCGGCGGGCCTGCCGGCGCGGCGTTTAGCAAAGTGATGACTACGATGTAGGCGCCGTTCGGTACGGAAAAGGTGTGACGTACGCTCCGCGGCGCGCCATTCGGGAAATCGCGGGAGAAGCCGGCAGTCGGTTCCGCTTCGCCCTCTTCTGCTATCGCGACGTTGACACGTTCGATTGGTCGATCGGGCAAACGAATGACGATAGCTTGTTCGTGCGGCGCACTTCGAGCCACCAGCGACGCGACCAGCGCGACGCCGCCGACCAGCGCGACGCGGGCGAGCAGGGAGCGCAGCTTGGGTGCGATCGCCAGGTGGCCCTCCGCTTAGAGCGCGGGCGTCGTCGTGACCGGAGGATGACCAGGCGGTAAAGCCGACCCGCCAGGGCTGGGCGCGGGCGCTACCTTGGGATGCCCGGGGGGCAGGGCAGAGCCAGCCGCGCTCGGAGCTGCGCCTGCCATCGGCGGATGACCGGGCGGGAGCGCGGAGCCGCTGGGAGCCGCCGGAGCGTTGCCAGCTCCGTCGGCCTCCTGCGGCAGGCGCGCGATGTTCATCATGCGCACCAGCTTGACCAGCTTCGCGATCGTGACGTCGGGCAGGTTGAAGGGCGGCATCGCGCCCTTGCCTTGCTTGATGGTGCGAGCGATCTGCTCGTCGGAGGTCGCCGTTTGCCAGGCCGGATCCGACAGGTTGGTCGCCTTGACCATCGGACCGCGCGGACCGTCGCCGCGACCGAGCTTGCCGTGGCACTGCGTGCAGTTTTGCTGCCACGCGACGATGGTGACGTCTTCCAAGCCCGCGGGCGCCGCCGAAGCGGCCGCGTTCGGATCGACCTGCACCTGATCACTTCCGGGATTGTCAGTGTGATCGTGATCGGAAGGCCGCCACTCGCGTAGATCCGAAGGGCGATCGTTACACGCACAGGCGGCGAGCAGGGTCAGCGTCGCTAGCGCGCGCCAGAGGCCAGGTGCTCCGGCGCGACTTCTCGTAAGGCGGTTCACTCGAAGACTTTACCGCCGCCAGTCGGATCCAGGCCCAAATACTTCTTACCGCTGAGCTCGGCGACGCGGAATTCGGTGCGACGGTTCTTGGCCTTGCCTTCGTCGGTCGCGTTGTCCGCGATCGGCTTGCTTGGCCCGAACCCGACGGCGAGCAGCCGCTCGGCCTTGATGCCCTTGGCCACGAGCGCCTTCTTGATCGCCAGAGCGCGCTGGCCCGACAGCGTTTCGTTCGCCTCGGGCGAACCGACGTTGTCCGTGTGCCCTTCGATGCGGAGCTTGGTGACACGGGGTGTTTCATCCAGATACGTTTTGAGTGCGACGAGCACGGGCTCGCTCTCCGGCTTGATCTCGGCCTTGCCGGACTCGAACGCGATTTCACCCGGCAGGGTGAGGCGATCCTTCTTGAGCACCGGCTTGGCGTTGGGGTCGGCCGCGGGCGTGGGAGCCGGAGTCGGGGCAGGAGCGGGGGTCGAGGCAGACGGTGCCGGAGCCGGAGCGGGCTCGGTCGTCGCGGCCGGGGGTGGCGGAGGAGGCGGCGGGGGCGGCGGAGCTTTCGCTTCCTCGCCGCCGGCCTTGAAGGAGGCCTGGCAACCAACGGCTGCGGGGACGACGAGGGCGGCGGCCAACGCTACGGCCAAGAAACGAGAGCTCTGCGGCAGCATGATTTTACCTCGAGGAAGTTACGCGGCGGACCCGGCCAGGTGCCGGTCGATGACTCCGAGCTAGTCCAAGTTTCGGCTGCGGCGCAAGCGCAGCAGGCCATTCAGATGGACGAGCCGGATGCGCGGCGCTTCAAAGAGTGAGCGGCCGTTGGGCCGGTCGACGGGCGTCGAGCACCGCGCGGGCCGTGGTAAGCCGGAGGTTCATGGCCGCTGAGTTCGTCCATCTGCACGTGCACTCGCAGTACTCGTTTCTGACGAGCGCAGTGAAGCTCTCGGACCTGCCCGGCAAGGCCAAGGCGCTCGGAATGCCGGGCGTAGCCCTGACGGACGTCGCCAACATGTATGGCGCGATCCGGCACTACAAGTCGTGCAAGGAAAAGGGGCTGACACCCATCCTGGGCTGTGAGGTGTTCGTGCCGCGCACCAACCGCACGGGCGCCCTCGACCACCTGGTGCTGCTGGCCGAAAACCACGACGGCTACAAGAACCTGGTCCGAATCGTGTCCGAAGGGCACCTGCGCTCGGCGCACGATTTCGCGCCCGCGGTGAGCTTGGACTTCATCACCGAGCGCAACAAGGGCCTCGTGGCGCTCAGTGGTTGCATGGCGGGCGTGGTCGCCCAGCGCATTCTCGAGCAAGGCCCGGACCACGCCGAGCCGACGCTCGCCGAGTTTCGCGATCGCTTCGAGCCCGGTCACTTCTTCGTCGAGCTGCAAGATCACGGTTTTCCGGAACAGCCGGTGCTGAGCGAGATCCTGCTCAAGGCTGCGGGCACGCTCGAGCTCCCGGTGGTCGCCTCCAACGACGTGCACTTCATGACGAAGGAGGACGGCATCGCGCAGCTGTACCTCGAGTGCGTCGGCAAGGGTCGCACCTTCGCGGAGGAGCAGCCGCTGCACCACAACTCGTTCGAGATGTACCTGAAGACGCCGGACGAAATGGCCGCGCTCTTCGGCGGCGTCCCGGGCGCGCTCGCGAACTCGCTCAAAGTGCGGGAAATGTGCTCGGCGCTGAAGCTCGAGCTCGGTAGGCCCATGCTGCCGCAGTTCCCGGTGCCCGAAGGCTACGACACCGACGGTTACTTCCGGCACGTGTCGCGCGAAGGCCTGGAAAAGCGGCTCGCGCATTTCCGCACGCAGGGCAAAGCGATCAACGAGGCGCAGTACCGCGAGCGGCTCGAGACCGAGCTCAACGTGATCATCAACATGAAGTACCCCGGGTACTTCTTGATCGTGTGGGACTTCATCCGCGAGGCCAAGGCGCGCGGCATCCCGGTAGGGCCGGGGCGCGGCTCCGGCGCTGGCTCGATCGTGGCTTACTCGCTCGAGATCACCGAGATCGATCCCATCCCGTACGCCCTGCTGTTCGAGCGCTTCTTGAATCCCGAGCGCGTGAGCATGCCCGACTTCGACATCGATTTCTGCATGTCGCGGCGTGACGAAGTCATCCGCTACGTCGCCGAAAAATACGGCGTCGACAGCGTCGGGCAGATCGCGACCTTCCAAAACCTGAAGGCGCGCAGCGTGATCAAGGACGTGGCGCGCGCCATGGGCTTCGCTGCGACCGAAGGCCAGCGCATCGCCAGCATGGTGCCCGACAAGGGGCAGGGCAAGACCTACACCATCGACGAAGCGCTCGAGGTCGAGCCCAAGCTCAAGGCCCTTTCCGAAGGCGACCCGCGCGTGCAGGAGCTACTCGGTCACAGCCGCAAGCTCGAAGGGCTCACCCGTCACGCCGGCATGCACGCCGCCGGCGTCGTGATCAGCGACGGCGCGCTGACCGAGCACGTGCCGTGCTTCAAGAGCGACGCGACGATCGTCACACAGTACGACAAGGACGACGTCGAGGCCGCGGGCCTGGTCAAGTTCGACTTCTTGGGTCTGAAGACCCTGACCGTGATCGATATCGCGCAAAAGCTGGTCAACGCGCGGCCCGATCGCAAGAACAATCCCCTCGATCTCGGCAAGATGCCGCTCGACGACAAGCCGACGTACCAGCTGATTTCCAGCGGTGAAACGACCGGCGTGTTCCAGCTCGAGTCGTCCGGCATGCAGCAGCTGCTCAAGCGCCTGCAGCCCGACGTCTTCGAAGACATCGTCGCCGTGGTGGCGCTCTACCGTCCCGGTCCGCTCGGCACCGGTATGATCGACGACTTCATCCTCAGCAAGCACGGCAAGAAGGCGATCCGCAAGCTGCACCCGTTGGTCGACGACGTATTGGCGCCCACCTACGGCGTGCCCGTCTATCAGGAACAGGTGATGCAGATCGCCCAGCACCTGGCCGGCTACACCCTGGGCGGCGCCGACATGCTGCGCCGCGCGATGGGCAAGAAGAAGGCCGAGGAGATGCAGAAGCAGGAGCAGACCTTCATCGAAGGTGCTCTCGCCAAGGGCGTGCCGGCCGAGCAATCTGCCGCGATTTTCAAGGAAATCGAGGGCTTCGCGTCGTACGGCTTCAACAAGAGCCACTCAGCAGCTTACGCGCTGATCACGTATCACACGGCGTATCTCAAGGCGCACTACCCGACCGAGTTCTTCGCGGCGTTGATGACCGCCGACAAGGAAAAGATCGAGAAGGTGGTGCGCACCATCGCGGAGGCACGCGCCTGGGGTGTCGCCGTGCTCCCGCCGGATATCAACCTCAGCGCGGTCGACTTCACGGTGGTGTATCAGCACCCAGACGGGCGCGGCCCGCAGCTCCGCGGCGGTCCCGGCAAGCTGCGCGATCGCTTCGGTCCGCAGATCCGCTTCGGTCTGGGCGCGGTGCGCGGCGTGGGTGAATCCGCGCTCGAGACCATGTTCGAAGCGCGCAGCGGCAGCGGTCCGTTTCGCGACTTGTTCGACCTGGCCACGCGCGTCGACGCCAAGCGCTTGAACAAGGGTGTGCTCGAGTCGCTCGTGCAGTGCGGCGCTTTCGATACCGTGCTCGAGCCGAGCGGAATTTCCAGGGCGCGCGCGTATGCGGCCGTCGACCGAGCGCTCGAGCGCTCGCGCGCTTCGAGCCGCGATCGCGAGCGCGGCCAAACCAACCTGTTCGGCATGTTCGAGATGCCCGGCAAGGCGGGCGGAGCCGCGGCGGCAGCGGGGGACGAATACCCTGCGGCGGTGGAGTGGGACCGTATGGAGCTGCTGCGGCGCGAACGCGCCGCGCTCGGCTGCTACGTCTCGGGCCATCCGCTGTTCCGCTACCAGAGCTGCCCGAAAAGCGCCGGTCGTGCATTCTTAT
>JBEHXA010000014.1:0-29419 GCA_048498935.1 Myxococcota bacterium
CTTCTGCTCCGTCGTTCGCTCATCCTGGTCGTCGCCGAGCGATTCGTCCCCGTGCGACGCGTACTTGCCGCTACACGCCGAGAGCAGCATCGCTACCAAGACCAACCCGACTCGACCCAAGCTCTTCACCGCCGCACCTCGAGCCCCAAGATACCCCCGTCAGTGCGCTACAGCTAGTCGAGCTTCGCGATCCAGCGCCGCACCAGCGCCGACCCAGCGCGGTCCACCACCTCCGTGCCGAGGGGCGGCATTTGCCGGAGAAATCCGCGTTCGGACATGAGCTCGACCATGCGGCTTTCATCGGGCCTACCAGGTTCGATGGCGGTCGAGTGAGCGCTTCGATACGTCGGTGTGTCGCTCACCGTGCGCATGTTCGCTGCGCGGAGCCAGAAGTCGAGCTCGTTTTGCGGGTCGTAGCAGCGCGCTCCGGCGACCTGTGGGCGATCCTGATTGTGACAGTGTCCGCAGTTGGCGTGCAGGTAGCCGAGCGCCGCCCGATCGGTCTCGTCGCCGGGCAGCTCGAGGCTTGCTGAGGGCGGATGCGTCAAGAGACCCTCGGAGCGCAAGCGATTGAGATCGACTCGCTCCGGGCCAGCGTCGTAGGCGAGCTGCAGCGCCGAGAAGCCGAGCGCAAAGCTCTTGCGCCCGCCATGGCACGCCGGGCACACGTCAGCCGACGGCACGTCATGCGCGGTGCCACGGGCGTCGCTGGCGCCCGCAGGCGTTGCCACAGCATCGCTCCCATCAGCGAGCCACACGTATGCTTGGGCCGCCCAGTCCTGGCTACCGGGGCCGACCTTGCGAAGCAGGCGCGTCTCCACTCGCTCGCCCGGCACCGCAAACTCCTTCCAGAACGTCGTTCCTACCGGGAAAGCCCAGTTATCCACGTCGCTCGTGTCGATGCGCTCGCCCGGCGGCAAGCTCACCCAACGGCGCTTTTGCGCGCCATCGCTCCACAGCTCGAATTGCGGGGCAAACGCGCGCACCCCTTCGGCGAGAGCACCGCCCGCACCCGACCGATAGAGCCCGGTTTGCGACAAGCGTTCCGGCAGCTTGCCGAGCAGCTCCGTCGACGCGGGTGAGCACTCCCAGTAGCGACTGCAGCCGGTCATCGCCAAGGCGAACAGCGCCGCTGCGACGATCGAAGCGGTCGTGCGCACGTGGTTCCAAAGGCTCCAGCCAGCGACGAAGCGCGCCCAGCCCCGTGCTGCGTCGTGAGCGCGCGGATCCATGCGGGCGAGCGCATTGTTCAACGGCACATTGAGCGCCCCGGTGACGAACAAGGTGCCCACCAGGTAGAACAAGCTCGCAGCCAAGCGCAGCTTGGCTCCCGGCGCCGACCAGCGAGCGAGCGCGTCGACCACCAGCACCGCGCAAGCGAGTGCAGTGCCGAGGAAGCTGCCCAGAAACGAGCGATTCAACACCACGACGTTGATGGACTGCATGGCCGCGATGCCCTGCAACCCCGGCAGCCGTACCAACGCCGGCAGCACGAAGCTGCTGAAGGCAAAGAAGACGCCGCCGATGAGGCCGGAGCCCAAGCCGGCAAGCAGCGTGACGAGCGAAATCAGCCGAGGAATCATGGGCAGAGCATGCGGCCGTGCACTGATGCATCGCTACGCCCAACATTTCAGACTATCATTGCATAAATGCAAACTAGGGCGGTCGAGCCAGAAAGGTTGGCTTGGGACGATGTGAAGCTGTTTTTGGCGCTCTGCCGCAGCCGCACGGTAGGCGGTGCTGCGCAGGCGCTGCGGGTGGATGCTTCGACCGTGTCGCGACGGCTGGTCGCGCTCGAGGAGGTGCTCGCCACGACGTTGTTCGATCGCAGCCGCGACGGCATCGCTCCCACCGAGGCGGCAGAGGCGCTGCTGCCAGTCGCTGAAGAGATCGAGCAGAGCATGGCGCGCTTCACCAACCAGGCCGAAGAGCTGGAGCGCGAGGCAGCGGGCGTGGTGCGCATCACCTGCCCGCCCGACGTGGCCGAGGTCGTGATCGCACCGCTCTTGAGCGACCTGTTTGCGCGACACCCGGCGCTGCGCATCACGCTCGACGCCGGTGAAGCGGTGCGAGATCTCACACGCCGAGAAGCCGATCTGGCGCTGCGCGTCGTCCGCCCGAGCAGCGGTGACCTGGTGATGACGCGCCTCACGTCGGCGCGATGGGTGCTGGTCGCGTCCCGCCCGCTGGCTCGACGCCTCGGAACTTTGCGCGACTTTTCGGCAGCCCCCTGGGTGAGCTGGGGCGATCGGATGGCGCAGCTGGGCGCCGCGCGCTGGCTGGCCAAACACGTGAAGCACGCCGAACCGGTGGTGCGCTCCGACAGCCTCACGGTGCAATTGGCCGCCGTTTCGAGCGGTGCCGGGGTTGCCCTAGTGCCCGAACCGAGCGTCGCGCATTACGGGCTCACGCCGGTAAAGCTCGCGCCCGCACTCAAGGCAGCGGCCGAGGAGTGGCCGCGCGACGAGCTCTACCTGGTCACGCATCGCGCGCTCCACAACGTGCCGCGCGTGCGCGCAGTGTGGAACCTCTTGCTCGAGCGCTGGGGTGACCGTCGCTGAGAGCGGTCACCCTTCACGCGACACTCAAGCCGCGAGCCGGCGACGGCGCACCCAAGCAGCCACCGCACCCGCCAAGCCGAGCCAAGCGAGCGAACCCGAACCCGAGCCACCGCCGACTCGGCAGGCGCAACCCGCCATGCTGCTGTCCTTCTTGACGACGCCGCTGTCGCCGTTGTTGTTCGGCGTCGAGGTGCCGGTGCCGCTGCTGCCGCTCGTCCCGGGGATAACACCGGTACCACCCGTGCCGGCCTTGTTGCCCACGTCGATGACGATGGGGCCGCTGTCGCTGCCACCAGAGCCGCCGGTCGTCTCCTCGTCAGTCATGGGGGGCGGGGGCGCGCACTGACCACCAGTGCAAGCGACCGCGCCGGGACACACGGCGCCCTCGCAAGCGTCCTTGCAAGCGCCCTGCACACAGACTTGACCGGGCTGGCAAGTCTGGGTCTCGCAGCCCATGTCGACGCACTTGCCGCTCTCGGCGCAAACCAGACCGGCGCCGCAGCCGCGGCAGCCGCATTCGGCCATGCATAGGCCGTTTTCGCAGACCTGCTTGTCCTCGCAAACCACGCCGGCGCACAGGTCGACGCAGTGACCGAGCTGGCACTCTTGGCCTAGCGGGCAAGTCACGCCGTCGCACGCACCCACGCAGGTGCCGCCGCGACAAGCCTTGCCCTCCTCACACTCGACGTCGACGCACTTCGGGTCGAGGCAGAAGCCGCGGCTGCAGACCAGGGGCTTGGTGCACTTGAACTCGCCCGTGCTGCAGTTCGGCACGCAGCTACCGTGGTCGCACACCTTGCCGACCGGGCACAGGTCGCCGTCGTCGACCTGACCGTTGCAGTCGTTGTCGACGTTGTCGCACTTCTCGTCCGTCGGCTTGACGACGTCGCGGCACTGGCCGGGCACGTCGCTTTCGCTGCAGTCGGTCTTGCCGAGCTTGCAGGCGCCCATCTTGCCGGTGTCGCACGGCTCGCCGCCGCCCTTACAGACCAAGCCGGTGATGTAGAAGACGAAGTCGTTGAAGTCGCCGTCGTTATTCTGCAGAAAGCTGGTCGGCGACACCGGCAAGTCCTCGAACCCCAGGTAATAGGAGTTCGGCTCCTTGGTGCCCTTGTAGACGACGGTGGTGATGAAGGATTGGCCTGCCGGCGTGCAGCTCGTGCACTTCTGGTTCAGCTCGCGCTGCGAGTACTTGGTCTGCGAGCATTGCCCGCCGCCGATGAGCGCGAAGCCGATTTCACCGCCCTTGTAACGCACGTCGTTCCGGATATCGGCGGCCGTGAACTCCTTGAGCATCCACGGGCCGTCCATGGCGAGCGGGGTGAAGGCCGGGCCGCCGTACACGACCGGATCATTGGCGGGGATGAGCGGGTAAATCTCGTTGGCCGGAGGCGGCGCACCGCCGCTCGCGACGGCGTTGTACCAGCCGAAGGCGAGCTTGCAGCCACCGCCACGCAGCACCAGCGTACCGGAGAAGCTACAGAGCGGAGAGAAGGTCGCCGGCTCGGTCTTGGCGTCGGTCTGAAAGTTGATGTTCTCGCCGCGGTAGGTGAACAGCGCGGGCAGCGTGACGAACTGACCGGGGTTGGCGACGCCCGGGAGGATCCCTTGAACCGCGCCGGTGGCGTCGTTGATTTCGTTCTGCGTGACCGGTCGCGGTACCGTGACGGGCTGCGGCTGATCGGCGGGTGCCGCGGGCTGCGTGAGCTGAGCCCGAGCCGATGAAGTCAAAGTGAGTAGGACACCTACACCGGCGACCCAAAACCAAGCTGCAGCACGCATGGAGGCGTAGTTTCCGAAACGCGCGTTTCCGATCAGGAAATCTATCGGAATGCTGCAACTCGCGGGTGATAACTGTGCTCGTCGCGAGTGCTGCCGAATTGAGCTCGTATTACGGCGGAGCGTCGCGAGTAGTCGCAAGGCATCGCGGGCTATCGCTGGGACGTCGCGATGCTCCCGACGCAGCGCGCGAGCGCGACGACGCTTTGCGCATCTTAGAATCCAAGACGACTCGAGCCTCGCGTCGCTCGTCGCGATCGCGAAGCCATGGATGATGAGTGCATGGCAGTCGCCCTTTCGTGTTTGGTCCTCGCGCGATTGGCGCGGCACTCGATCGAGCGGCGAAGCGGTTGACTCCTCTTGACCCGAATTGGCAGCTTATTGTCAGGAATTTGGGTTCTGATCTGCACAAGAATGCGAGCAAAACGGCACCCGACCAGGCCAGATCCAGCGGCTAGATTCACGTCAGATGAAAGCGACCGCGTTGGCTTTCTTGGTCGTGGGTTTGCTCGCCGGCTGCGGCGGGGGAACGCCCGGAACCCGCACGAACGATGAAGATCCCGGCCCGGGCTCGGGCGGCAGCGGGGCGATCACCACGGGCGGCTCAACCCCAGCCCCGCCGTCCGAAGCCGGCACTGCGAGTACGCCCGGCGGCGGACCAGGGAGCGGCGGCACGCCGAGCGTGGGGACCGGGGGCAGCGGGAACGACCCCGCGCCTTGCGGCCCCGCCTGGATGGCCGGCACGACCTACGCCGAGGGCGCCATCGTGCTCTTTCAGGGCAGCTACTACATCGCCGAGCACGAGAACCCCGGTTACGACCCGACCATCAGCACCTACTTCTGGGACCCCTACACGTGCGCGGGCGGCGGCGGTTCGACTGGGGGTAGCAGCTCGACTGGCGGCGCCCCACCGACCGGGGACAGCTCGTTCGACGACATCGTGAGCGAGGACCTGTTTCACCAGATGTTCCCCGACCGGAACGCTTTCTACACGTACCAAGGTCTGGTGGATGCGACTCGCAAGTACTCGGCCTTCGCGGGCACCGGTACGGTGGAGGAGCGCAAGCGCGAAGCGGCGGCGTTCCTGGCCAACGTGGCGCGCGAAACCGGTGAGCTCGTCTACATCGAACAGATCGAGAAGGACGTGTATTGCCAACCGAGCGAGCAGTGCCCCTGCTCACCGGGCAAGCAGTACTACGGCCGCGGCCCGATCCAGATCTCGTGGAACTACAACTACTGCTCGGCAGGGGCCGAGCTCGGCTACGAGCTGCTCACGCAACCGGAGCTCGTCGCGCAGAACCCGACCATTGCCTGGGCCACCGGCCTTTGGTTTTGGATGACCCAGCGTGGCGCCGGGAACTTCACCCCGCATACAGGCATCACCGACGGACACGGTTTCGGCGAAACGATTCGCAGCATCAACGGCGGCCAGGAGTGTAACGGCGCCTGGGCTGAAGCGGTCGTGGCGCGCGTGAACTTTACGAGCGCTTCTGCCAGCTGCTTGGCGTCGCACCGGGGGACAACCTGTACTGCGGTTAGCCGGCCAGTGCCGCCAGGCGAAAGCCGCGCAGCGCGACGCCGAACGTCTCGCGCATCTGCTCGTAGACGCTACCGTGCCGCTCGCCCAAGGCGAGCGTGAGCAGGCCAATCGGCTCGCCCTCGTAAACGAGCGGCTGGACCAAAAAGGCAGCGCGCTCCTGCTCGAAAACGCCAGCCGCTGCGAAAGCGCTCGAAGCGAAGTGAGTCTCCGGTTGGGCGCGCCCGCTGGGCCCATAGCCCGCCAGGCACTGGCACGTCGGCGTGGTCTTGCCGGGCTCGCCGAACAGCCCGAGCGAAAACGCGGTCAAGCCGAGCCCCTTCAGGCGCTCTTCGAAGGCGAGCCGCGCCGCGTAGCCACCCGGCTTGCCGAGCAAACTACCGCTCACCTGGGAGATGCCGCGCAAGAAGTCGACCAGCTCGATGCGGGTCAACGTTTCGCCGCGTACCAACCATTCGGCGATCAGCTCACGCGCCGAATCGAGCACGTCCTCGATGCGCTCGATCGCGGTTTGGTCGCCGGACGCGCAGTCCAAGAGCGAGCGACGCAGGGTGCCCACTACCGGCTGCACCCGCCCCAGCTCGGCGCCGGCGCGCTGCAGGCCAGCCATCATTTGATCGAGGGTCGCCAGGAACGTGCCGTGCTCGGGATCCCGCACGTCAGCGAGCAGTGCGCTCAGCAGGCGCTCTTCCCAGCGTGGTCCGGCGCCAACCAGCGACCCGCGCGCGCTGCGCGCCAGCTCGGCAAAAATCAGGGTACGACGCTCGAGCACTGCTAGCTCGAGCGCTCGCCCGGGGCGCGCCGGGGCGGCGGGGGCCATGAACACCTCGCCCATCGCGCAGCCACACGAACGGCGCCCGACGATGGTGGTAGCGAGAGGCGAAAGGCGCGGCTCGGCTTTGCCGGCCATGAGCGCCACCACGCGGCGCACGGCTTCACGCCCCATCGCTTCAGTCGGTTGCTGCACGGTCGTGAGCGGCGGAACCGCGCACTTACCCGCATCGACGTCGTCGAAGCCGGTCACCGCGATATCGCCCGGCACCGCGATGCCGCGCTCGCGCAGCGCGTCCATCACACCGAGCGCCATGTAGTCGTTGGCCGAGACGATCGCGCTGACGGCTTCGACCTTCATCGCGCGTTCGTCGAACAGCTCGCTAACGGCGGCCTCGCCCGAATCGCGCAGCCACGTCCCCTGTAAGACGAGCCGCGCGTCCTCGCTGATGTCGTGCTCCGCGAGCACCTCGCGATAGGCCTGGTAACGCTCCTCTGCGTCGAAGCTCGCCACCGGCCCGCGCACGAACGCGATGCGCCGGTGATTGTGCACCTGAATCAGGTGGCGCAGTGTTTGCCGCATGCCCTCGGCGCCGTCGACCACCAGGCTGTGACAGCTCGGCAGCTCGAGCCCGACGCAAACCGCGGGCAGCCCATTGAAGCGCTGCACCCAGCCGTCGAATCCCTGCTGGCCGATCTGACTGGCGAGCGAGCCGCCCAGCACCACCACGCCGTCGAAGTCGCCCGGGTCCAACAGGTCGAACACGAAGTTTCGTTGCGAGCGAACGTCTTTGCCCGCTTCCCCGACCACGCCGCCCGCCAAACACACCAGCTGAGCGTCCGCGTGCTGAGCAGCCTGAGCGGCTCCGCGCACGATCCCCGCCTGGTAATCGTCCTCGATCGCGTCCATCAGCAGCGCGATGCGACGGCGCCCTTTGCCCCCGTTAGAACCGACTGCTGCCATGCGCTAACGAGAACTTTCCTCGAACTCGCAGCGAGCGCAACCCCGAGCTTCGGTGTGCGACCATTATGCCTCAGCGTCAGCTAGCGCCACGATGTCGCGGTTCTCGAGCACGCGATTGCCGAAGCCGCCCTTGAGCAAGCGCAACATGGCCACTCCTAGCTCCTGGGTGGTGGTGACCTGGTTGGGAAACAGGCGCTTGAGGGTCGGATACACGGGGCCGATCAGGGCGTGGAGGACGCGATACCAGCGCGTTTTGGAGACGATGCCGTGCTGTGGCCGAATGAAGCCCGGCCTCAACATGTAGGCGCGCTCGAACGGCATGGCGAGGAGGGCGTTCTCGGTGGCGCCCTTCACGCGGGCCCACATCGACAAACCGCGCTCGGTCGCGTCGGTGCCGCCGCCCGACACGTAAACGAAGGTCATCTTCGGATTCAAGCGCTCGAGCGTCTGCGCAATGCTGAGCGTGAGGTCGTAGGTGATGCGGCGGTAGTCCGCCTCGCTCAACCCGGCCGCCGACACGCCGAGACAGAACAAGCAGGCGTCGTAGCCGCGCAGCTCGTGCTCGATCATCGCCAGGTCGGTCACGTCCTCTTGCACCAGCTCCTTGAGCTTGGGGTGCCGCTGGCCGCTCGGGCTCCGCCCCACCGCCAAAACGGCGGTCACGTCTGGGTCGAGCAGGCACTCCCGTAAAGCCCCTTGGCCGACCATACCGCTGGCCCCAAAGATGACGACCTTCATGGGTTCGATACAAACCTGACAACGCCGTGGGCACTTGTCGAGGTGGTTCGAGATTTTGACCAGCGCGCGCGCGAGCGCCGCCAGACCTGAGGCGCTACGCTACGAGAGTTACGAGTTACGCGGGCACGCAAACGTGGAGCGCGCTGCACACGCAGCATTCACCGCAACCGCCGCTGTTCACGCAGTCGATGCAGTTGCCGGCGCCATCGCATTGATCCTCGAAACCCTTGCAGAAGGTACCAGCGGGCTTCGGCGCGAGCTTACATTTCCCTTCGGCGCAAATCGGCATGCCGCACTCGGTAGCGGGACACGCGTCGCGGCTACATAGCTCGCATTTGCCGGCTTCGCTGCAGATGCCCCCGCCGCCCGCGCACACTTCACCATACCGCGCCGAGTGCACGGCACCGCCGCCAGCCGCGCACGAGTCGGTCGTGCACTCGTTCATGTCGTCCGCATCCTGCGGATCGGTCACGATGACCTCTTTGCCGTTCTCGCACTCGAGTCGCTTGCAGTCGCCAGCGACTTGCAGGCTGTAGGGACCGTTGGGCACGTTCTCTTCGCCGCACATGCCGCTCTGGCAAAACGCCTTCTTGCACTTGGTCGACGGCTGACAGTCGGAAGGTCCGGTGCACTCGGGCCCGCTGCTCCCGTCACCGCCCTCACCGCCGCTGCTCGTGCTGGTGGTGCCCGCGTTCGAGCTGCCGCTACTGCCCGACGACTTGCCACCCGACGACTTGCCGCCATCGCCCGAGTCGCCGCCCGCGCCTGGACCTGGGCCGGAGCTCGTCCCTCCCTTGCCGCCCCCATTTTTTCCTCCGAGGTGGGTCTGGCCGCTGGTACCAGCCGAGCCTCCGCTCGTGCCGGCACCACCACCACCCGAGCCATCTCCCGCCGTGAAGGCGCCACCACCACAGGCCAAAGCTAATAAGAGCGAGGCAGCAATCGCGGAAATCGTGCGACTTCGCATCCTCAAAGAGTAACCCAGGATCGGCTCACCCAGTCGCAGGGACGCCATTTGTAAAGTTGTCTTGACAACTTTACCCCAAGGATCGACCCTTCCCGGGTGCTGAACCCCGCGTCGCCGCTGCCGCTGTACCAGCAGCTCGCCGAACAGCTGACCCGCCAGATCGAGAGCGGTGCGCTGGTGGAGGGGCAGCGTCTGCCGTCGGAGCCAGAGCTGTCGCGACGCCACCACATCGGTCGGCCCACGGTGCGGCAGGCGACCGAGCTCCTAGTGAAGCGCGGGCTCGTCGAGCGGCGTCGCGGCGCCGGCACCTTCGTGCGCGCGGAGCCGCGCAAAGTCGATCTGCTTTCGCTGGGCGGCACGCTATCGAGCTTTCGTGCTGGCGGCTTGGCCCTCACGACGAAGTTGATCGGCAAGGTAGCGGCTCGGCGGCTCGTGCAAACTCCGGACAACCCATTCTCGGAGCGCACGGCGTACGTGCTCACTCGGCTCGGGCGCGTCGACGACGAACCGGTGCTGCTCGAGCGCTTGTACTTCGACCCCGATTTCTTTCCAGCGCTCGATTCGCTGCAGCTCTCGGGCGTGTCGCTGTCTCGCGTGGTCGAAGAGCGCTACTACTTGAAACCGACTCATGCCGAGCAAAGCTTCCGCGCGATTCTGCCGGACGACGAGCTCAAGCAGTTGCTCGAGCTTTCGTCGCGCACGCCCATCTTGCTCGTGCGCCGCGCGCTGTTTTTTCCGAGCGCGCCGCGCGCCGTTTACTGCGAGCTATTTTGCCGCACCGACACGCTGGTATTTTCGCAAACGATAGGAGCCGAGGTCCCGACATGAGCGAACCAATTCGCGCCCAGCGCGGCTATTTCGAGGGGTTTGGTGGCGCATTCGTGCCCGAAATCCTGCAAGCCACCTTCGATGAGCTCAACGAGGCCTTCCAGGCCGCTCGCTCCGATCCGGCGTTTTGGCGCGAGTACCAGGAGCTGATGAGCACCTACTCGTGCCGGCCGACTCCGCTCACCTACGCTGAGAACCTGACGCGCCATTTCGGGGGTGCGCAAATCTACATCAAGCGCGAAGACTTGAACCACACGGGCGCCCACAAGGCGAACAACGTGATGGGCCAAGGCTTGCTGGTGAAGCGCATGGGCAAGAAGCGCGTCATCGCCGAAACCGGCGCCGGGCAACACGGCGTTGCGACCGCCACCATGGCCGCAAAATTCGGCTTCGCGTGCACCATCTACATGGGTGAGCTCGACGTCGAGCGACAACGGCCGAACGTATTCTGGATGGAGCGGCTCGGCGCGACGGTCGTACCGGTGCGCGACGGCTCACGCACGCTCAAGGACGCCATCAACGAGGCCTTCCGCGACTGGGTCTCGAATATGGACGACACGCACTACGTGCTCGGCACCGCCTGCGGTCCCCATCCGTTCCCTGAGATGGTCACCTACTTTCAGTCCATCATCGGGCAAGAGGTGCGCCAGCAGCTCTTGGATCGCACCGGTAAGCTGCCGCGCCGCGTCTACGCCTGCGTGGGCGGCGGCTCGAACGCGATGGGCATTTTCAGCGGATTTTTGGACGACAAGGCGGTCGAGTTGGTGGGCGTCGAAGCGGGCGGCGACGGCGTCGAAACGCGCCGCCATGCCGCGCGCCTCGCCAGCCGTGACGGCTCGATCGGCGTCGCGCAGGGCTACAAAACGTACTTCTTGCAGAACGACGACGGGCAAATGAACGAGACGCACAGCGTCGCAGCCGGGCTCGACTACGTGGGCGTTTCGCCAATCCTTGCGCACTTCCACGAAACCAAGCGCGCGCGCTTCGAAGCAGCCACAGATGCAGAGGTGATCGAAGCGCTCAAGCTCACCATCCGCAAAGAGGGCCTCATCCCGGCGCTCGAGTCGTCACACGCCTTCGCCCAAGCGTTCAAAGAGGTGGGCACCCTGCCGACAAGCGACGTCGTGCTCATCAATCAATCCGGGCGCGGTGACAAAGACATCTTCACCGTCGCCGATGCCTTCCACGACCCCAAGTGGGAAGAGTTCGTTCAACGCAAGGCGGAGAGCTATCGTGCTTGAGCAATACCTGAAGCAACGGCGCCAGCAGCGCGACATCCTGCTCATGACGCACATCGTCGTGGGGCACCCCTCGCTCGACACCAGCTTGCGCCTGGTAGAGGCGATGGTGACCGCCGGGGTCGACCTGATCGAGCTACAAATCCCGTTCTCCGAGCCAATCGCCGACGGCCCGGTCATCCTGCGGGCCAATCAGGAGGCGCTCGCTGCCGGCACCACCGTGGAGCGCTGCTTCGAGCTGGCCGCGCAGGTCACGCGCCGCTTCGAGGTGCCGTTCCTGTTCATGACTTACTACAACATCCTGTTCCGGCAGGGCGTGGCGCGCTTCGTCACGCGCATGCGCGAAACCGGTCTGCGCGGCGCCATCGTGCCCGATTTGCCGCCGGAAGAAGGCACCGAATACCTCGCGGCGATGAGCGAACAACAGCTCGCCCCCATCTTCATCTACTCGCCCAACACGACGCCAGCTCGACTCGCGTCGATCGCCCAGCATGCGCACGGCTTCATCTACTGCGTCGCCCGCAAAGGCGTCACCGGCAGCGCCACCGCCTTCTCGAACGACCTCTCCGAGTACCTGGCCCGCGCCCGCGCCGCCACCACCCTCCCGCTCGCGGTCGGCTTCGGAGTCAAGGACAAAACGGACGTCGCCTTCCTACGCAACAAGGCCGACATCGCAGTCGTTGGCAGTGAAACCCTGCGCGTGCTGGAGCGCGACGGAGTCGCGGCGGTCACTCCATTTCTCAAAGCTCTGCGTTAACCCCGCGCCACGAAACTTCCGTCGGGGCGCGCGTCGCTCGCTTCGTCTGGAGCCCGCCGCCGAGCTCGAAACCGATCGCCCAGCGCTCGCAGGGACCGTTCGACAGCGCCGCCATCGAGCTTGCTTCCAGCGCGCAATTCCGTGTCGCAAATGCGACATGAATTCCCTAATCATTTCGCGGTGCGAATTCAACTCTGACGCTATGTCGCAGTCGCGACATGGCGCGTGCGTAGCGTGAGTGGGCTGCCACCTCGCAGCTGCTCCTCGCAGAAACTGCCGTCGCGGCTCTCGGTCGCGCCGAGCAGGAGCGCCCTTCGTTGCAGGGCGCAGACGCGCCCAGAGCCCAACGTGCGCCAGCGTGGAGCAACCTGTTCGCAACCGAGCGGCATCGGCGGACGATGAGCGTCGACGATGTTCGAGATTTTGGGGGCGGTTCTCCAACTTGAAACCATCGCCGTGGGTCGAGCCATTCGAGAACTGAAACGACTGGAGAAACGGTATGGCAAGGGTCGCTGGCGGAAGAAGAAGGGCGTTGCTAGGATCCGGCTCACCGATGGCAGCGGCCACACGGCGGAAATCCACTTCTATGAAGCGCACGGCATCAGGCGCAAGGAAGCCAAAATCAAGCGCATCTACCGCTAGGTCGCGTCGCAAGGTTTTCGTGGTGTGCCTTTCGAACCGTGGCTTTGCCGCGTCACTCGACGAGCGAAAGATCTATCGCGCGCTCCCCGATGCCGAAGCGCAACGACTCGGCTTATTGCGAGTGGTGGACGAATCCGGGGACGACTACCTCTACCCGGCAGACCGCTTCGGCGCGCTGACGCTGCCGCCGAACGTCGTTAGGGCGCTGTCGTAGCTGACACCCGGCGCGCGGCCGCCCCCGTGGGCTGGTGCCAATGACCCACGTGGGCTGATACCCATGACCCACGTGGGCACTTTCGCACGACCCACGTGGGCACTTTCACACTGCCCATGGACCACGTGGGCGCTTTCGCACGACCCACGTGGGCACTTTCACACGACCCACGTGGGCTCATGCCCATGGACACGTGGGCGCTTTCGCACGACCCACCGTGGGCTGATGCCCATGGACCACGAGGGCACTTTCACACGACCCACGTGGGCTGATGCCCATGGACACGTGGGCGCTTTCGCACGACCCACCGTGGGCACTTTCGTACGACCCACGTGGGCTCATGCCCATGAACCACGTGGGCACTCTCACACCCGACCTGGGCACTTTCACATCACCCCGACCTGGGCACTTGCACATCACCCTGACCTGGGCACTTGCACATCACCACGTCGCGCAAGCCATGCTATGGCGCGCTGATTCTAGGGCGTCGGGCATTCTCCCGCGGCTTGTTGAGCGCAGGAGCAGGGGTTGTGTTGATCGCCGGCGCCCGAAGCGGTGACGAAGACATAAAAGCCGTCCTCGCACGTATCATTTTTGAGCACGATTTCGTGATCGTCGATGCACTTCCAGCGCGCTTGGTTGCCGGTGTTCTCGCTGAAGTCGGAACCCTCGGCCGTGAACGAGACGTAGCTGTCGAACTCATCGGGCGTGAAGCGCAAGTCGTGGATGAAATGGAGCGTCGTCTTGGCAGGGTACGGGTCGCGGGGTCCCCACGACGGCGCCGAAGAGTAGGTGCCTGCTCGGTGATTGGTGATGCCAGTCTCGATAGTGATATCTGCCTGCGCTGCCGGGCAGTTGTCGAGCGAATCGCAGGCAGAGCTTGCGAGCACGAGCGTCATGCAAAGAGCGAGACGCCCGAGCTGCGACACCGTCCCCCGTGCCGTCATCATCAGCCGACGAAGAGGCGGGCGTTGCGGAAGAGGCGCATCCAGGGGGCGTCTTCCGACCATTCGCGGGGGCGCCAGGAGTATTGGACGCTGCGGAAGACGCGCTCGGGGTGGGGCATGATCAGGGTGGCGCGGCCGTCGTCGCTGGTGATGGCCGCGATGCCGGCGGGTGAGCCGTTCGGGTTTTGGGGGTAGCGCTGGGCGACTTCGCCTTGGGCGTCGACGAAGCGCACCGCGACGCGGCCCGATTGCTCGAAGGCGGCGTGACCGTTCGGGTCGGCGAACTCAGCGCGGCCTTCGCCGTGTGCCACTGCGATCGGCAAGAGGGAGCCGGCCATGTCGGCAAGCAGCACCGAACGGCTCTTTTCGATGCGCACCAGACCCAGCCGCGCCTCGAACTGCTCGGAGCGATTGCGCACGAAACGCGGGAAGCCCTGCGCGCCGGGGATCAGCTCTGCCAGGTTGGAGAGCATCTGGCAGCCGTTGCACACGCCGAGCGAAAACGTGCCCGATCGCGCGAAAAACTCCTCGAATTGCGCGCGTGTGGCGGAGTGAAACAGCGCCGACTTAGCCCAGCCTCCGCCGGCGCCCAGCACGTCTCCGTAGCTAAAACCGCCGCAGGCCACGAGGCCCTGAAACTCGCGCAGCAAGATGCGATTTTCCAGCAGGTCGCTCATGTGCACGTCGATGGCGGCAAAGCCGGCGCGGTCGAAGGCGGCCGCCATTTCGAGCTGCCCGTTCACGCCTTGCTCGCGCAAGATCGCGACGCGAGGGCGGCTCGCGCCGCTTCGCGCGATAAACGGCGCCGCGACGTCCTCGTCGATGAGGAACGTGGTCTTCACGACGAGCCCCTGATCGCCCGCATCCACGCGCAGCGCTTGCTCTTCGTCAGCGCAGGTAGCGTCGTCGCGCAGACGCTGCATCGCGTGCGTGGTTTCCGACCACACGCCGCGGAGCGAGCTGCGCGTTTCGTTCAGCAGCTGCTTGCCGTTCTGCGTGACCTCGATGCGATCCTCGTCGAGCACGGTACCGACCGTGTGCACCAGGTCGGAAAGACCATGCTGCGCCAACACCTCGCGCGCGCGGGCCACGTCTTCGACCCGCACCTGCACGACTGCGCCCAGCTCTTCGGAGAACAGCGCCGAGAGTGCGTCGGGCCCGAGCGAGTCGAGCTGCACCGCCAGGCCGGCGCGCGCCGCAAACGCCATTTCGAGCAGCGTGACGATCAGCCCGCCGTCGGAACGGTCGTGGTACGCGAGCAGCAACCCAGCCGCGTTGAGCTCCTGAATCGCCGCGAAAAATCCGCGCAAGAGCGCCGGATCGTCCAAATCAGGCGGGGCTTCACCGACGGAGCCGTGCACTTGCAGTACCGCGGAGCCGCCGAGTCGGTTCTTGCCGCGACCGAGATCGACGAGGAGCAGCTCGGTCGGACCGTCGGCGCGCGACAGCTCGGGCGTGAGCGCGCGCCGCACGTCGACGGCCGGAGCGAAGGCGCTGATGATGAGCGAGAGCGGTGCGGTCACCGATCGCTCCTCCCCGCCTTCGCGCCACACGCTGCGCATCGACATCGAATCCTTGCCGACCGGGATCGCGATGCCGAGCGCCGGGCACAGCTCGGCTCCGACGGCCTGCACGGCCGCGTACAGGCGCGCGTCTTCACCGGGGTGACCAGCCGGCGCCATCCAGTTGGCGCTGAGCCGCACATCGGAGAGCTTCGCGATCGGAGCCGCGGCGATGTTGGTGATGGACTCCGCCACGGCCATGCGGGCCGATGCAGCGGCATCGAGGAGCGCGAGCGGAGTGCGCTCACCCATCGCCATCGCTTCACCGGTGTAGCTGTTGAAGCCGCTGGCCGTGAGCGCAGCGTCCGCCACCGGCACCTGCCAGCGCCCGACCATCTGGTCTCGGCTGCACAAGCCTCCGACGGTGCGATCACCGATCGTGATGAGGAAGGTCTTGTCCGCAACGGTCGGCAGGCGTAGCACCCGCAGCAGCGCCTCACGCACGTCGAAGCGCGAATGCTGCAGCGAATCCGGCATGAAATCGCCGGTTTCGACCGTACGGGTCATCTTCGGCGGCTTACCGAGTAAGACCTCGAGCGGCATATCGATCGGCTGCTCGGCGAAGTGCGCGTCGGTCACGCGCAGCTGCCGCTCGGCCGTGGCGGTACCGACGACCGCGAAAGGGCAGCGCTCACGCCGACACAGCTCCTCGAACTTGGGCAGCGACTCGGGCGCGATCGCAAGCACGTAGCGCTCTTGCGCCTCGTTGCACCAAATCTCGAGTGGCGACATGCCCGGCTCGTCGCTCGGGATTGCGCGCAGCAAGAAGGTCGCGCCACGCCCGCTGTCGTTGACCAGCTCCGGCAGCGCGTTGGAAAGGCCACCCGCGCCCACGTCGTGAATCGAGATGATCGGGTTGTCGGAGCCGAGCGCCCAAGCGCGATCGATGACCTCCTGACAGCGCCGCTGCATCTCGGCGTTGTCGCGCTGCACCGAGGCAAAATCCAGATCCTCTTCGGAGGCCCCCGAAGCCATCGACGATGCCGCGCCGCCGCCCAAGCCGATCAACATGGCTGGGCCACCCAGCACCACGATCTTCGCACCGGCCGGAATTTCGTGCTTTTTGACGTGCTCGCGGCGAATGCTGCCGAAGCCGCCCGCCAGCATGATCGGCTTGTGGTAGCCGCGCACCTCACGGCCAGCGGGGCCAGGCGCCGAGAGCTCGAAGGTGCGGAAATAGCCGCACAGGTTCGGTCGTCCGAACTCGTTGTTGAACGCGGCGCCGCCGATCGGTCCCTCGAGCATGATGTCGAGCGCCGAGGCGATGCGTGACGGCTTGCCGTAGTCGACCTCCCAGGGTCGGAGCGCACCCGGCAGTCGTAGGTTGGAGACCGAGAAGCCGGAGAGCCCCGCCTTCGGCTTCGCCCCACGCCCCGTCGCACCCTCATCGCGGATCTCGCCGCCGGAGCCGGTCGCGGCGCCCGGGTAAGGCGAGATAGCGGTCGGGTGGTTGTGCGTCTCGACCTTCATCAAGATGTCGATCGGCTCGGTGCTGTAGGTGTAGCGACCGGTGCGCGGGTCGGGCATGAAGCGCGCGGCGGTGTGACCTTCGATCACCGCGGCATTGTCCTTGTACGCCGAGAGCACGCCGTTGGGGCTCTGCTCGGTGCTCACCTTGATCAGCTTGAACAGCGACTTTTCCCGCTTTTCGCCGTCAATCACGAAGTCTGCGTTGAAGATTTTATGGCGGCAGTGCTCGCTGTTCGCTTGTGCGAACATCATGAGCTCCACGTCCGTGGGGTCACGGCCGAGCGCGGCGTAGCTCTTGAGCAGGTAGTCGACCTCGTCGTCGGCCAACGCGAGACCCAAACGCTTGTTCGCGGCCTCGAGCGCACTCTTGCCGGGGCTCAAATCGACGCGCGCCAGCGGGCGCGGCTCGGCGCGTGCGAAGATCCGCGCGCCATCTTCACGCCGCTCGAGCAGCGACTCGGTCATGCGATCGTGAAGCGCGCCGCGCAGCGCCTTTTCGTCGCTGATGCTGCCAGCGATCTGCCAAGCAATGCCGCGCTCGACGCGCTTGATGGCGCTCAGGCCACAGTTACGCGCAATGTCGGTCGCCTTGGTCGACCAGGGCGAGATCGTACCGAGCCGCGGCACGACCACCACCTCGCGCCCGCCAGCATCTTGGAGCTCGATCTTCGGCCCGTACTCGAGCAGGCGACCCAGCACCTGCTGCCCCTCACCGGAGAGCTCGCTCCCGCAATCGACGAAGTGGACGAAGCGCGCCGACGCCTGCGTGATGCCCGGATTGTCTCGCTGCAGCCGCTGGAGCTTGCGCGCGAGGCGGGCCGGGGTGAACGCGGGAGGGCCGGACAGGATGAGCATGCGGGGCGGAGCCTGATGCCGACCCCCTGACGCGGCAAGCTGGATCGGCGAGCAGCTAATATTCAAGGATTATCGAGGCTTACGCGGCAAACCACGGGCCTTCAGGGTCTTGAGCAGCGTGAGGCTCGGCTCCTTCAGGGCCGAGCCACGGCGGAAGACTCCGCTCCAGCGCCGCCGCAGGCCGCCGCGCGTGATTCGAACTGCACTGAGCTCTCCGCGCTCGACCCGCCGCTCCAACGTGAAGCCCGTAAGGATACTGACACCCATGCCGGCCTGCACGAGGTCGAGCACGGCCTCTACCACCGGCAAGCGCACCACTCGCAGCTCGGGGGGTGAGGTGCCGAAGATCAGCCGTTTGACTCGCTCGCGCTCGCCCCCGGAGGTAGCGGTTTGGATCAGCGTCTGCCCTTCCAGATCGCGACCTTCCACGTAGGGCTTTCGGCTTAGCGGGTGACCAGGCGGCACGGCGAGCAGCAGCTCGTCACCGAACAGCGGCACCCGAGTGAGCTTGCTCGACTTTGGCGGCACCACACACAACACCAGATCGAAACGATCGTCGTCCAGCGCGCTCGCGGCGTCGTCCACCATCTCGCTGCTCAGCACCAGCTCGATCTCTGGATGCTCTGCCATGAGAGCCGAGAGCGCGGCGGGCAGCCAATGGTACGCGGTGTAGCACTGCGTGCCGACGCGCAGCTTCGTGCGCTCGCGATGCAGACCGCGCTTGAGCTCGAGCTCGGCTTGAAGCAGCGGCGCCAGCACTTGCGGCGCGAGCGTGACCAGGTGCTCGGCTGCCGGTGTCATCGCGAGCCTGCGCCCTTCGCGCCGAAATAGCTCGAGCCCCAGCCGCTCTTCGAGACTGCGCAGCTGGTGGCTGACCGCGGACTGGCTGAGGTGCAGGAGCTTGGCCGCGCGCGTGGCCCCGCCGGCCTCCGCGATGGCCTGAACGAGCCGCAAATCGCGGGCTTCTAGCGTGCCGGTTTGCATGCTCATGAGTAAACTCGATGAATTGAATGAAATCAATTCACTTCATTCATCGAACCGAGCTGGCTATCCAGACGGGCATGTCGTTCACGCCCACGCTCTATTACTCGCCCGGTGCCGTCTCGCTCGCCACCCACATCGCACTCGAGGAAGTCGGCGTTCCCTATCAGCTCGAGCCCATCTTGGTCCGCGAGGGACACCAGCACACCGAACGGTACCGACGCATTCACCCGCTCGGTCGCGTCCCCGCGCTCGAGGTAGCGCCCGACACCATCCTGACCGAAACGCCCGCGCTGCTCAACTACCTCGCCGATCTGTCACCCGCGCTCGAGCTCCTACCCCGTGAGCCGCTGCTGCGTGCGCGGGCGAACGAATGGATGAGCCTCATCTCGAGCGCCGTGCACGTCGCTTTCATCTCGCACTTCCGCCCCTCCCGCTACACCTCCGACGAAACCGCCGCCGCCGCCCTCAAAGTCGACGGCAAGCAGCGCTTCTTCGACCTGATGCACTATGTGGAAGGGCGCCTACCACGCGATGGCTTCGTGCTCGGCGAACGCTACTCGCTGTGCGACGCCTACCTGACGGTTCCGTACTTGTGGGGTCGCCGCGTCGAGCTACCGGTGAGCGATTTGCCCCGCTATTCAGCGCTCGCAGCGAAAGTGATGGCTCGGCCGGCAGTGCGACGCACGCTGGAACAGGAAGGGTTTGGGCACCTCTACCAATAAGCGCGCGAATCTGAGCGTGCAGCTCGACGGCTGAAAGGAGCCGCTCAGAACGTCCAACCGATCCAGGCCGCGCCCTGAAGCGAAATCGCGTGCGTCGCGTTGTCGTGCCCGACGTAGTCGAGGCCCGACCCGATCCCTGAATACTGGACGACGGTGTTCGGGATCCAGCCGTAGCCCATGTCGCTGGTGACTCGTACCGTGAGAAACTGCTTGATGGATAGCTCCAGCCCCAGCCGGCCAAATCCCGAAAGCGACCAGTGAAACGTGTCGAGCTCTTGGGGCCCCGAGAGCTTCGGCAGCCAGTGCCCGCGCGTACCTACCCCGAACACGGGGCGCAGCCGGTGACGGCGGAGCAGCTGGAGCTCGAGCGCGAAGTCGAACCCCACCGCGTTGGCCGTGCGTGACTCGTGGTCGATGGGGTGGCCCAGCGGATCGCGATACTCCCAAGCCAGCCGAATCCGCGACCAGTTGATGGATCCGGCAAAACCGAGGGACCAATTGAACCAAGACCATTGTTCCCAGCCGAACGCGACCCCGGCGCCGAACGCGCTGCTCTCCCATCCGAACGGCTTACCCACCAAAACGACGGCAGAAAGGTTCGTGCGAACCGGGCTCAAGCTCTGGGTGTCCAGGTCGCGGCCTGTCAGGTTTCGGTAGTTGTCACGGATGTACGGGTCGTCGAAGGGAACAATGAGTCCTTCAGTGCCGTCACTGTCGGCGTTGGCCTCTTCTTTCCCGACGTAAATGCCGATGACCCGATCCGTCCCCTTCCAAACGACGGGGCTCCCGCTCGTCCCCGGCTGGAAGGGGTGATCGATGACGATGTACTCGCCGACCTGCCCCGTCTTCTGATTCTTGACCGTGCGTAGCGACCCGAGCACGACTTGCTGCCTGGCTGCTGGCGGAGCGTCGGGCCTCCGACACTGGTCGTCGAGGTAGCCGAAGACCTTGCCCGATGCCTGCGCCTCGAACTCAGTGTCGTCGACGAACCCGTCGATCGCCTCGCCGGTCACCTGCAGCAACGCCGATTGGCTTTGATCGATTTGGAGAAAAGCGATGTCGGCCTTGGGTGGCAGGCTGTCGTTCGTTAGCGCGGGCACCAAGGACAAATCGCCGCAACCGACGACGACTGGAGCCTTGTTGTGGCGCGTTACCTTGAGCTTGACGATGTTGGTCTGCTGCCCAGCCGGACTACCGCAGAGGCTCGAGCCGGGCGGTACGACCACGTGGTACGCCGTGATGATGCGCGCGGAATCGGTGAGGTAGCCCGCGCCACAGCCTTGCACCGTGTCGGCTTCATCGAGCGCCTCGATGCGAACCAGCCGATCGGGCAAGCCCTGTGCGAAGGCGTGCGTGCACAGCAGCAGGTACGAGAGGCTTGCCCACAACAGGCACGCGACGCGACGCACTACTTCGGAACCTTGGCGAACAGGGCCTTGCACCCGGCGTCTTCCGCACACGTCGGCTTGGGCGCATCGCCACCGAACCAGCGTACACTGACGTTAGGCTCGGTTTTGATCTTCTCGTAGAGCGCAGCTGATTGCTTGTACTCGATCAGGGACGCGGGCGTGTTGTCGTATCTGAGCTTCAAGTCCACCCACTTGAACAGCGGAGTCACGGCTCCACCCTTGTAGGTCGCGAACTTGGCGGCGCACGGGGCGAGCGAGTTGGCTAAGGCCTGGCTCAGGTAGCGGATCGTCAGGTCCTTCGCGAGCGCGATGGCGTCGTCGTCGACATCCGGATTCTTGCCGTGGTTGGCGTTGAACGAATGCTCGGGGTTGGTGCGACCGCGATGGGGCGCCAAGTCTTGCAGGGCGTGCACCGAGTAGCCGGTCCAATACAGCGCCTTCTTCAGGGCAAGATCGCCGCCGTTCGGTTCACCGCAAGCAGCTTTGGCCTTGTCCAGCCCCTCTTTCACGAAGGTGATGAACGCATCCTGAGCCTTCTCACGATCTTTGGGGCGCCCCTTGTCGTCCGAGTCGGTCTGCGCGTGCGCGGCCATCCTGGTCCACGCGAAGAAGTCGGCGTCTTGCGAGGCGTCGGTTAAAACGTCCTTGGCTTGGCTCGAAAAGAGGTGCTTTCCGCTCTGAGCCTCAATCGCGTCCAGCGCTTGGCGCGTCACATCCGAATGCCCGGCCTTGTCCTGCCAGGGCAAGCAGATGCCGCGCCAGCTACCCATGCCCAAGTGTGGCTCCTTGAGGTTCTTCAGCTCCTCACGCTTTTTGGCGTCGACGACGTAGACGTCGACCCGCATCTTGGGGTTCGCGCCGCTAGCTTTGAAGTCGGCGTCGAGAGGCGCGGGCAGGTTCGAAGCGACGAGGGTGATGCTAGCTGCGGCCGTGGCCGGGTCGTCTCGGAACGCGTGCACTCGCGTGGCAAACTCTGCCTGCTTGTCTTCCGGCAAGCGGTGGAGCACGCAGGTCGCGGCCAGCCAAACCTGATCCAGGAGCGCCACGCCCGCCTTCACCCGAGACTCCGCTTCCTTGCACAGCTCGGTGTCGGCTTCGGAGAGCTTGCTGGGCCACGGGAAAGAGCCAGGTGCCGCGGCAGTGTCCGAAGGCGGCGTCGAAACCGGGGCGCTCGAAGCGCTGGCAGGTGCCGCCACGGCCGGAACCGGCGCTGAAGCGGCCGGTGCCACGGTCGGAGTAGGTTGCCCGCCGCCACAGGCTGACGAGAGGCACACCGCCAAGCCGCCCATCGTTCCCCATCCGGCACGCATATTCTTGGTCATCTCGTCTTCCCTTTGCGAGCTAAGCAGCGCTTTCGCCTTTATTGACAGTATCGAACACCGGCGATCGGATCGCCGCACTTGAGTGGAGCGCACGCGGCGTTCGACGCACAAACCAACGTACAGCGGTCGCCAAGGCAACCCATCAGCTTGCTCGGATTCACGCAATCGCCCCCAATGCCGTCCGTCGAGCAGTGGTCCCCTACGTCTCGCTCCGGCGGACCGATCGTGAAGGGCGTCAGGTCGCTGTAGGCGACGAGCTTGCCGCGATTCACCGTTTGGAGGATGAAGTAGAAGCTGCCCTCGGTCGGCGCGTCGGAGCGAGTCGGCTGCCACTCTCCGTTGACGATGTCGGTGCCGTCGTTCCAAGTGCACGACCCAGCGTTGGGAGCGAGCACCGCGCCCCACGTTGCATCTTCCAGGCGCACCTCGTCTTGCTTATCGGCCGGCGCCGGCACCAGCAACGCAAAACCGTGCACGCCGGAGCGGGTGAACCTGAACTTGTAGGTGGCAAGATCCTGCACCATGTCCCCCGCGTTCGGTGCCGTCACGCTCAGCCCCGCCGACCCCGCAAAGGGCGCACTGATCGTGGAGGTTGCGTTCGGCACCAATCGACACGCCCCATCACACTCGATCACCGCCCTACCGCGCACGACTTCGCTCACCGGACAGTCTTGCCAAACTCGGCACTCACCGGCAGAAGGTCGGCAAAGCCCGCTGTCACTTTCGCAAAACTCCAGCGCCTTGCATTCGGTCGAATCCTCACAAGTTGGTGAGCCGCAGCTACCGGTCGAAGAGGTACAGGCTCGCGGCGCACACAGCTCGTCGATGCACTCCCGGCTGCAGCTACCAATGGCCGCAGCAGTTGCCTCAGGCTCCGCTTCGACCACACTCCCGCTCGTTCCCCCAACCTCGGGAAGCAAACAGCGGTGCCCGATCGTGCAGTCCACATTGCTCATACACAAATCGGCCGCCGAACCGCCCGGGGAGGTACCGCCCGAGCCGCTGCTACCACCGGCATTGACGTCACCCCCGTCGTCGCCGCACCCAGCGCCAACGCTCACCTGCGCCAGCACGAACACGCCGCACACAAGCGGCGCGCGCGCTTCACGCCAGGCAAAACCGAGCCGACTCCTCATTCAAGCTCGGCGATAGACCAACGTGCCCACCTCCTTCAATAGGGATTCGTTCGCAGCGCACACACTTGGCCAGCCAACCTAGAGAAAGTCACAGCCCGAGCGGCTAGCGGGCAAGCGTGCTCGCGAGAACCAGCGAGAACTCCTTACCGCTATCGCGTGCGTCGAAGACCCGATAGCCGGCAACCCCAAGCTTTTCCAAGCTCTGTTCGGTTCGCTGGAGCGGCACGCCGCCCACGCCGTGATGAAACTCGACCAGCAATTGGGCCGGGAGCAATACGCCGGCCAATAGATCGTCCAATACGTCGTACTCGGAGCCTTCGATGTCGAGCTTCAAGACATCGAGGCGCTCATGCCCGAGCTCACCAAGCACGGTAGAGAGGCGCTTGACGGGAAACTCGACTCGCGCGCCCTCCCCCTCCGCAGCAACGCGATGCGAAACGTGCGCTGGGTTCTTCGGAGGCGCAAACGATGCCGTCCCGTCGAACCCTGCCAAGCCGTAGGGATGCACCGTGTATGCGTCCGGTAAGTCCTGCGTCTTCAGCCAAGCCAACGACCGCGGAGTTGGATCGAAACCGTGCACGACACAACCAAAGCGTTCGATGAGCGCGAGGTCGAAAGAGATGTCCTCGCCAATCCCAGCCGAATAAACCAACGCGCCGGGAGCGAGAAGCTCCGGCAACACGGCATAGCCGCCGTAGTCCGTCCCCAAAAAGACAGCATTCGCGTCAACGTCAACACCTTGCCGCGGGCGGCCACGCAAACGGCGCCAGACTCCCTGGATCGACCGCGGCAAGCGAAGGTTGGCTGACATCGCCCCCTACCTAGCTCAACTTGGCGCGGCCAGACAACGGTGATGAATCGATATGTCGCCTCATCGGCTTCAGTCGTCGCCACCACCCCAGTGTTCACCCAAGTCGCGTGAGCTGGTCGCTACGCCGGAAATGCCGCGGAGCGGAAAGGGATGGGACTCAGTGCGAGTTGCGGGAACGAATCGGCCTCGCGCGTCGTCGCCGTTCTCTTCCAACCGGAACTCGTACTCGTAGATGCCGAAGCGGCAGCCGTCGCAGCTTCGCCGAGGCAATGCGAACTCGCTGCTCGAGTAGTGCTGCGACGCATTCGGCCAGTCCATGACCGTTTCCTCATTCCAAATCGGAGCCCTCGAGCTCGGACCGATAGGAAGGTCGGTATACGAAACAACGAGCACGCGGTAGCGCCCAGCCGTTGGCAGCACTGGCGTCCGCGCCTGCTCGAGCCATCGCAGGCTCACCGCTTCTGCGTGCAGCGACGACCACCGCTCAACCACCGGCACCCGCTGACCCGCCTCGACTCGTTCGAGCCTCGTCGTGACCGCAAACCCATGCGCACTCCCGGCGCCAACCGGGTACCAGCGCTGGTCGATATACCCGTCCTCGCGAAGAGCCACCTCCACCCTCTGAGCCACCGAGTCCAGAGGCTCCTGCTGAGCATTCTCAGTAGCCTGGGCAACCCAAGTCATGCTGCTGCTCGGAGGCGGCCAGAAAGAACTGGGTGACACGCCGCCCACCGGCCCGCGATCGAGCAGGTGAAGTTGCTCAGCACAGCCCAATTGGAAGAGCGCGAAGGTCGCGGCAATTGGAAGAGTGCGAAGCATTGCGCTGCTCGAGCATAGCTCAAGGGGCGAGGGGCGGCGTCGGCAGCGTGAACACGTCCACCAGCTTGAACCGGAGGTTCTTCCCGCCCATGCGGATAGCGGAGTTCGCCACTGGATCGGAGCCCTCGGTGGAGTTGATGATGGCGATGACGTAGCCAGTGAGGCCATCCGGGCGAAGGTTGAAGCGGATGAACTGGCGATACTTGGTGATGCGGGCGCTCCCGCCGGCTTCGTTGTTGTGCGCGTCGAGACGGCTGGTGACGGCGAGGTACCAGACGAACCAGGTCGTGCCAACCGGCATGGCGAAGCCGGCTGAAACCACGTAACGCAAGAGATCCCACGACAGGTTGCTCAGCTCCCGCGCAGCGCCATAGTCATGCGCGGTCTGAACGCTTTGCCCGTCCGCGACCCAGACCAGTGGGCCCATGGCGGCCACGAAAACGAGTAGTGGTAGCAGTGCAAGTACGACTGTGTGCAGCCTGGCGCCGGACTTGTACAGCGGGCGCGCCAAGTACAGCGCCCAGGACCCGCAGGCGATCGCCCATACCCCGGCGATCATGGTGACGTACGACAGAGCAAAAAGTCTCGCAAAAAGCAGGCACGTCAGGATTTGCGCCACGGCATGCACGAGGCCCGCGACTGCCACCACGATTTTCATCGGTGTCGCCAGGTAGTGCGCCGCAACCTTCCAAGCGGCAATGGCCCCCGCAGGCGGCAAGATGAGGAAGATGACCAGAGTTGCGAGGTCCAAACCGGGCGCCACGGACAGCGGCAACCATAGCGGCGCCAAGACTAGCGGAGCGATCGTAAACAGACCGATCGCCCAGCAGTACATATAGGAGCGATACGGCGCCAGCACTCTTTGGAGATTGCCGTTTCGAATCAAGTCGAAAATGTTCTCAGCTAGCGCCGGGTTGGCGAATTGCATCTCGAACACTCTCATGCCGAACCGGATCGAGCTGTGAACGCCCCAGCTGGCTGTTAGGACTGCGCCCAGCAGGAGTGCCGCAATCCCGAGCTCTGCAGGTCCGCCCGGCACATGTTCCACCGAAAAGCCTGGCAGAAGCGACATCACCAGTTGAAGTAGCCAGGCGCCGCCCTTCGAATACGTCGCCGCAAACCCGAGCAGCAAGGTGAGCGCAAACGGCACGACTCGGGCCCAGCTGCCAATCCAGGTCGAGCTCCAGCGCAACATGTTGTCTGCCACGGCTTCCCGCGACTCTTGCTCGGGGGGAAAGAGCCGAACGGGCTCGACGCGTTCGTCGGTGGAAGTTGCTCGGGTGAACCTGGGATGGTGAAACGAGCCGCCCAAGCCGGAGACGACGGAGCCGTAGGTCTCGCCTTGTTGGCGCGGGTAGTAGCGGGCGTAGTGGTGAATGTCGCCAGACACGTCCAAGCGAATTCCGGGAGGCGCGGCGCCATTGACCGGTACCTTGGGGATTGGGATCTTGAGCGCTTCAAGAGCTTTACGGTGCTCATCCTTGGCGATCGAGGCGCCGAACGCGATCGCCGGCGAAGGTGTTGCAACGATGAGCCGCTCCGATTTCAAGCTCTCGAAGTAGGCCTGCTGTCGACCGTCGAGGCCGCCGTCGATGTCGAGCCCCCACATCTGCCAACCGAACGGCAACTGAATCGCCACGTACGAGGCCAGCTGAACGCGTTGCAGCTCGGGTAGCGGGATCGGCATCATCGACTTGTCCTTGGCTCCGGCAGAGCCCGACCCGAGTCGGAACACCAGTGAGAACCCCTCGATGTTGTCGTACCAGTCGTGATTGCCCGGGATACCGTAGATACGCCGGTCACGCAGGTCCGAACGCGCGCTCTCGGCGATGTAGCCGCCCTGTTGAGCGTCGTGAAATGCCCAATCGAACGGCTCTTGCACTCGCACCCGCAAGGACGCCGCGTCCGACACATGATACGCCGTGTCGCCACCGAAGAACACGAACTGACCGCGGGGAAGGCTGGCCTGCGTGTCGGCTTTGGCCAGCTCGAGTTCTTTGGGGCCGTCTCCGTTCGACCACGTTGTCGGGTTGGCGTCGCCGGTGAACGAAACCATCGTCGCGTACGCCACCGCGTACATCGAATCGGCTGCATCACCCGCGTCGGCTAGGTAGTCGAACCAAATGTCCGCGTTTGCATCAGCCATCTGCTCGGCCGTCGGCTCCGCCACATCCGTGACCCACTCTGCACCCCGCTTGCGCACTCCCGGTGCAGCCACGCCCACATTCTCAGGGGAATCTGGCACGCGCATCAAACCGCCATCATGCCTCCAACACTCGTCGTGCACACAACCGCGGTAGTACGGCATCCAGTCGCGCGGATCCGAGCGCTTGCGTATCATCTTGCTGAGTTGCCCCAGCAACTCTGGTCCCAGCAGCCACCCAACCGGGCCTCGAACAGGACGCGCCTTCGGATCAGAATCCGCCGGCGCCGGTACAATCCGACCCTGCGCTGGGTCAATGCGAATAGGACGATTCAATGCAATCCCTCAGAGGGCGCAACCTGCTGCGCGAGAGGAGAGTTCCAGATTCGCGCCGCAACGAGCATAGGCATTTCGTTGGCGCGGGGAAGCGCCTCAAGTGAGCGATGAAATAGCCCTAGGCTTCCACAAGCGGCGCCGTCGACGCTAGTCGGGTTGTGGCTTCCCACCTACGAACATGTTGCCGCGGAGGCCGCGCACTTGGTGTTCGAAGAATTGCGAAGTGTTCTCGTACTTACGACGCACTCGGGAGTCAGAGTTGGTCGAACCGCTGGTGAGCAGCTCGCGAAAGATCTCGCGGTACGGACGGCCACTCGAGTTCGTCCAGTTCTCCCCGCCAAGTCGTAGCGCTGGTGCAAACCACTCCAACGCCCATGGCAGGGCGACGTCGGGAGATTTTGTTGGCGCCGCGTACTTGACGATGTGCGTCGTCGGAGAGACCGGAAAGGAAGCGTGAAATGCACCGCCGATCCAATCCTGCTCTTGCTCGGTGAGGTAAGCATCCACCACCGCTTGACCAACAATGATTCGACGCGCGGGGTCGGCAAATACCGATCCACAACTCATTCCGATCCGGAGCGGCAGATTGGAGACGAATGATCGAAAGGCAACTTCGGCGACGTAGTCGATGAAGGTGGAAATGACCGTCTCTGTCGTTCGTGCCCCTCCCTGAGGGATGGGTTCGCTCCAAAACGCGATGGTGTCGCTGAAGTGAAGCATCTCGATGTGAAAACTTCGGTCCAAGACTTTGGATCCGCCGACATACACAGCGCTTCGTCGCTCCTTCGTGGCTTCTGCGGCTTGAACGATCTCCCAGACCTGTTCGGCTAGTGCGTCAGCACGCATCGTTTGCACGAGGGCCTTGAAACCGAGAATGTCGGCGATTGCTACCAGACGCTGCTCAACGTGTACCCCGTCGCTCATCGGCGCATACCACTAGCACCGTGAGGGGTGGCGCCTTCGGCTTGCGAACCGAGCCTGCCACGTCCGGACGTTCCTCCGGCTGGCGCGCTTCCGACGGGGCCGCTGTCGGCTGCGCCCGATGGGGTGACCGGCGCCACCGCGAGGTGGGTCCTGGGGAGTCACCGCGTCATCGCGAGCGCCGTCGGCCGAGGACGCTCGGTGATCACGAGCGAGGAGCACGCGAAAGCACGGGAAAGGCGCGCAATCGTGCGCGATCGTAACATCGCCTGACGCTCGGGCTGCGGCGCTTTCTGCTTGGTGTCGGGGCAGAATGTTCGCGCCAACCCAGAACGGCGCTTGCCGCGGCGAAAGCGGCGGCGATTGCGGTGGCGAGAACGGCGACGCCGCTAGCGAGAGGTCGCGGCGTTTGTTACTTCTGATTGGCCGATGATCACCGAGTCGCTGGCTGCTGAGCTGGAACAACTTCTCACGCTGAACGAGCTCACCGAGCTTTCACGCTCCTCGCTGGGGCTGGAACCCGAGAGCGTCGGGGGAACTGCTGCCAAGGCGTCGTTCGCGCGAGCGCTGGTACAGCGTTGCCTCAAGCTCGAAGCGATTCCGGCGCTGCTCGACGCCGTCGAAGCGACGGGCAAGCGCTTGCCGGAGCCGCTCGCAAAGTTGCGTAGCGATGGGCTCGTGCTGGAGCCAGCGCTCGGCTCCGGAGTAGAGCTCGGGGACTTGCTGGTGCTCGAAGAACTCGGCTCCGGGCCGAGCTCGCGCGTGTATCGCGCGCGTCGAGACGGCGAAGACGTACGGCTCCGCGTGCTGCGGAGCACGGTGAGGCGTCGCGACGCGGAGCGGGCGCTGGTGCAGGCGCGCTTGTGTGGCGCGATCGCGCACGCCGGGCTGCCCGATGGGGTGCTGTCGAAAACGGTGGAGTTCGGTGGTGCGCAGCTGCTCACGATCACCAGCGACTACTCGGTGACGGCGCTGCTGCGGCGACG
>JBEHXA010000015.1:0-29277 GCA_048498935.1 Myxococcota bacterium
ACGGCGAAGTCGTCGACGCCTGCGCGCTCGGCATCGGCACGACCACCAGCATCGCCGGTAGCCTCAACCTTGGCTACGACTTCGATCTCGCGCCGTAGCGGGCGCTCCGCGCTTCGGCGAGCGAACGCTCGCACGTCATCAGCGCCGGGCACCCTGTCGCGCGCGTGACTCGTGTCGCATTTGCGACACGAAAAAATCAATGATTTTGCGGAGTGATTCTCCAACTGGCGCCAAGTCGCATCTGGGACTTGGCAGTCGTTGCCGGACTTTCGTGCCCGCGCTGTGCGCTGGGCGCCGAACTGCGACTAGGATTGTCGGGTGATGGGATCTGGGGAGGATGAGAAAGACGGAGCGACGGTGTGGCGGGGCGAGCGCTGGTACTACTACGTGCCGGTGGGGTTGGTGTCGCTGTCGTGGCTCACGACGCTGAGCACGACGATCGCATCGCTGATCGATCCAACCGTCGAAGGGCAGTTTCTCACACTCCTCGAGGAGCGCAGGACGCTAAGCGACCTGAACACGCTGGTGAGCGTGGTCGGCTGGGTTTCGTTGCTTTTCTGCTATGCGGAGCTGGTCTCGAGAAAGCGAGTGTCCGGCTGGTGGATGCTCGGAGCGATTTGTCCATGCTTCAACCTCGTCTTGTACTTACTCTTGGTGATTCGGCACCCGCCGGCGGTTGCGGTGGCCGAATCAGTCGAGGCTGAGCCGCCGCTAGTCTTCGGTCGCGGTGGGTCGGAGCCGCGACCCGTTACCGCGCTTCTCCAGGGGGCGTTCGTCTGCGAAGCATGTGATACGGTGCTCAACCATGGCGTAAGTGAGTGTGCCGCGTGCGGTCAACGCTACCGGTATCGAGACGGGGTCGCGGTCCCTGAAGATGACTAGCGCAGACGTGGACGCGACGCCGGTCGGGCACTCCAGAATGAAACTCTCTCAGCGCACGGCGCCTGTCTTCCCCTGCCGCGCGCAGCCGAAGGCGAGCACGGCTTTGGGGAAGACCGCGGCCCGCAGCCCCGTAGGGGCGAGGAGCTGCGAGTTGGGGCAGCCTACACGCGGTAGTTCGGCGCTTCTTCCGTGATGATCACGTCGTGGACGTGGCTTTCGCGGAGGCCGGCGGAAGAGATGCGGATGAAGTTGGCGTTCTTTTTGAGGTCGGCGACGGTGCGGCTGCCGGTGTAGCCCATGCCGGCGCGTAGGCCGCCGACGAGCTGGGCCAGGATGCTGGCGAGTGAGCCGCGGTGCGGGACGCGCCCTTCGATGCCTTCGGGCACGAGCTTTTCGTCGGCGGTGCCGCCTTGACCGTAGCGGTCGCGGCTGCCCTTCTTCATGGCGCCGAGCGAGCCCATGCCGCGGTACACCTTGTAGCTGCGGCCTTGATAGAGCACGAGCTCACCGGGTGATTCGTCGGTACCGGCGAAGAGCGAGCCGATCATGACGCAGGAGGCGCCGGCCGCGAGGGCCTTGGTGACCTCGCCCGAGTACTTGATGCCGCCGTCGGCGATCACGGGCACGCCGTGACGATCGGCAACCTCGACGCAATCGGCGATCGCGGTGATTTGCGGCACGCCGATGCCGGCCACGATGCGGGTCGTGCAGATGCTGCCCGGCCCGATGCCGACCTTGATGGCGTCGGCGCCGGCGTCGATGAGCGCCTGCGCGGCCTCGGCGGTGGCGATGTTGCCGCCGACGACCTGCACGTTGGGGTAGCGCTTTTTCGTGTCGCGCACCGCGTCGACCACGCCCTTGTGGTGGCCGTGCGCGGTGTCGATGACCAGCACGTCCACGCCGACTGCGAGCAGCGCTTCGGCTCGCTCGACGCGATCAGCGCCGGGGCCCAGGGCCGCGCCCACGCGAAGGCGACCGCGCTCGTCTTTGTTGGCGAGCGGGTTGCGCTCGGCCTGCAGCAAATCCTTGATGGTGATGAGGCCGACGAGCTTGCCGTTGTCGACGACGAGCAGCTTTTCGATGCGATGCTTGTGCAGGAGCTCGCGTGCTTCGTCCTGACTGCAGGTGGGCGATACCGTCACCAGCTGGGTGGTCATCAGGGCGCTGACCGGCTGATCCAGGTTCTTTTCGAAGCGGATGTCGCGCGAGGTGAGGATGCCGACGGCGGTGTTGCCCTCGGTGACTGGCACGCCCGACACGTCGTGGGCGCGCATCACGCCCAGCGCTTCGCGCAGCGACTGCGAGGGCCGCACGGTTACCGGGTTCAAGATGATGCCGCTTTCCGCGCGCTTGACGCGGTCGACCTCGTGGGCCTGGTCGGCGATCGCCAGATTTTTGTGGATGATGCCGATGCCGCCCTGGCGGGCCATCGTGATGGCGGAGCGAGCCTCGGTCACCGAGTCCATCGCGGCGCTCACGATTGGGATATTCAGCTCGATGGTGCGCGTTAGCCGTGAACGCACGTCGGCTTCCGCCGGCAAGACCTCGCTGTACGCGGGCACGAGCATGACGTCGTCGAACGTCAGGCACTCGCGAAGATTGCGGTCAAACATGGCCGAGTTTACTTACGAATCGCCGTCGTGCAATCGGAGCGCGCACCAGGCCGAATTTCAGCCCCCCTACCCCAGGAGAGCTTGGCTGGGCGGGCGAGCTGCGCTTTCATTTAGAGGTGAGCCGCCCCCGCCAGCCGCACCCGGAACCACCGCAAGCCAGCGGTCACGCCCATGGGCATGGCCATGGCACCGCTCATGGCCACGGTAGCGGGCACGGCCATGGTCACGGTAGCGGCCACGGTCACGGCGGCCACGCTCACGGCGCCCGCGGCAGCGCCCGAACGAAGCTCGGTATCGCGCTCACGCTCACGCTCAGCTTCATGGGTGTCGAGGCGGTGGTCGGCTACCTGAGCGGCAGCCTCGCGCTCCTCGCCGATGCCGGCCACATGCTCGGCGATAGCGGCGCGTTGGTGCTCGCGCTGATCGCACAGCGCGTTGCCGAGCGACCGCGCACCGAGCTCCGCACCTACGGCTTGAAGCGCGCCGAGGTGTTGGCCGCGTTCGTGAACGGCATCGTGCTGTTCGCGGTGGCGCTCCTGATCGTGCGCGAGGCGGTCGAGCGCTTCCTGACGCCGGTCGCGATCCACGGGCGCCCGATGCTGTACGCGGCGGTCGCGGGCCTGGGCATCAACCTGCTATCCGCCCTGATTCTGATGCGCGGCGGCCACGGCAACATGAACGTGCGCACCGCGCTCTTGCACGTGCTCTCCGACGCGCTCGGCTCAGTAGCGGCAATCGTGGCCGCGATCGGCGCGCTATGGTTCGGCTCGCAACGGCTCGATCCAGCGCTATCGCTCGTGATCGCGCTCTTGATGCTGATCGGTGGTTACCGCGTGCTGCGCGAGACCACCGCGATTTTGCTCGAGGGCGCACCGCCGCACATCGACGTGACGGCGGTCGAGCGTGCCATCGCGGCGACGCCTGGCGTGTCCGGCCTTCACGACTTGCACGTGTGGCGCATCTCGGAGGAGCTGGACGCGCTCACCGCGCACGTCACGCTGACTCGCGGCGCCCACGGCACCGAGGTGTGTCGCAGCGTGGCAGACCGCTTGAAAGCCGATTTCAAGCTCGAGCACGTCACGATCCAGCCCGAAGCGCCCGCCCCCGACGAGCTCGTGCCGGTGCGGCTCAGCCGCGACGGTGGACCAGCGCGGCGCGTGAGCTGAGGCCTTGGGATTCAGCTGATTTACGGCTAGCCTACGGGTCGATGATCACCAACGCCGACGATCTCGAAGCCCAGCTCAGCCGCTTGGGGAGGCACCAAGAGCGGCTAGCCGACGGTACCTTTCTGGTTTCGATCGGCTCGAATCACCCGCCGGTAGCGCTGCGGCTCGTTCCCCCCGTGCTGGTCGTGCAGGTGACGGTGGGTCCAGCGCCGAGCGATGAGAGCAGGGCTGCGCCGCTCTATAAGCAGCTGCTCGAGCTGAACGCCTCCTCCCTCGTGCACAGCGCCTACGGCCTCGAGCGCGATCTGATCGTGCTGTCGTCGGCGCTGGAGCTCGAGAGCCTCGATTTGAACGAGCTCGAAGCGGTGCTGGCCGACATGGACGTCGCGCTCAGCGAGCACGTTCCGCTGCTCCGCAAGATGGCTCAAACCGCTTCCCTGCGACCCGGAACCTGAACATGGGCTTCTTTCAAAATCTCGCAAGGCTCATCAAATCCAACCTCAACGATCTGATCAGCCGCTCCGAAGATCCGGAGAAGATGCTCAATCAAATCGTCGATGACATGACGAGCCAGCTCGGCGAGGCCAAAAAGATGGTCGCGCTGTCGATCGCGGACGAGAAGAGGCTCGAGAAGCAGACGCAGCAGGAGCAGGCCAACGCCGCCGAGTGGGAACGGCGCGCCATGCTGGCAGTGCGGGCCGGCGACGACAACCTCGCCAAAGAGGCGCTCAACCGCAAGAAGGAGCACGAGTCGCTGGCCGAGCAATTCAAGGACCAATTGCAGAAGCAGAAGGCTTCGGTCGACCAGCTCAAGCTCGCGCTCCGCGCCCTGAACGGCAAAATCGAAGAAGCCAAACGCAAGAAGCACCTGCTCATCGCACGCAAGAAGCGCGCGGAAGCTCAGAAGGCGATTCAAGAGACGATGGGCGGCCTGCGCAACTCGAGCGCCTTCGAGACCTTCGATCGCATGGCCGGCAAGATCGAGCAAATGGAGGCCGAGGCCTCCGCGCAAGCCGAGCTGAACGAGGAGTATTCGGGCGACGTGCTGGCGCACAAGTTCAACCAGCTCGAACAGACCAAGGGCGCCGAAGAGGACCTGCTGGCGCTGAAGCGCAAAATGGGCCTCGCCCCTCCGGAGCCCGAAGCTCCCAAGGCAGTGCGGGTGGAAGGCGCGCCGGGAGGCGAGCTCGACGCCGCTGAACAAGAAGAGCTGGCGCGCGCGCTAGCCGAGCTTCAAGCCGAAGAGCAGCAGGCCGAGCTGCGCATGAAGAAGTAGGGCCGATGAACCAAAGCATGTGCCGTGTGGCGCTGGCGCTGGCGCTCGTGAGCGCTCCTGCGTTCGGTGCGGGTCGTACCATCTCCGCCGAGCCGGTCGACGACGTGAAGATTCGCATCGACGGCGACCTGCGCGAGTGGCCGAACAAGATGACCGACTTGGGCGAAACGCTGGAGGGCAAGCCGAGCGGCGGCGACCCGCGCGTAGCCGCCACCATCGCCTACGACGAGAACAGCTTGTACGTGGTGCTCAAGATCTTCGATCAAAAGATCGTGCGCACCGCGGCCGCTGGCGCCAGCGAAGATCACGCCACGCTCTACCTGCAGTTCCCGAAAGGGCAGAGCTACGCGCTCGACCTTTATCCCGGCCTACCGGGCAAAGTCGCGGGCGCGGTGAAGCTGAAGGGTCAAGCCGTGAGCGGCGCCAAGCTGGTCGAAGCGCCGAACGACAAGGGCCTCCACGTCGAGGCGCAGATCCCGTGGAGCGCCTTTCCTGAAGCCGCATACACGCGCGTCGGCTTGCGCGCCTCCGTGGCCTACACCGACGCGGACGCACTCGGCAGCGTGAAAGCGGTGATCGGCACCAGCCAGGCGCGCTCCGGCAAGGCGATGCCTCCCCTGCTCTTGGCGAACGAGCAAGGCCTCGAGGAGTCAATCATTCGCGCCAAGGGGCTACCCACCAATCCGGCGCGTGAAGCGTACGGCAACGTTGCGGGCGACAGCATGGTCGAGCGCGTCGCGATCTGGGGCGGCAACCTCGTCATCATCGGCCCGCATTTCCGCGGTGGTAAGGAGTACTACTTTGCCGACCTGGGCGTGAGTGACGCAAGTCACGTCGAGCGCCTCGAGCTCATCGACTTCGACGGCGACGGCAAAGACGAAATCGTCGTGCAAAAGCGCGTGGGCAGCAGCGACAAGTACCGCGAGGTGCTCACGGTGCTGAAGGTGGGTCGCGACGACCAGCCCTTCTTGGCGTTCGCGCACGAGGTCGGCATCAAGACTCCGGACGGCGAGGTCGAGAACCGAGTCAAGCTGTCGAAGGCCGGGATCGAGATCGCTCAAGGCAACTCCGAAGGCTTCGAACCCGGCACCTTCTCGGAGGTGCAGCCCGGCGACATGGGCGCCACGCTCTTGCCCTGGGAAAGCGTCGGCAGCCGCAAGTTCGTCTGGAAAGGCAAAGGCTTCGAGTCTGCCGGCGAAACCGCCTTCACGCCCAAGCAGGCCGCCGGCAGCACGAGCAAGAAACCCAAAGGTAAGGCTGCCAAGAGCGACGAGCCCCCGGCACCGCCCGCGCCCCGGCCCCCGACCGCCGACGAAATGCTCGACCGAGTCTACGCGCTCTACAAGAAAGATCGCGGCGTCTCCGGCAAGGCCCGCTTCGACTTCGTCACGGATGTCGCCGGCGACCGCGGCCCCGAGCGCGTGCTCATCCACTGCAGCGACATCGTCGTCTTCGGCAAAGGCTTCCGCGAAGGCGCCAGCTACGCCTTCATCGCCGTCGGCGTCGCCGACCCCAAAGATATTTTGGATGCGACCGCGCGCGACCTCACCGGCGACGGCAAAGCCGAAATCATCGTCCGCGCAGTGCTGCACGCCAAGGCAAGCAAGGCGCTGGGCGGCGACACCGTCGACCGCCACGCGCTCATGGTCTACGGCGTCCAAGGCGACGGCCTAGTGCGCGTCTTCGGCGCCGAAACGGGCCGCTCGCTCGGCAAAGACCAGATATTGGGCGCAGTAGCATTCACGCCCGCGAAGCGCGGCTACGAGATCGAGCTACGGCCGGCGCGCGCTATTGGTTGGACTGAACAGAGCTATCCGTTTCCGCCAGATACGACCGCTGCGGGCGGCCTAGAGCCGCTGCTGCTGCCGTGGGCGGGCGGAGCGCGGAAGTATCACTTTGATGGGCGGGTTTTCGCGGGGAATTAGAAGACGATGCAACGGGGGCGCACCGAGACGACCAAGGTCTTGCTGCTCGGTCTCGCGAGCGCCTGCTTGCTCAGCGGTTGCGGAACGGCTTCGGCGCTCTACCGCGGGACGATCACTGCTGCGGAAGAACCCGGTCATTCGTTCGACGCGATCGAGAATCCGGACCACGCGGCTCCGATTCAAGGCGCCGAAGTGCGGCTCGCAGCCACCAACCCAGAGAGGACCTGCGACGAGATCTGGCAGTCCGATCATCCTCCCGGCTACGACGACCATCGCCCCGTCGCGACAACGAACGGCGCTGGTCACTACCAGGTGTACACGGTCTATCCGGGGATGATTGGCGCGTCGTCTGCAGCGCGCGTTGTCTGCGTTCGACACCCCAACTTCGAGCCGTACCGCTACATGGCAATCGATGGGGAGTCGAAGGAGCCGCGCAACGGCGAGAAGTTCTTGAATATTCGGCTCAAGCCTCGACAGCGCTCTACTGGCACCAGCGGTGGCCCAGCGCCTGGCCCTGTCGCGCCACCTAGGGTCCCGTCAGAATAAAGGACCAGCCGCCTCGCTGTAGGATTTTTGCCAAGCTCCACGCGCTCTCGAGTCACGGCCGAGTCGTGGCTTTGCTTGCTTTCTCTTACGACCCGACAGCTCGCTCGCGTACCTCTGGCGAGTACTTGCTCATCCTTGCCATGCTTCCCATTCTCCCAACTTTTGGAGCCTCTGGGAAATCCGGGTCGATTCACTCCAAGCCTTCGCACACCCCTTGTCTAAGGTGTTGATCGCTGGCACCCTAGTCGGGGGATTGTGGATCGGCCTATCCGTTTGGCAGCGCATACAGCTCCATACTTCCCTTAAGGAGATATGCATGGACGGGGATGGTCAAAGCATCAAGCTCATTCGTCAACGCGCTGCAAGCGCCGGCGTGTCCGTACACGAGTCCGCGGGAGCGGTTATACTTAGCGCTCCGAGCCCGATCCCTCCGGGACTGGACCTATGTCATTTTGGTATTCACGGGGACGCCGTGTCCAGTCCTCAGCTAATCCGCGACTGACGTGGACCTTAACCCGCAAGCCGCTTTTACCGCACAAGCTCGACGCGCGCGAGCACCTCAGGTCACGCCCTCTCGGATCACGTCGACCAATCAATGACCGATTGCCTCGCTCTGGGGAGCTCGTATCGCCCCAATGGGCTCAGCCCGCAGTATTGGCCACCCCGAACCTGCCTGGAGTGCAGGTGGCGGGACGTTCCATTCCCCCACTGAAGGGGCGCTGGCGCTCCTCGGCGCGCCTACCGCCGACTCAGCGTTGCGTCGAGCTTCGCGCGTTCCTCGAGCTGGATCTGAGCACCTTCCCGAGGATGATCGACCGACAGTATGATGTTATTCAGGAAGCGATGGCTCTTCCAACGGAATGAATCGCGAACTTTCGCTCAACGAGCTTCATGACCAAGTCGTGAGCCAGGCTCGAGCCATTCCCGCAATGGCTCGCTACCTACCGACTTTCGGCCATACCGCCGACGGCGCACGCCCGCATCTTGAGGTGGACGAGCTTGGCTATCACTACGTCGTGGTGGAGCGAGGCATGGAGCTGAAGCGCTCGACGACGCGCGATCTCGACGAGCTTTGCTACTGGATATTCCGCGCAAGCACTCGCAGCCTGGCCGGAGACTTGTCGGTGGCTGCGAGCAAAAGCGGAGAGGATCAAAGACGCACACTCTTCGAGATCCACCTCAACCTGTTGGCTACACTTTCGCACGTTTGGGCAGCCCGCTTGGCCGGCGAGTATCACGACCTATTGCAGGAGGCCCCCTTCGACGACAACGCATTCCTGCGGGCGAACCGAGCGCGTGCGCTCCGCGAGCAAGGAATAGACGACGTCTCTGCCGCCGAGACTGCGATGAAGGAGCATCCCCCGCGTAGCTTTCCAACCATCCCCGGTGGATTTGGGCGGAAGGTGTCGGATGAAGGTTGAATACTCATCAGCCGCTCCGACCGCGGGCTCCCTTGCTCGGGGATGAGCTAGCGTAGACCACCTTGTCGGCACGCGCGCTTCTTCTGGTTGGGCTCGTCAGCTTCGGGTGTGGAGGCGCCGGGGCGGAGCGTGTCACGGCGCCAGGAGCGGGCGAGTGCGCGTCGAGGTTGGAGGCGCGGACCGCGGCTGTCGAGTTGGGGGTAGCGACTGAGCCTCGCAGCGCGGCGCTGTCGCAGATTGTGGTGCACGCTGAGGCGCCGCTCGCAACGTTGGGTGACCAGCTGGAAGGGCGCGTGCAACGCCGCTTGGCGGAGGGCCGTTTCGGGATCGGTCCGGCGGGGAGCGTGAGTTATAGCGCGGAGCGCGGCGGCCTCGCGCTCTCGGTAGTCGGCAATCAGCTGGTGGTGCGGACGCCGGTGCACGCGCGCGCGAAGGCGTGCCGGGGCGAGAGCTGTTACGCCTCGTGCGAGCCCGAGGCGATCGCGACTGCTCAAGTGCCGCTGCTGTTGCGGCCGGACTACGGCTTCGAGCGCACGAAGGTGACGCTGCGTTTCACGCGCGGCTGCAAGGTGAAGGCACTCGGCGGATTTTTGACGGTGGACGTGACGCCCACGCTCGAAAGCCAACTAGAGCCGGAGCTTGCCAAAGTAGCGCGCCAAATCGACGAGCAACTCTACAACTTGCGCAAAGATACCGACCGGATTTGGAAGCAGCTGGCGACGCCACAGCAGCTGCCACTCGGCGGCTGCCTGGTGTTACAGCCCCAGGGCATCGTGCAGGGGCCGCTGCTCGACTCGACCACGTCGGTGCACGCTCGCCTTGCGCTCCTGGCACGGCCCGAGCTGCGAGCCGCCTGTACCGAGCTACCCGCTGCCTTGCCGCTACCGGCGCTCGAACGCGACCTGGCCATGCCCGATGAGGGCACCGTCGAGCTCGGAATGGTCACCCCGCTCAGCGGATTGCAACGAGCCCTCGCGAGCGGGCGCGAAATCGCGTCCGGGCAAAGCCGACTGCACGTGAGCCAGGCCACGGTCACTGCGATTGGCAGCGATGTCGCCGTGGCGCTCACGCTCGGTGGCGATTTGTGTGGCGAGCTTGCGTTCGCAGCGAGTCCGAGCTTTGCCAAAGAGGGTAGCTTCATCGATTTGATTGCACCTCGCTGGCTTGCAGGTGAGCGCGAGCGCCTAGCCGCACAGGACGTGGACGCGGACCGCTTGCTGCAGGCCTTGATTGGCGCGACGCAAGTGCCGCCGCTGCTCTCGTTGGCAGCATTCGAAAGTGCCTTGCCTGCTATGACGAAGCTGCTGTCGACTCCGCAGCTCGACTTGAACGCCAAGGTTTCATATGCGCACGGCGCCGGAGCAGCGGCGCGCGGCGATCAGCTCGTCGCCTGGCTCGGCATGCGGGGACGCCTCGACGTGAAAGCCGTGAGCGCGCCGAAATGGCCCCCTCCGTAGCAAGCGGTCGACTTACGTACCGCACTCCGCTACCTTGAGGTGATGGGCGAGGTGGGAAATGCGGCGGACTAGAGCTTGGAACTTGGCGGTGTGGGGGTGCATCGGTGTCGGCACCGCTGGCGCGGTTTTCGCCTGTGGTGAGACTGCCAGCGCGCCAAGGGATGAGCCCAAGGTCAACGGCGGAAGTGGAGCGGGAGCCGCAGGTAGCGGTGGCGGCGCCGGGGCTTTACCGAACACGAGCGCGGGCACAGCAAACGATTCGGGCGGGGCGCCATTCGATGCAGGTGGCGCCAATGCTATGGGTGGCGCCGGCGGCGTAGGGGGAGAAGCTTGCGTCGGTCTCGAATGCCAAGTGCCGGCTTGCCCAGAAGGGCAGCACACGACCATCAGCGGCAAGGTTTATGATCCATCGGGCACGTTGCCGCTCGCGCACGTGCGAGTCTTCGTGCCGAAAGCGCCCCCACCCCAATTGCACGAAGGCGCGAGCTGCGAACGCTGCAGCGTTCTCGCAACTTCCAGCGTCACTCACACTTACACCGATGCTTCGGGAGGCTTCGTGCTCGACGCAGCGCCGGCCGGCAGCCAAATCCCGCTCGTGTTGCAGACGGGCAAATGGCGGCGCCAGATCACGATCGCCGAAGTAGCTCCGTGCGCCGACACGGCGCTCGCGGATCCGCAGCTCACGCGCCTGCCGCGAAATCAACGCGAGGGTGACATGCCACGCATCGCCGTGGCGACCGGCGCTGGAGACACACTCGAATGCTTGCCTCGGCGCCTCGGCATCGACGATTCGGAGTTCACCACCAGCGCTGGAGCCGGTCGAATACACCTTTTCGCCGGGCCGCTCTCCGGCTCTCGCCAAGGAGTCCAAGCGTTCGACACATCGCTCAACGCCGGAGCGCTGCTGACCCCTTCCAGCGAGCTGTGGTCGAACCTGGAAAGCTTGCTGCGCTACGACTTGGTGATCTTGTCGTGTGAAGGCCAAACTCAAGAACCCATCAAGCCACCCCGCGCCCGCCAGCTCATGTACGACTATGCGTCGCAGGGCGGCCGCATCTTGGCTTCTCACTGGCAAAACATCTGGTTCGCCAAGGGGCCGCAACCACTACCGAGCGTCGGCACCTGGACCGATCGCCAGGACCCGGCAGCAGCCGACGGACCCGTGATGGCCACGGTGAACCAAGCCTTCCCCGCAGGTGCAGAGTTCGCGAGCTGGCTGGGAAACGTGGGCGCATCGACACAGCTCGGGCAGCTCGAGGTCACGGCCAGCCGCGACAACTTGCAGGCGGTGGATCCGCAGCTGGCACGCGAGTGGCTGACCGTCGATAACTCCAACTACCCAGAGGCGCCCAAAGCGGTGCAGATGATGTCGTTCGATACGCCCTTGGGCCTGCGCGAAGAAGAGCAATGTGGCCGCGCGGTGTACACGGACCTGCACCTAGCCTCGACCCCGTTCACCGCCGAAGCCGCGATCCCGAACTACCCGCTCGGTTGCGCGAGCGGCCCGCTGACTGCACAAGAGAAAGCGTTCGCTTTCATGTTATTTCACGTCGGCGACTGCCTCGCCGATCCGCTGCAGGGCGGCCCCGCACCGAGCCCTCTGCCGTGACTACGACGATGAAGGGTCTATCGTCCCGCGCGGTTCGCGAGAATTCGATTGCGGGCGTGCCTCTCTAAGGCGCCGGCCATAAAAGCTGATACATTGGATGTGGGTGTTTTGGATGGGTTCGTGGGACGGCCACACCGGTGGCGATGCTTGGGTGCTCAAATGGTGAAATTCACGGTCGCAGTTCGCGCCGCGCTCGAGGTATGCGCGCTGATGGCGCTGGTCGGTTGCTCGGACGATTCGTCTTCTTCAGACGCGACCACGGGCGGCCGCGCCATGGGTGGCAGTGAGACCGCTGCTGGCTCGCAGAGCTCGGCCGGCGGCACCGGAGGCAACGCCGGCGCGCCGCCCGCTCGCCCCGGAGAGGGTGGCGAAGAGAGCAGCGGCGGTACGGAGTCGAGCGGCGGCACCGGCGCGGCAGGTGGAGAGGGCGGCACCGAGCAAACCGGGAGCAGCGGTAACGCGGGCGGCGCGGGGAGCAGCGGTAACGCGGGCAACGCCGGGAGCGGCGGTAACGCGGGCAGCGCTGGGAGCAGCGGTAACGCGGGCAACGCGGGCAGCGGAGGGACAGTCGCCAACGCAGCGGGCGCGGGCGGAGGCGGCAACGCTGGGAGCGGCGGTAACGCGGGCAACGCGGGCAGCGGCGGAAGCGCGGGCAGCGGCGGAAGCGCGGGCAGCGGCGGAAGCGCGGGCAGCGGCGGAAGCGCGGGCAGCGGCGGAAGCGCGGGCAGCGGCGGAGGCTCCGAACTTACCGATGAGCCCGGCGACATCGTCGAAGTCGCCAGCGGCGGCCTGCACACGTGCGGACGGCGTGCATCGGGCCAAGTGGTGTGTTGGGGCAACAACGACGCCGGGCAACTCGGCGACGGCACGACGGTGCAACACACCAGCCCTGTCACGGTGCAGGGCGTGACTAACGCTGCGTCTATCGCCGTCGGCCAGTTCCATTCGTGTGCGGTGCTCACCACCCACCGCGTGAAGTGCTGGGGCTCGTCGTACTACGGCCAGCTCGGGACGGGCGCCTTCTTGCATCAAGGCGAGGACGACTTTTTCGGAGCGGAACCGCCGGTGCAGATCAAGAACATCACAGACGCCGTCGAGGTGACCGCCGGCTACAGCCACACCTGTGTGCGCCACGCTACCGGAACCGTCACTTGCTTCGGCCAGAACGGCGCCGGTCAGCTCGGCGACGGCAGTGCTAGCCCCGGTCCGGGCCCGTTCGCCGTCGTCGGCCTCTCCGACGCGACCAGCATCGCGGCCGGCCTCGATCATACGTGCGCGGTCCGAAGCGGCGGCAGCGTCGTGTGCTGGGGTGCCAATTACTTCGGCGAGATCGGAGACGGCACCTGGGGCGGACCGCGCCTCAACCCAACCCCGGTGCTGAACATCGCCGACGCGGTGCAGGTCAGCGCCGGCTCTGAGCACACTTGCGCACGACTCGCGACCGGTCACGTCCGCTGCTGGGGCAGCAACGGCTCTTCTCAGCTGGGCGACGGAACCACGACGTCGACTCCGACGCCGGTCGAGGTCAGCACCCTGGATGACGCGATCGACCTCGACGCGGGCGCGGAGACGACGTGCGCTCGCAAGCCAGGTGGTACGGCCGTGTGCTGGGGCGACAACAGCGTCGGTCAGCTCGGCGACGGAACCACCGACAACCACACGCAGCCCTCGCCGGTGCCGGGCCTCAAAGACGTCGTGGATATCAGCGTCGGCGGCGACCAGTACCTGGTGGGCCACACTTGCGTGGTGCGCGCCACCGGCACGGTCGCGTGCTGGGGTCGCAACATGAGCGGCGAAGTGGGCGACGGAACGCTGCCCTATCGCACCCAGCCCGTTTCAGTCCGCTCGCTTGGCGACGCAAGGCAGCTCAGCGCGGGCGGCGCGCACACCTGCGCCCTACGAGGGCCAAGCGCCCTCGGCACCGGTCCTATCGTGTGCTGGGGCGACGACTCCCAGCTGCAGATCGCTCAACCGCAGGACTATTCGCCTACCTACGACGCCACGACGCCCATCCTCAGCGACGGCCCGACGAACGCGGTCGAGGTCGCGGCGGGCGGGGTTCACAGCTGCGCGCGCACGACCAAAGAGCAACCGGTGCAGTGCTGGGGTGACTACCTCGGCTACGCGAGCAAGTCGGGGCCCGCCTACGCGGACAAGGTCGTCACGAGTGACCTCATCAGCTGTGCGCTCGTATCCGGCGCAGTCTATTGCTGGGGCTTCAACCTCAACGGGGAGCTGGGTGACGGCACCTCCACCCAACCGACTAGCTACGTGCAGGTCAAGGGCTTGTACGACGTGACGGACCTGGTCGCGGGAGCCCAGCACGAGTGCGCCACGCTACAAGGCGGGGATGTCGCGTGTTGGGGCACCAACTACTACGGCCAGCTAGGCAATGGAGCCACTTCGACGATCGAGAAAACACCGGTAACGGTGCTGGGACTGAGCAATCCCAAACAGGTCAGCGCAGGCTACGATCACACCTGCGCGTTGAACCAAGACGGCAGCGTGGTCTGCTGGGGCAGCAACTTCTTCGGCGCCCTCGGCAATGGGAGCAACAAAAACAGCCTCTCGTCCGTCGCCGTGACTGGCCTCAGCGACATCGTGCAGCTCGCTAGTGGCGGGCAGCACACCTGCGCGCTCCGAGAAAGCGGCAGCGTCGCGTGCTGGGGCCGCGGGCGCTACGGTGCGCTCGGGCAAGGCTCGGTCAGCAATAGCAACGTGCCGGTCGACGTCGTCGGCTTGAGCGACGCGGTCGAAATCACCGCTAGCCACAGCGGCGGCAACGAATTTCAACAGCAGATCGGCCCCCAGGGCTTTCACACCTGCGCGAGGCGCAAGAGCGGTAGCGTCGTGTGCTGGGGCGCTGATCACGACGGTCAACTCGGCGACGGCATCGTCCACTTGCGGGCGCGGCCGGTCATGGTGAAGGGCCTTTAGTACTCCGCCTGCGGAGCTAGGACCTAGCGTACGGAGGAGTCTTGCTGGAGTTACCGCATGCAGCCTCTCCGCGTTCACACCCGATTAGCTTCGCTACCGCTCCTTTACTGTCCATTCACCGTCCACCCAAGCACCGCTACTTCCCCGGTCGTGCAGCTCGTCGTGAGATCGGGACTCGACGATTGAAAGCTGAATTTGCTCTGGGAGCTCGGAGCGGGAGCGATAGCGAGCCCGTTGAGCGATCTCCAGCGCGGCTAGCAACCGTGGAGCGTCGACTAGCTCGATTTCTAGTCCCGCGTCCGATTTTCGGTACCTGTCAGCGGTGGAAGGCGCTCCACGCTGGAACGACGACGTTGAAACGAAGATTCCCTTGGTCAAGTTGTTGAGCACGAGAGCTCCCGCCAGAGCCCTGATTTGTTCAACTTTGATCCGCCTGCCGGTGTGCTTGACCTGAACGCCGACTTTCTGCCCAGTCTTTTCCAGGAAGACATCGATGCCGTCGTCTCCTGAAAACGCCGTGACCCTCACGGCAAAGCCCAAGTCTCTAAAGACGCTCCCCACGGTCTCTTCAAAGACCTGAGGCTTCACAATCTTCCGTCGCTCAAACCTCGCGACCAGAAAGTCTCGAACTTCATCGATCGGGACGCTCAGATCAATCTCTGTGAACTCCTTCAGACTGCCAATGCCGGCCGAGGTAGTTGTGGACTCCCTGTGCGTCATGGTCGTCCACCGGGTACTGACCACGCGCCACCAACCGCACTGATTGCACACGTCGAATGTCCTACGTTCGCTGGTCCTGTGACGAAGACGTCCCATTAACCGAGGCGAGGGATTCGATGAATGCTCCGTGTCCAGCTCGTGCATGGGTGCACGGCAGAACATACAAGCGGGGCCGCGCCACTCAGCACGCCCTTGCCACCCGGATGCGCTCTCGTAAGTCCAGATCGTCACGATACTATCGTAGCGCCTCCAAGTAGACATGCACGCGAGCGGCGACGCGGTGGCGCGCCCGACACTCGTTCAAGGGCAGTGGTTCGGCTCGCGCGGTTGACCGATGATCTTGGTAGTGCACTCGCCAAGCTCGGCCCTGATCGTATTATTTCCGCTCCCGCTCACCTCGGTGGTGCAGCTGGTGACTTTGAAGCGACCGTCGGGCTCTTCCTGGATGTCGGTAACGTAGGGGCCCACGGTCGCGCCGCAGCCCGTCAATAGCAATACCCACGCAAAAGCTAACCGCATGCCTCACGGGACTACGGCTCAGCGCCCCTTGTCAACTCGCGGAGCCGCAGGGCAGCAGCTAGTGCGTCGCTGCTGCTTGCCCGAGTGTCGATCTCGGCGTGCATCAAGCTCGCCGCTACCGCCGGCGAATATCCGCCCAGAGGCTAGTCAGGTCTAGCTCGATGGCGTCGAACGGCACCGCGCGGACCTTGACGTTGCCTTCCCAGCTGCCAACAGCCTTCCACTGGCTGTCTTGCAGATGAAACACCTCTAGCGTGCGCTGGATCGGCTCGAGCAACCAAGCGAACTGCACTCCCTCGCGCGCGTAGATCGGCATCTTGCGAACGCGGTCGAGGGTGCTGGTGGAGGCGGAGAGCACCTCACAGATCCAATCGGGAGCTAGTTCGAAAGCTGCGAGCTCTTCCGGGACGTGCGGCATCCGCTCGCGACGCCAGCCAGCTAGATCGGGCACCAGCACGGCATCGCCAAGATGCAGCTCTGGCTCGTCCAAGATGATCCAGCCGCCGGGGCCGCCTTCGCCAGCGTCGAATGGCCCATCGAGCCGTCCCCCCAACTTCGAAGTCACACGCGAATGGGGGCCCGCAGGCCGCGGCGACGCAAACAGCTCGCCATCCACAATCTCGCCGACCTGATTCGACGGCAACGCGCACAACGCTTCCCAAAGCGTTCCGAGCCGTTGTGCCGCGTTAGCCATGACCCGATTCTAGCCCACTTCGCGCCGGACGCCGAAGCGCCTTCGCGTAGCGTTTGCCTCGCCCTTCACAGATCCACGCGATATAGCCCGCCGCCTCCGAGCACGAACAGCACTCCGCCGGCCACGCCGACCCAGTCGGCGCCAGGCGTGCCTTGTGTGTACAGCTCCTTGCCGGAGCCGTCTTTCTTGACGCGATGGACTTCGCCGCAGCGGTTGCCGGCGGCCCAGTAGACGGTGTCGCCGACGACCGTGAGGCCAGCAGGCTGCGCGAAGACGTCGGAGCTCGTGTCGAGCTTTTGCCTCTCGGTCGCGCCCTCGTGCCAGCTTTCGACGGTATTCAGACTGGTGTCGCTCCAAAACACGCTGTCGCCGTCGGCGGCCATCGGACCGCCGAAGAAGACCTCGGCCAAGCGTTGGCGGGCGCCTCCGGCGACCGGAACGCGTTCGAGGTATCTGCTTTCGAAGTCGAGCCAGTACAGGTTGCCCAGGTGGCTGATCATCCCGACCGGGCTGCCACCGGGGACGATTTCTTCGGCTGGACCACCCGCGAGCGGCACCTTGAAAATCGACGGGGGATCGAGGCGATCGAAGTAGAGCGCGGTGTCGTCGGCGATGAGAAACTTCGGTTCAGCGATCGACTCGGCCAGCGTCGTGGTCGTCGCGGTGTCCGTGATGGGCGCGCTGACCATACTGCCGAGCGCACCGTCCGCACCAGGCTTGAACCCGTACGCGATGCCACCGCGCACGACCTGCCGACGGCCGACATAAGGACCCACCTCCGTGGCGGTACCGCCCGCCAGGGGGTACGACATCAGCATGAAATCCGCCGTGAAGTAGAAGTGATCACCGTCGATACCGATCGCTTCGTAGAAGGCGCCGAACCCTTCCGCCCGGTAGACCCGCGTCAAGCCATGGGCACCGGTTTCGCCTTCGGTGAGCACTTTGCATTCAGCTGCCGCGGTGGAGCCACCTTGGGACGAGCCCGCCTGCGAACCGCCGCCGCCTGAGCCGCTGCTGCCGGGACCCGTGCCGGCCGAGCCGCTGATCCCCGACTGTTGTGCGCCGCTACCGCCGCCGCCACCATTGCCGCCATCGCCCCCACCACCGCAGGCGGCAATGCTCATAGAAAGCGCGCCCCAAACCACCACTGCCCCAAAGTTGATTGTTCTCATGCCCACCGCTTCTTTCAGCTCCGACTTGCCGTCGCAGCTCTTGGACGAACCCTAGCCCACCCTGATTCATCCCGAAAGGCGTCCACCCATCCAGCCATTGCCGGCTCAAGCGAGTTTTTGCGAAGAATTTCGGGCCATGCCGGGAGCGGGCCGATCCGCTAACCTACGACTGTTATGCGGTGGTTTTTCGTAGGGCTTCTGGGTGTCATCAGTTGCGGCAAGACCGACAAGGATGCGGATCTGGACCTGGGCCGCGCCGGTACGGAAGGCGCGCCGGCGAGCCACGGGGGGAGTCAGAACGTTGCAGGCTCGCCTCCTGGAGGCTCGACGAGCGCGGCTGGGGCGGGCGGCAGCGCTGGAGCCATGAGCGCTGGTGGCGGTGAATCCACCACAGCAGGCACGAGCGGCGCGACGAGTGGTGGTGCGGGTGGCACGAGCACCGACAGCGACGGCGGCGCCGAGAGTGGCGGAGCCGGTGGTGAGGGCGGGGCCATCGATCTCAGTGACTATTCGTGTGAGAGCTATCCCGTCGGTGAGTGCCTGGATGGCTCGACGCACGAGTCGTATGCTTGCTGCCCGCCCGAGAGCGGCGCGCCTTGCGTGACGGGATTGAGAAAGTCGACCGGGGAGGACTTTCGCTGCGACAAGGACAGCTGCCAGTGCGCGGCGGAAGCATTCCACATGGCTTGCTACGGCAACGGCAGCCCCTGCCTTCAGAAACCGACGTGCGAGACCATTTGGCAGTACGAGCACATCTATCAAGGCGAGCATCCGGGAGCGGCGTTCAACCTGTACGACGCCCAAATCACGCTGATCGCGCCGGGCGGTTGCGGCTCTATCGGTGCAAGTCTGCAGAACCACCGGGTTGGGTCTTCCATGGTCCTGCCGATCCCCGAATGCTGGAAACCCGGCATCACGCTCACGTCGCAAGTCTTGCTGGGCGGCGAGTCGGACATTCTGGAGCTACGCGCGCAGCCCAAGGCCCTGCCGGCGTTCGAACAGTCCGGAGCGCGCCTCGAGCTCGACGTCTACCGGGTCTCGTGGGACGAGGACTCGCTCATGTTCAACGCCTCCTGGCGCGCGGTCGCCTGTCAGTAGCTCGCCCGGCGCCCTGCTCCGCCCAGCACTTGCTGCAACAGAACGCTCGTCAACGGCGAACGCGACGTTCCTTGCCTTCCGTGTGGCTGAGCGTTGTCCGCCCCTTGTCCTGAATGGTCATGGTCCAGGTGTAGGAATCGGGACCATAAAAGCGGTCTTCCACCAATATCCGCATGCCGTCGGGAAGGTCAGCGCTCCCGACGAAGCCTTGCTTGCTCTGGTCCCAGGTGTGCGCCAGAACGGCTACGTCGCCGGATGGAGCGATGAAGTAATGCGCGCTGTACTTGTTGGTCTTGGGATCGAAAGCCCAAATTCCGGCGAAAGACCCACCATTGCTGTCCGTGCCGCGCTCCTCCATGAAGCGCCCTCCTAAGGTCCAAGCAAAAGCGTTGTCCTGGGTGTAGCGGGACGTTTCTTTGCCGGGGATCTGCACCGTAACCTCACCGCGCCACGAGCCGATGTAGCGATGCATTGGGTTATCGGCCGGCAAGCGAGCTTCAGTGGGTGCTGCCACGGCCGCATGTACCTTCAGCATTCCCGGGATCGAAGCTGCCAAACCCAACGCCACACGTCGATTGATATTCATGTTGCCCTCCTGAGGCGCCCGCAGCAAAGCACGGTGGCATGCAACCGCGCTTTCTCGGGCTTGCGTTGGCTTACGCGTTCTTGCGCTGATCTACCTGCGGGCGAGCTGCCGGTAGGCCGATGGAGTCTGCCGGGTCGTGGCTCGAAAGCGCGTGGAAAGTTGGCTGGGCCCGTTGAAACCGGTGCGACGCGCGACCTCGGCAATCGGCAACGTCGTGCCTGTGAGCAGGCGCTTGGCCTCTTCGACGCGACAGCGAACCACGAATGCGTGAGGAGACAGACCCGTAGAGAGCTTGAACGAGCGCGCGAAGTGGAAGCAGCTCAAGCCGGCGACCGCCGCCAGCTGTTCCAGCCGGATTTCCTGCCGCAAATGGGCCGCGATGAATTCGCGAACCCGTCGCAGCGCTACCGGCGTGAGCCCGCCGCGACGCAGCTGCTGAAACGCCTTTGCATCCGTGTGGGCGCGCCCCAACTGCAGCGCAATGAGCTGGGTTGCGACCGCGCCGAAGAGGTCCTCTTCAGCACCGAGACCAGAAAGGGCGCCGCCGAGCTCCAGCAGCAGTTGCTTGAGGAGCGGATCGGAAAGCACGCGCCAGTGCGCCGGCACCTCAGGCAATGCGGCGTCTTCTTCTCCGACGCGTAGAGCGACTGGATCGAGGTAAAGATCGATGACATCGATGGTGCTGCCGGGCGTCGAGCTGCGCCAGCACATCTCGTGAGGGGCGGCGCCTGCCCCCAGCAAGCAGATCTCGCCTGGCGCTACGTCGAAGTGCTGCCAACGCGAGGTGCCGACTTCGCGCATGTCGATGCGAAAGCCCCCGCTCTTCACGATCACGAGCTCGTGCACCTCAACTGCAGGGCTGATAAAGCCGTCAATTTTCGCGGGTTCTCGACAAAACCGCGCAGCCGCGTGAGCCCACTGCCGAGCTGCCAACGCGGGCACCGGCGCTATCGAGCGCGCCAGCCGACCGCTACCGGGCGGAGCCGAATCCATGAGTTCATCCTAACTCGAAAGCCAAGCGCGCGCGGAGACTCACGAGCTGTCTCGCCCGCGCTGACGGTGATAGGGCGGCCCTAGGCGCCGCTGACGACTCCACTCCGCGGCGCGAAGCATCGAAAGTCAGAAGAGTTCTGTGGCTCGTCACAATCGAGCGCTTCACCCTTCTTGCTACGACTTGCGCTTCCTTGCTGCAAAATGCCGGGCTTTCTCAAACGAGAAACTGCGCCTCAGCTGAGCATGAAGCGGCGTCGTCAAAATCGGCGGAGCGCCTGCAACGCCGCGGTCTCGAGCTTGGCATAGGCGGCGGGCGTGAAGTGCAAAGTGTCACGATAGTCGGCGGCGTCGGCACGCAGGATGTGGGGGTCGAGCAAGGCGACGTCGGCCACCGTGGCAAAACGCTGGCGCAGCGCGGCGTTCACGCGCTGACGAGCAGCATCGATTTCCGAAGACCAAACGACGCGCCGCACCAGGCTGGGCTCAGCCGCCGGCAGTATCGGGACCAGCAAGACGCGCGCACCGCGTTGGCGACAGAGCTCGACGAGCGTGGAGAGGTTGGCAAGGCACCTGGCTTCGATCTCCCGCGCCATATCCGGCAGCGCACCGATGGCCTTGAGATCGTTCACGCCCGCCTGAACGATGACTCGTTCCGGGTGCACCGCGTCGAGGGTTGCGGCGGCGCGCAGTAACACCTGCGCGGTGGTCTCGTTGCCGCCGCCTGCGTTGATGGTCACGAAGCGGTCGCGCGGCAAATCGGGCCACTCTTGCATCCGTGAATCGCCGAGGAAGAGGACCTGAGTGCGCTCGGGTGTGCGAGCAACCGGCGCCGGCACGGGGTAAGTCGGGAAGAGCCGAACCCGCTGCTCGCGTCGGTAGAACTCGACGCAAGCCAGGCTCAGCGCGACGATCGCGGCAATCGTGACCGCGAGCACCCCACTAAGGACGAGGGCTCGCCAGCGTCGCGGTCTCTCGGCGCCAGTGATGCGGTGCGGCTTGCTCAACGTCGTCATCGTCGCCTGCCGTACGGTCGCGCCGCGAGCACCATTTGTCTAACAATTCCGAATCGTTAGGCAAATGGCGCAATTCTGCGCTCGATTTGTCGAAATCGGGACGCATCGTTCGTCGCCCGAACGAGGACCATGATCGAATCGTCGCCCACCGCCGCGCTGTCGACCCCGACCCCACCTGCACCGCGGAGGGCGAGCACTTTTCGGCTGATCATCGACGCCGTGCGCGGAGTCGAGACCGATCTAACGGAAGCACCGCTCGGTCGCGCGCTGCTGATGTTGGCCGTACCGATGATCTTGGAGATGTTCATGGAGTCCATCTTCGCGATCGTCGACGTGTATTGGGTGGCGCACCTGGGCGCTCATGCCGTCGCGACGGTCGGGTTGACGGAGTCGATGATGATGATCGTCTACTCGCTGGCGATGGGCATCTCGATCGGTGCCATGGCGCTCGTGGCTCGTCGCATCGGTGAGAAGGACGCGAACGCCGCGGCGAGCACGGCCGTCCAAGGCATTTGGCTCGGCTTGTCGATGGCGCTAGTGATCGGCGTCGCGGGAGCAGTATTTGCGCCACAACTGCTGGCGCTGATGGGCGCCGACGCCGAGGTGATCCGCACCGGTAGCACCTTCACGCGCGTGATGCTGGGCGGCAACGCAACCGTCTTCTTGCTATTCCTGATCAATTCGGTGTTTCGCGGCGCAGGTGATGCAGCGCAGGCCATGCGCGTGTTGTGGCTGGGCAACGCGCTCAACATCGTGCTCGGGCCGCTGTTCATCTTCGGCATCGGCCCCTTTCCCGAGCTGGGGGTCACGGGCGCCGCCGTCGCAACGACACTGGGTCGCGGCATTGCAGTCCTCTATCAGCTGTCGATATTGCGCAAGGGCACCGGCAAACTTTCGATCTCTCGCGCGCACGTACGAGTGATTCCGAAGCTCATGGCTTCGGTGGCCAAGCTCTCGTTGTCGGCGACCGGGCAGATGCTCATCTCGATGACCAGCTACATCGCGGTGATGCGCATCTTGTCGACCTTCGGAAGCGCGCCGCTGGCCGGCTACACCATCGGTTTTCGAATCTTCATGTTCGCCATCCTGCCCGCGTTCGGCTTGGCCAACGCCGCGGCGACGCTGGTCGGCCAGAACCTCGGCGCCAAGCGGCCCGAGCGAGCCGAGACTTCGGTATGGCGCGCCAGCAACGTCAGCGCCGGCTTTCTGTGCACCATCGGCGTTGGCTTCCTGCTCGGCGCGCCGGCGCTCGTGAGCTGCTTCACCCGCGAGCCGGAGGTGGCGCGGCACGCCGTGAGCTACCTGCGCATCGTGAGCCTCGGCTTCCCGTTTTACGCCTATGGCATGGTCGTGAGCCAATCCTTCAACGGCGCCGGCGACACTCGTACTCCAACCCTGATCAATCTACTGGTCTTCTGGGCGCTACAAATCCCACTCGCCTGGGGCCTCTCCCACTACACGAGCTTCGGCGCGGAAAGCGTCTTCGCCACCCTCGCCTTCTCGTTCTCGGTCTTCGCCGTCGTATCGGTCCTCGCCTTCCGGCGCGGCAGGTGGAAGCACGTCGCCGTGTGAGCGGCTACGGTCGCGAGAACAGCTTGAAAAATGCGCGGGCGACGCGGGCATCACCCGAGAGATCGACCGGAGCGGCAGAGAGCTTCAAATCTCCAAAGACCAACTTTCGCAACGTACCGGCATCGGTGGCGATGACGGAAGTGGGGTGACGGGGAGCACCGCGCGTGATCGCGATGCGTTGGTTGGCGACTTCGACGCCGTAGCGCTCATCGCCCAATTGAAGCTCGTAGGTCGCAGCGAGGTCGCGCGCCTGTTCGGGCACGAAGGTGCTCTCCAACGCTACCAGCAAGGCGTCGACGCTCAGCTCGCCGATCGGACGCAGCGGCGAGCGCGCTCCCCAACGTCCGAGCCCGAGCAGGATGGGATGCAGCTCCTTGCCCCAATCGGTCAACTCGTAGAGTGCGCCGCCGGACTGTCGCCGCTGAACGACGCCAGCGAGCTCGAGCTCACCAAGCCGTTGCGAGAGCACATTGGGGCTCGCGCCCAGCGCCGAACGCAGATCCGTAAAGCGCTTGGGCCCGAGCAATAGCTCGCGAACGATGAGCAGCGCCCAGCGTTCACCGACAGCGTCGAGAGCGCGCGCGATGCCGCACGGATCGCCGTAGCTGCGGACGCCCGTCACGGCGTCGAGACCAAAACTATTGGTTGCATATCAGGACCACTTAGTCCTAAGTTAGGACCAAGTCGCGAACCACACAAGGAGACTTTCGCCATGAAGAACTTTCTCGCCATCTACATCGGGACCGAAGCCTCGTTCGAAAAATCTGGCTGGAATCAGCTCGACGACGCCAAACGCAAGGCTCGCGAGCAGCAAGGCATGCAAGCGTGGATGGACTGGGCGGCCACCCACGGCGCCGCCATCGTCGACGGCGGGGCCCCGCTCGGCAAGACCAAGCGCGCCTCGCGGGACGGGGTCGAGGACATCAAGAACGTGATGGCCGGCTACACGATCGTGCGCGCCGAGTCTCACGCTGCCGCCGCCAAGCTGTTCGAAAATCACCCACATTTCACCATCTTCCCGGGTGACTCCGTCGAAATCATGGAGTGCTTGCCTATGCCGACCGCACCCCGCTGAACGCCAGCACCACCGCGCTGTAGGTATTGTAGCGACGCCGGCACCGGGGATCGAGCAACGCGGGAACCCTACGTCCCGCGGCGTCGAGGGGCCGAAAACCAGCCTCGGCTTGACCTAATCGTCCGCCGATTCCGGTCGTTACTAGGACATGCCATCCGCCGCGTTTGCCATCGCCGACACCACAGTCGAACGGGAGCGCTCAGCGCGCCAGCGACTCGAGGTGCTGCTGGAGTTTGCTCCGGCATTCATCATCGGCATCACCCCGGAGGGCACCATCGACTTCATCAATCGCACGTTGCCGCAGCACGACAAGAAGGACGTCATCGGCGGCTCCTGGCTCCAGTACTTTCCGCCAGACCGCCAAGCCATCATGTCGGCAGCGCTGCGCAAAGCCCTCGAGACGGGCATCGCACAAAACTTCGAGACCACCACCCCCGGTCCCGACGGCTCCCCGCGCTGGTTCGACAGCCAAATTGCGCCAATTCGCGTGGGCGGAGCGATTGCCGGCGCCGTGCTCGTCTCGCAAGACGTGACGGAACGCAAGCGCGTCCAAGCGGAGCTGCTCGCCGGGCGACAGATGGCGCTGTTGGGAACGCTCTCTGCTGGGGTGGCTCACGAAATCAATACGTCGATTCAATACGGCGGCGACAGTTTGCGATTCCTGCGCGACGCCGGCGACGCGCTTCTTCAGTTGTTCGACAAAGTGGAAGGGATTCGTCAGCGCGCGCTGCAAGGCGAACCGCTCGAGGAGGCGGTTCGCGAGGCCACCATTGCGGAAGAGGACGCCGACTTGCCGTACCTTCGGGAGAACATGCCTGGAGCGTTCGAGCGCTGCCTGGAGGGCCTGAACCGCGTGACGACAATCGTCCGTTCGCTAAAGGAATTTGCGCACCCCGGCGGCCTTGAAATGGCTCCAACCGACCTCAATCGCCTGATTGGGAACACCCTGGCGATCGCCGTCAATGAATACAAGTACGTAGCCGACCTGGAGACCGAGCTCAGCGAGCTCCCGCCCGTGACCTGCCACGCGGGCGAGATCGGCCAGGCAGTGCTCAATATCGTCGTCAACGCGGCCCATGCGATCGGCGATGTCGCGAAGGCCAGCGGCCGCAAGGGTCTCATCTCCGTACGCACACGACAGGAAGGGGATACGGTGGTGATCGCGATCAGCGACACCGGCACCGGCATCCCCGAGGCCGTGCGCTCTCGAGTATTTGACCCGTTCTTTACGACCAAGGAGGTCGGCAAGGGCACGGGGCAAGGGCTGGCCATTGCCCACTCGACCATCAGGGAACGTCACCACGGAGAGCTCAGCTTCGAGACGCAACTGCCTGGTGGCACCACCTTCTTCATTCGTCTTCCGATCACGCCGGCGCGGGCATGACGCTAAGAGGAAAGCCTGCGGACTCGAACGACTAGGTGATCGGAAACGCCAGCGCCGAGCTCATTGGTCGAAGATTCGCTGGGCGCAGGGCTTGGCGTTCTCGTCGCCATTCAGCCCGGGGATGCGTAGTGGGTCGCGATCGACCGATTTGATGGCGCCGTTGATCTTGGCCAGGATCAGCGCGTCGAGGTTGCCGCTGGTGTATGCGGTCTGGGAGCCGCCGCAGCTCGACTTGGGGTCACCTGCTCCGGCCGATTGCGGGCCGGCACCACCGCGTAGCACGAATAGGTTGGTTGCCCCGGTGTAGGCAGCAACTTGTCGCCACACCACCTGACCCAACGTGTCCATGCCGGAGGCGGCAATCGTGTACAGCTGAATGCCGCGGTGAGCCGCCTCGCGCGCCTCGACCACGTAGTCGTAGTCCTGATCGTAGTCGAGGTGCGGGGGTGCATCGCCTATCAGGAAGGCCAATTTGGCGAACGTCTGGCCATCCCAGGCCAGCTGATTGATACCGACGTGCAGCGCCTCATTGACGGACTCGGGCGTGTCGCCACCGCCCCCCGCATACAGCTCTGCGACCTGCTGGGAAAACCCGTCGAGGTAAGAAGTGAACGGGAACACGCGCGTGATGTACGTGTCTCGGCGATCTCTGTACTCGACCAGGCCGACGCGAACCTTGACGTTCGAGCCGCGTAGCGCCTCCGCTACGCGGCGCACGGTCGACTTCACCGCGTCGATCTCTTCGTTCATCGACCCTGTCGAATCCAGAATGAACGCGACGTCGATCGCGCGCTGGCCCATGTCGCGGGGCGTGGGCAGCCTCAGCTCGACGACCTTGTTCTGCTGGGACGACAGCGAAAAGCTCTGCCTCGGGGCGTCGCCGCACATTGCCGACGCGACCAAGACGTCGCCGACAAGGCCCTCGGCGTGAGGAAACAGAACCGCGCGGCCCGCGGCGGTCGTGGTGAGCTCGGTTTGGCGCTGCGCGTCGTCTTCGATCACCACCCGGCAAGCAGGCACGCCGCGCCCTTCGGCGTCGCGCACTACGATGAAGCGCCGATCGCGGATGTCGATGGGATGAGCCGACGGCGCTGGGCTGGTGGCGAGCCAGCGCATGAACTCGCGGTAGTTGGCGTTGTCGTCCCACTCCCCCGCTTTGACTCCGGTGCCAGACACCGCTTGATTGGGGATGGTGCGCGGCGTTGGTGATCTCTCCAGGTCCGGCGCGGACTCGAACCGCGGCGCGAACTTGTAGTACGGGTCGGAGGGGGGCGCCTCGAGTCGGGGCGTCGCCGGAGAAGGGCTAGGGGCAACCATGGCCGAAGGGCGTACGGCGTAGCGCGATGCGCGCGAGGATTCGGTCACGCCGTCCGTCAAGCTCTCATCCCGTCGCGAAGCGACATGCAACATGAGCAGCGCGCTGGCCGCCAAAGCGCCCGCCGACGCTCCCCAGAAGAGCCGCCTTCCCTGCCGCCGAGGTGCGCCGACAGCCCGCTCGATCTGCTGCCGGCGGGCTGGCTCGAGCCGGGGTGCCGGTGCTCGAGTGAGCTCGCGACTCACCAGCTCGAGCATGGCGTGGATTTCAGCCACCTCATCGGCAGCGTCTTCATCCGTGGCGAGCTCCGCTTCGACCAAAGCCCTTTCAGCCGCAGATAGCTCGTCAAACGCATAAGCAGTCAGCCGGGAGTCGGATTTTTCGATGGTCACAGCGCTCTCCCTTCGCGCAGCTCACCTTCTGGTTGGTCCAAGCGCTCACGCAGATCCGCGATGGCGCCGTGCAGGATGAAGCCCACGTTACTGACGCTCAGACCCATTACTTCGGCGATTTCCTTGTAGCTGAGCCCGCCCTCCACCTTCAGCCGCAATAGCTCGCGCTGCCTGCTGCTCAGTGCAGCCATGGCGCGGCCGACCCGAGACATGTCTTGCGCGCGTTCGACCTTCACGCCCGGACTGCTGTCCGCCGATTCGATCACGTCGTCGTCGTCGAGCGGTGAAAGGCGCCGCTCAGCGCGCCGCAGCTCGAGCGCGCGATTGCGACAGACCGTGAACAACCAGGCCGCAACATGACCCTGCACGCTCTCGAATGACTGCGCGCACAACTTCATGAAGGCGTCTTGCACGACGTCTTGAGCGCGACTCGACCCCACCAGCGTCGCCGAGTAGCGCAGCAAAGCTGCCTCGTGCTGCTCGAGCGCAGAGAGCACCCAATGGAGATCGGGTCCCCGGTCCGTGCCAGCCAACCTCATTCGCGTTGCCTCAACGGGACAATGCAGTCCCGACCCTTTTCTTAGACGAAAAATGATTCACAGCAAATTCAGCAACTTAGACCATCCGCCACGCGATGGACTCATCGGACCTGCGCCGAAACCTTTCGAAGGCAGGATGATGCCAGCCATGCGCATCGTGCACGAAGGTCGCGGTGGCTACGTCGAGCTCGATGACGGTCGGTACCCCATCGAGCACGTCGAAGGCGGCCGCTTTTCGATTCACTATGTTGCCGGCAAGCACCCGAACCCGGAGCACCTCGCCGCGCTGCAGCGGCTCGCGCAGGCCGAGCCGGAAAAATGGTTTCTCGAAACGCGCGCCGGCTCGAGCCTGGAGGCGGCGCCAGCGCCAGGAACGCTCCGCCAGCGGATCGCGGAGCTACTGAGGAGCGACGAGCTCACCGCGCACGAGATCTCCCAGCGCGCCGGCGTTTCCGAGCGCGATGTGGCCGAGCACCTGCGCCACCTCGAGCACACCTTCGAGCGCGGCCCCGAACGCCTACGCACCCTCGCCCCGCACTGCATCGCCTGCGGCTTCGTCTTCGAAGCCCGCCGCAAGCACGCTCGCCCCAGCCGGTGCCCCCACTGCAAGAGCGAGCGGCTCTCCCCACCTCGCTTCCGTTTGACTCGCTGAACCCTGCGAGTGGGCGCCTTCACGGAATGAAGGCGCACCTCGCCGCACCGCACATGAACGCAGGAACGGGCGCCGTGCTATGTTCCTGGCCATGGCCAATTGGCGCATCGGTCTGGCGTTTCCGCTCGTGTTCGTGCTCGCTTGCTCCGGCAAGAGCGTGAGCTCGAAAGGCAAGCCACCGACGCAAGAGTCGGTCGAGGCGTCGCTGCCGAGCTGGTGTCAAAGCACTTGCAAGAAGCTGGTAGCCTGCAATGTCGACGAAGGTTGCGTCTGCGACGGTGACACCTGCGATTGCCAAAGCGGCGTCGGAGACGCTTCGGATTGCACCCAGAGCTGTCGGTCCGAGCTCACGGAGGGAGCGCGTCGCAGCCAAGCGTGCGCCCGCGCGATCGACGAATTCAAACGCTGCGTCGACGCCAAGGGCTGCGCGGCGATTCAAAGCGACGTCTGCTCGATGGACGACATCGAAGCCTGCGACAACGACGATGAAATCGACACCGACGTCGACAATCCGCCGCCGAGCGTCGGGCCTGCTACTGGCACGGGCGGTACGACGACGTACGGTCCGGGTCCGTCGCTGCCGCCCATGGTCGGCACTGCCGGCACCCCGTCCACGCCCGCAGGCCCCGGTCCGAGGAAAATTTGCTTCAGAATGTGCCGGCTGCGGATGTGGCCCAGTTCATGGCCCAGGACGAATTTCATCTCGGTCGAGGTCGGTCCG
>JBEHXA010000016.1:0-29026 GCA_048498935.1 Myxococcota bacterium
ACCGCGTGATAGTTCGGCATCGCGAAGTCGGCCCCGCCCGAAAGTAGCGCAACGATGCGAGGGCAATCGGAGGCCGTCAGCAGCGGAAGCGCGGCGCTCGCGGCTACGACCAGAGAGCGCACCCCAACCTCCATCGTATCGGCGAGCTCGCGCGCAGACAGCTCCAGCACGGAACGCGCGAGCGCGCCTTCCGGAACGTGCACCAGCGTGTGCACCAAGAAGTCGAGCCGACCGAGCTGTTCACCTGCCCGTGCGACCGCGCGCTCGATGGACCCCGGCTCGAACGCGTCGAGCTCGACCGGCATGAACCCCTGCTCAGTGAGTCGTGGCATGAAAGCGCTGCGCGCGGGGCGGAGCGACACGGCCACCTGCGCGCCCAGCGCCTGAAGCTGCCGGGCAGCGTGAAAGCCGACGCTGTCCTCGCTCGACGCGCCCAGCACAAGCCCAGCGCGGCCGCGCAGGAGCGGACTCGAAAGGTCCGCGCCGTTCATTTGCGCCGCTCCTCGGGGAACCAGACCGAAAGCGATCCGAGCCCGTCCTGCTCGTACTCACGGATCGCCTTTTGAATCGCGAAGCTAGCGTCGGCAGCCGGCAAGCCGCCCACCCACATTGCCAGCCGCGCCACGCTCTCTAGCAGCGTCTCTTTACTCACGCCCAAATGCAGCAGGGTCTTGGCGAACAGAGACGCGGCGACGTAGTCGCGCTGGCTGCACAGCACGCACATGCCGATCAGGTAATTTTCGCGTAGTGAGAGGCGCGAAGTGTCGGCTTCGAGCGCGTGATAGCGGTGGATCATCTCCCGCAGCGTGGGGTTCTGGATGCGGTGGAGGAAGCGAACTTGCGCTTCGCCGGTACCAGAACCGAAGATCGACTCGACGTAGGCTTCGGTCTCGCGAATGTGCTCGGGTTTGGTCATGGTTCAGCGGGCCTGGGCGCTCGGCAGCAGCGAGACTTCAGCCGCCACCAAGTGCGGCGGTCGCGACAGCATCCAGATCAGGGTATCGGCGACGTCCTCGGCGCTCAGCCAGGTGGGAACTTGCTCGCGAATCTTCTCCTTCGCGCGCGCGAAGCCTTGGACCTTGTCGTAAATGGGCGTGTCGACGAGACCAGGCGCGAGGCTACTGACGCGAATGCCGCGCGGGTGCAGCTCGAGCCGGAGCGCTTCACTGAAGCAATCGAGCGCCGCCTTGGTGGCCGCATACGGCGCGAATTTCGCTGCCGGCAGGTGGCGCGCCACCACCGAAGACAATTGCACGATCTGCGAGCCTGGCTCCATCGTGGCCGCCACCGCCTGCACGAGCTCGATCGCAGCCGAGACATTGACTTCGAAGAGCCGCGCTAGCCGCGCAGTCGGCACCGAAAGCGGGCTCTCGTACCAGCACTCGGCAGCGTTGTTGATCAAGATATCGGGCGAGCGCCCATCTTGAAGCTCCGCGATCAGCCGCTGGCGGGCTTCGGGGGAAGCCAAATCGCAGAGCAGCGGACGAAAGCCGGGGCCGAGCTCGCGCGCGACTCCTTCGAGCCGAGCCGCGTCACGCCCGACGCCGAAGACCGTGACCTCCTGCGCCAACAAGGCACGCACGGTGGCCGCGCCGATGCCAGAAGTAACTCCCGTGACGAGGGCCAGCTGCCCTTGGAGCTGAGCGCGCTTCATAGCGTGTACAGCGCCCCGCAGTATTGCCAGCCGAGGCCGACCGCCGCGGATAGGATGCGGTCGCCCGGCTTGATCTTGCCGAGGCGCGTGAAATGTTCGAGCGCGACCGGGATCGACGCCGAGGTCACATTGCCCACCTCAGCCAGGTTGTTGAGGGTCTTTTCGGGTGGCGCCCCGAGGTACTCGGCCAGCATGGCTTGCACGCCGGCGGTGCCGGAGTGCGGGACGATCCAGTCGATGTCGTCGAGCGTGAGCTGATTGCGCGACAGCAAAGTATGGCAAACGCTCGCGAGCGATCGCCCCGCCAGTTGGTTGAGTTCCTTTTGCCGAATTCGCGGCAAAAGGTAAGCATCCTGGTCAACGACCATGATCTGATTCTGCGAGCCGTCGGTGCGCAGCTCATAGTCGAGCAGGCGGCTACCATGCTCGACGTCGCGCTCCACGACCGCCGCCGCCGCCGCGTCGCCGAAAACCAGCGTGGCGCGCGTGCGGGGTCGAATCCGGCGCGTCGAGCGATCAGCCGAGACCAGCAGACCGCGGCGAAAGCGCGGCGTCTGCAGGTAGCCGTGGGCCAACGTCAGGGCGTATACGAAGCCGGCGCACGCGCAGCCGATATCGAACGAGAAGGCGCGCGTGGCACCCAGCGCGTGCTGCAAGCGCGGCGCCAGGTCCGGCACGTAGCGGCGCTCGCTCCAGTTTGCCAGGATCAAAAAGTCGAGCGAATCAGCGCTCACGTTGGCGCGCTCGAGCGCACGCCGCGCCGCGCGCTCGGCCATCGTGAGCTCGTCCTCGCTGTCGCTGGCAATGCCTCGCGAAAACACCCCAACGCGGTCCATATCGGCCAAGCTGTGCGGAGGCTCGAGCTCCGGCAGGTCTCGGTTGCCCACGATCCGCTCCGGCAAGTACGTGGCCAAGCCGGTGATACGAAGCTCAGCCACGGCGAGCCTCCTTGCCGCGCGCGCCGGCATCGAAGCGAAGGGCGCCGAGGAGCTCGAGCTCCCGCTCGGTAGCAGGCGGCGCGAGCGGAGGTGGCCCCGGAATCGCGAAGCGAAAGCCGCTCTTTTGCAGCAGCTCCGTCAGGCCGTGCACGCGCGACGCCAAAATCTCTTGCACGATCCACGGCTCGCCCGGTCCGCTACGCTCGAACACGCAGGACTCCGTCACGATCGTGCGCACGTTGAGCCCGCGGCTGGTGCAGTACTGCACCTGGCGCACCAGGCGGCGCGGGTCGGCGCGAGTGAGGACCATCACCTCGCGCGCACAAGCAGCGATGTCGGGCGCGCCACCGCCGCCGACCAACAGCTCACCGTCGACGGTCGTGCTGTTGACGTTACCCTCCAAGTCCACTTCGGCCGCGCCGATGACTCCGATACAAGCGCTCGCTCCACCGCAGCACAGCGCACCCAGCATGCTGTCGATGCCGGTGAGGCGCTCGGAGCTCGCAATATTCCGGCTGCTGAGCAGGAACGGATCGGCCTGCTGCACGTCGAGCCCCGCGAAGCCCGTCTCGACCATCAGCTCGACATCTGCGGCACGCTGGCCCAGCAGCAGCTTCGCAAGGCGACACGCCGAAAAGGCCTGGCCGATGCCGGCCAAGATCGCCCGATAGCCACCCTGAACGAGCCGCCGCGACAGCGCCCGACCTGCGAGCAACACCAGGTCGTCGCTCGGCTCGAGCTGATCCCAGGCGAGTGCCGCGAGCGACGCGACCGGCGCCGGAGCACGCAACGCTTCGAGCTTCGGCCCGCCGATGAAACCGCGATAAGCGCGCCCTACGTCGGGCGCAGCCAAAACGTCGTCGCAAAAGGCCGCGACCTGCGCGGGCTCCTCGCCGATAGCGCGCCAGCGCCCGTAGCCCGCGTAGTCGTCGCCATAGCCGGGCTCGTGCCGTCGAAGCTCTTCGGGCGCCACATGGAGCGGCTGAGGGTGTGCACCGAACGGGGCTTCGCACACTGCGAGCACGCGATGCGCCGGCAGCGGCCGCAGATGCGCCATCCCGCGCAGCACCTCGCTCGGCACGATGCGCTCAACAGTGACGACAGCGCCCGCTCGAGCCGCAAGCGCGCCATAAAATCCCTCGCCAAACGGCGGCGAAAACGCGACGTTACCTTGTGCATCTGCGAGCGGCGCATGCAAGAACGTGATGTCCGGCACGATCGCTTGCACCATCGCGAGCGAGCGCCCCGGCTGCGCCGGATCCGGCACCTCGATCAGCTTGCCGCGCTCGGCCAGCGCTGCACCGAGCGACGTCCCGGCGAGTGAACGAGTGAACGCGTAGGGATGACCGAACGCACCCGCAGCCAAGGCAGAGACATAGCTCCACAGCGACCAATGCTCGAGCTCGTAGCCCTCCTCGAGGAGGCGCGCGTACAGGCGATGGCTGCGCGGTGTCGGGTAGTTGTCGCCGAAAAAGCAGGCGCTGTAGCGCCGGCCAAGACGCAGCGCGCCCAGCAGATGCGCGAGCGAGTGAAAGCCCGTCGCAGCGAGGGCAAACTCCGGCTTTCGCCCGCGAAACTGCCGACAAAGCTCGAGAATGGCGGCGTTCGAGCGGCTGGGCGTCGACGCGAAGCACAGCTGCATGCCCGGCTTCACGAAGTCGCCGATAGCCTGGGAGAGCGGCATCGCTTTGGATGCCGCGACCGCACCGTCAGGCATAGTACAGCGCTCCCGCGCAGTTCATGCCCGCACCGACTGCCAGCGACAGCACGAGCTGTCCGCGCTGCACCCTACCCGACGCCACCTGTTCGGACAGACAAGCCGGTATGCTGGCGCTACCGGAGAAGCCGCGCTCACCGCCGACCCACAGCAGCTTCTGCTCCGGGAAACCGAGCTCACCGCGCACGGCCGCCAGCAGCCCGGCGTGAGTTTGGATCGGAAGCAGCCAATCTACGTCGCTCTCGGACAAGCCATTGCGGGACAGCAAGGTGCGCGCACATTCGAGCAGCATTTGCTGGGTCGCAGTCGCAGCTCGCGAGCCCAGCATGATGATCGAAGCGGCATCCTCGCCGATACCGACCCACGAGAGCTTGTCCACGTCCGTGTAGCCCACGTAATCGACGATGCCGGCGCGCGACTTGAGCTCCGAGCGTCGCAGCACCACAGCCCCTGCTGCATCGCCGACGATGAAGCAAAAAGACGAACGGTTGCTCTCGGCGATCGAGAAGCGACTGCCCTGCTCCACCGCGACCAGTAGTGCGGCGCGATAGTTGGCGTTGGAGAGCAGGCCGTCTACCAGCTGCAAACCGCGCAAAAAGCCGCTGCAATAGCAAGCCTTGATGTCGAGCCCGAGCGAGCGGCTCTTGCCGAGCTGCCTGAGCAGCAGCGGCGCCAGGTCTGCGAAGGCGCGATTTTCCGGGTCGCTCGGGTGTGCCATCGGCATGGTGGTGCCCGAAGCAACGACCACCGCGTCGATCTCCTCGACGAGCTCGGGATGCTCTTGCATCAGCCTGGCTACGGCCGCGCGCGCCATGCTGGCGGTGTTCTCGTCGGTTCGGCACCAGTGCCGCGTGCTCATCCGCGTTTCGGCAGCGAGCTCCTCGGGCGGCGTGGTGGTCTCGAAGCGGCAGCGACGCCAGTACTCGGCGTTGTCTACGATGTCGCTCGGATAGGAGTGGGCGTTCGCGACGATTTCACTGACGTAGGCGGACTCGCGGCGCGCGCCGCCGCTCACCGGTCGGCCTTTCGCATCAACAGGGTCGCGTTCTGCCCACCGATGCCATAGGCGACGACCAAACCGCTGCGCAGCCGGCGCGCCTCACCGCGATTGGCTTGGTGATTGAAGCCGTGCACCACGCGCTTTTCATCCAGCTGCACGGTAGGCACCACGTATTCGTGATGCAGCATCAGCGCTGCCGTGGCGGCGTTGAGCGCGCTCGAAGCGCCCAGCGTGTGGCCGTAAATCGGCTTGGTCGAGATCAGCGGCACGTCGCGCGTGCGCCGCCCGAACACGCGCTTCATGTAGTTGAGCTCCGAGATGTCGCTGGCCTGGACGCCGTTGCCGTGGCCCAGCACGAAGTCGACGTCGCCCGCGCTCATGTTCGCCTCTTCCAAGCTCTTGTGAATGAGCTCGGCCGGGCGCTCACCGCTGAAGTCGACGTCGGTGGGATGCTCTCCGCCGTTGCCGTGCCGATACGCCATCACCTCGGCGAGCACGGTCGCGCCGCGCGCCTCAGCATGCTCGCGCGTCTCGAGCACCAGCGTGACCGCGCCTTCACCGAACGCGTTGGCCGAGCTACCGGCGTAGGGCTTAATCGCAAGCTCGGGACGCTCGCTCTCGCTGCTGACGAGCCCAGCGTCGCGGTACATTTGATAGATCGGTCGAATCAGCGCGGTGTCGTGGCCCGTCCCGAAGGCCATGTCGATCCGACCTGACTGCAAATCGCGAAACGCGTTGCCGATGGCGACGACGCCCGACGCGCACGAGTTGTTGAACGTGTAGGTCGGCCCTTGAATGCGTAAGATGGCCGCCGTGAGCCCAACCGCCTGGCCGTGCATGGCAAAGTTGAGGTCGCGCGGTGAAAACCGGCCGGGCGTGTCGAGCGACTTGTGATGGATGAGCTCGTACCAATGCGCGAAATTCCCGCGTGAAGTACCGTCGAATAGCCCGACGCGAGGCGACGCGACGTCTTCGAGCGACAGCCCGGCGTCGCGCAGCGCCTGCATTACGGAGGCCAAATACAGCTGCTGCTCACGGTGCAGCGCGGAATAGTACTTTTCGGAGATACCGCTCAAGTAGCGCGAGCAATCGAAGTCACGCACGCGACCGATCGCGCACGGGATTCCATCGGCGGGATCCGGCTCGATCGCCATCTGCGACTGCCCGGTTTGAAGTTGCTGCCACAAGCTCTCGCGGCTATCGCAATTGGGCAGAATCGCGCCAACACCCGTGACGACCACTTCACGGAGCCGCTGCACGTTCGGAGCGACCCGCAGCTTCGTTTGCGAGCCGTATTCAGTTGTTGCGCGATCCACGGCCGAATCGCTGACTCCGCGTCGAATGGACATTTGCTAACCACACCCCGACACCTGCGAGGAGCACAATGCTGACTCTACGGTCGTCTTGTCTGCAGTGTTCAGTACGAACCGCATGCCGGCCACCAACGATCGAATTGAAAGCGCAGCAAATCGCCGCTAGCGCGCGCACGGAAAGTGAAATGCATTTCGCCGACACGATGTCGTCACTCCGCGGGCATACGGTTGAAAAGTACGACGCGAGGCGTTTTGTCTCGCCCCACGAAACGACGCTTCGAGCAGCATTTCTGCTGCTTGAAGCGCGTGTCAGCACGCTGACACCCCGCATCGTGATGATTCAATTCGACGGTGGTGTGAGCTCGTTCACACGTCTCGCGCTGCTGCGCTGCAGTGCGCAGAACTACATCCCGAGCGCTTTGCGCAGCGAGTAGTTGAAGCGGATACCCAGCATCACCGCGTCGTCGGCGCGCACGCCCGCGGTGTCACGCGTGCGACCGGTGCGCGCCTCGAGGTAAGCGAAGGACCCTGCCTTCGCGTCGAACAGCCAGCGCGCTCCCCCGAGCACGTCGCGGGTGCCGTAGTCGGGGTCGACGAACTCCGCGTCCAAATGACGCGGAATCGCAAAATCGAACCCGCCATAGAGCATGAGCAGATCGTGAAAGCTCCGCGACAGAAACAGCTCCGCGCCGAGTGTGTCGTACGCAACCGTGACACCGTTCGACGTCACGAACTCGTGGTCGCGGGTCCAAGTGTCGAGCGCTGCCAGCTTCCAGCCCGAGGCTTCGAAGCTGATGCCGGCGGTGAGCGCCTGCGCGTCACCACCGCCATAGCCGACGATGTTCGAGCCCAGCTCGAAAAAGGAGCGCGAGTAGGCCACGCCGACCTTCAAGCCCGCGCCCAGCGCTGCCACGAGTGAACCGCTGAGGCTGTCGAGCACCGGCGAGCGCTCTGGAATGAATTGCGCCTGCACGCCCAGCTTTACGGGACCAAGCCCCACTCGGTACGCGATCGCGTCATTGGCTCGTCCTTCGCCGGTCTGGCCGCCGTCGGTTCCGGCGTTGTAGGTGGAGCTGCCGTGAGCACCGAACACCACGAACTGGTCGGTCCAGCTCGAGACGTCGTAGTACACGCCCCATTGCTTGCCGAGCGTGAGGCTGCCGTACTCGGGATGCCGCAAGCCGACGTAGCCGAGGCGCGTCGTCAGCGCCGGGCTCGTGGTGGTTTCGAATTGGCCTAGCCCCGTATCGGGGTTCTCGGTGATGTTGTAGGTGGCGTCGCCCTTGCCGACGCTGATGCGCCACTCGCCTTGCGCGATGACCGAGAGGCCACCCGCCACGTCTTGCTCGGCCTTGACCCCGAGCCGGCTGCTGTTGTTCGCCACGCGCGCGTCGTCGCGTGTGACGGCGAGGTGGCCATCGAAACGGCCGTAGACGTCGACCCGTTGCGCCAGTTCTTGGAGGGCAGCTGGAGGCTTTTCAACGGGCGGTGCGCTGGGCGCCGCCGCCACCTGCGCGAGCAAGACAGTCCACATTGCCTCCGGGACACTATCCGCGCGGGGTGCCTTTGCTCAAGCCGGCATCCGACTGCTCGTCGGACCACTCCATCCAGTCGTCGCCGAAGAGCTCTTTGGGGTGCTGCGTGCGCTCGGTGCCGTTACCGCAGGCCAGCGCATGCGCCGGGCAGTACTGGTCACAACCCCAACACACCCGCTCAGGGTGTTGCGGCAAAAAGGGGATCTTGCTCATGGCTCTCCGATGGATTGAAAATTCTCCAGTCGAGTCAGCAAGAAGCGCGCCCCAGCGAAAACCCTGCCAAAAACGCCTCCCAACGCGCCGACCGTGCAGGAATTTCGCGCCGCGTCGGCAGGGCCTGCACCGGAATCGGACGGAGCTCCGCGAGCCCGGACGCGAGTGTCGGTGTACACTCCGAGCGTGTTGGGTGGTTTGCTGTCCAGGGTGCTGCGAGGCACCGGCGCTGGCGCGTCGTCGCCCTTGGCTCGCGCGACGCTGATGGCGCTGACCCTGGCTGTCAGCAGCGGTTGCGAGGACGAACGCTCGCCGCCTCAATTCTTGTTTCTAGCGCCGAGCCAAGGCGGGAGCAGCACGCCGAGCCAAGGTGGGAGCAGCAAACCCGCGCCACCTCTGGCGGAGTCGAGGTCTGTCGATGGCACCTGGGCGATTCTCGCCAAGGAAATGGATGCGACGGTGGTCGAGCTTGGAGGCGTTCCCCACGGCTGCCAGTCGGGTTGGGGGGATGCCGCGCCTTACTCAGGAAGCTATGCAGCCAATTGCTGTGGGCCTGTTCTCTTCGGAGTGGAAGGCGATCAGGTGAGCTTCGATCTCAGCGTGGGAGAAGACTGCGTCGGCACCCCACTCCACTACGTCATAGAAGGCACGTTGTCGGCCCGCGGTGATCGCATCGGCGGGATCCACACCATCATCGAAGCCGAGCCAGGCAGAACACCGTTCCCCAGGTCATTCCCGGGAGCCGCCATTCGCTACGAACGGATGCTCGAGCCAGGACCGTTCCCGGTCGGTCCGGAGTGGCCGCCTCAGATAAAAAACGAGTTCCTAGGTTCGACCTTCGAGACGGCCACCCAGCAAGGGCCCTTCACTCCAGGCGAGCGGTACCGCGTGAGCTTATTCGTGACGGCGATCAAGGGCGACCTCGGTGAATACCTGGGCACCGAGATCACGTTCGAGGAAACGGGGCCGGACAGCTTCATCGTCCACGCCGGCCCCGTGTCTGAGACGCTGCCCGACCGACCAATCGCGCTCACCGTTCGTTATGAGAGCGCGCTCCCGACCAGCGCTGAAGTGCTGATGCCGTCGGGTGAGCTGTTCACGCTGACCCCCGCGCCCTACGAGCCCTGGCCTTACTAGTTCCAGTCGTCGATCTTCAAGTCGACGGGCGCAGGGCGCCCTTCACCGGTTTCGGCAAGCTGCTTGAGGCTCAACAGGAACGTGGCCCACTTCATACTGCAATGGGCCATGAACTCCTTGGCCTCGCGCCAGTTGCGGTGTCCGAAGAGCACGACCGTCTGGTCACCGCGCCGGTCGAGCTGAAACGTCGCCTCCGTGCCAATCCACTCTTCGGGGCCCGACGTGAAGCGCCAAACCACTTCTTCGTTGGGCGTGAGCTTCAGCAATTCGAAGCCCATGCGCCCCTTTTCTTCACCGTTCGGGTCGCGAAACAGCACGTTCATGGTGCCGCCGAGCTTCTCGCTGCCGCTCGTCTCTCGCGTCCACCAGCCTGCAACGCCTTCGACGCTCGAAAGCGCCGCGTACACCTTGCTCAGCGGCGCCTTGATTCCAACCTTGTGAATGATATTGACCATGTCGACCTCCGTTCGATTGCGGACGTCGGACATGTAGCGCGCGGCGCGGCGCTCACGGAGTAACAAGCGCGCCGCGCTGTTGGCGCCCCGAGCGCTCAGAAAAGAAAGGTCGAGCGCACTCCGAGAAAGAGCCAATGGTGCAGGTCTTTGTCGTTGATGTCCTGGTCGTCATCCGTCGTCACGCCGGCGCAGTCACCGGAGCAACTGCTACTCGTGCTGTCGTATTGCCCGACCGTAAAGGCAGCGAATGGCCCGAGCGCAATCGCGTCGCTCAACGGGAAATCGACCCCTCCTTGCAGGTTGACGAACTCCCATCCGCTCGCGCCGAAGCTGACCGTTGCTTCCTGATCACCCTGCGATACGTCCAGGCCGAAACCGACCAGCTCATAGCCGATCCCTACGCCCAGCCAAGGGTCGATCTGAAGCGGCGCCCCGAAGTGGTACTGAAACTGCGCTCCGAAGCGCCAGTCGTGCGAAGAACAGCTCACGTCGACGCCAGGCGCCGTTGGCCCATCACATTGATCGTCTAGCTGCGAACCGTTGATGCCGAAGCCGTAGGCGACATAGCCGCCCACGTAGATGTGATGGTCAATGCGCGCTCCGAGGTCGAGCCAAAGGGGGATCTGTCCCGCAATGACATCGTTCAAATCGGAGTCATCCCCATCGGCGACTTTCCCCATAGCCACGCCGTAGCCGGTTCTCAGCCCCACCTCGAACCTAGTACCGGGCGGGCCCGCTGGTGCCGGTGCGGCTTCCCAGGCTTGAGCGCGCGCTTCCGACGCGAACCCTAGGCCCATCAGCACGCCAGCAACCCCGAAAGCAAAGCGATGTAATTGCATCACGACCCTCCCTCGGCGAACGCCGAGCTCCCGATCCGCTCACGCAAGTTCGTGAGCGGATACCGAAGCTAGCCCAAACGGGCCGCCCCCCTCAACCAGGAAGGCTCAGGGAACCTTGGGCAGGCCGTCCCAGAACGCGCCCACGGCTGCCCAGTGGTCGCCGTCGCCACCGGTATGGCCGCCGGCCGGCGTGCACCACACGACCGGGAACGGAGCCGGGCAGCCGGTGTACTGGACGCAGTCACCGTCGGGGGCAAACGGCATGGTGGCAGTGCCCACGCAGCCGTTGGTCTTGAGGATCTCGTCGCGCGCGAGAGCCGAGCCCGTCGGGCCGTCGATCGGGTTCGTGGTGTCGCCCTGACCGGTGAGCAGAATCGCCGCCATCGGGATGCCGCTCGGCATCGGGCGGTCTTTGCGCAAACCGCCAGCGCCGGTCGCGATACCGCGGATCACGCCGCTGCGAGCCAGGCCCAGCGTTACCGATTCCCAGGCGCCGCTGCTGTAACCGCCGACGAACACCTTTTCGAGGTTGATGCAGTACTTGGCCGAGATGTCCTTCATCACGGCGTCGAAGTACGGAACCTCGGGCGTGTTGGCGTAGCCGTCCTCGAAGCAGGCGCCGCCGCTGTACACGTAGCTCAGGCCGATCTGGATCGCAGCGATGCCCTTGGCTTGCTGGCCACCGCCCTTACCGCTGTCGCCGCCCGTGTTGCCGCAGCCGCCGCCACCGAACGTGACCGCGAAGGGCGTGGTGCCGTCGTAGTTGCCGGGCAACTTCACGTAGTAGTTGCGCTTGAGGTAGGTGTAGCCGCCGTTGTTGCCCGGGTTGGACGGATGATCGGCGATGAACTGGGGATCGACGCCGGTCACGTCGATATCGTGCTTGGTAAACCCGTCGGGGTTATCGCCACCCGGAGCGGCCTTGCCGCAGCCCGCACTGTTGCCGCGCGGCACGTTGAACATCCCGCCACCCGTGCCAGTGCCGGCCGTGCCCGCAGTGCCGGGTGAACCTGCCGTGGAGCTCGTGCCCGCTTCGCCCGCACCGGTTCCGCCGGTGCCGGTCGTGCCGCCCGTGGTGCTGCCGGTGCCGGCCGTGCCGGGAGGAGCTCCCGCAGTGCCGGGCTGACCGCCCGTACCTACGGGGTTCGTACCAGCCGTTCCGAGAGGCGAGGTACCCGCAGTACCGGTCGACGAACCCGAGGCTCCGGGGATCACGCCACTGCCTGCAGTGCCGGTGTTCGAACCCGCGACGCCCGACTGGCCGCCCATCCCCGCACCGGGACCTGGCTCGGAGGAGCAGCCATACGCTGCTACCAGGGACAAGACTGAGAACAAGGCCCGGCCGGAAGATCGAAAGTTCATCGTCAGGTAGTGGTTGCCTGCGCGGCTTCCGACCGTGAGGATTTCTGCATCGACAGTGCGTGAGCTCCCCCGGATCCGTTTCTGAACGATAATCACAGAGTTACTGGAACTCAGTCACCCACGTAAGCTCACTCTCAACTACATCTACACCAGCATGTTCACGCCTCGCCTTCGAGCCGCCCTCGCTGTCCTCTTGTTCGTGTTCGGGAGCTATCGAGTACTCACCGGTGACTACATCGGCCTCGTATTTTGGGCGGGGTCAGCGCTGCTCGCGTACGGCTACTTCAAGTACGGCACGGTCTGGCTGGCCTTTCGTGCCGTTGCGGGCGGTGACACCGAACGCGCCGCTACGCTCCTGGCGCAGGTAAAACGACCGGAGGCGCTGGCAGCGCAAGAGCGCGCCTACTTCGAGCTTGCGTCGGGCTTCGTCTGCGCAGCGCGCGCTCGGAACGATGAAGCGGAGCAACACCTGCGACTCGCGCTCGCAAACCCGCTCCGCACCGCGAGCGACCTCGCACTCGCCGAAGCTGTGCTGGCTCAACTACTCATCGCGCGTGATGCCTTCGCCGAAGCGCGCACGCTGCTCGACCAAGCCGAGGCGCGCGCCGCTCGGCCCGGGATCTTGGCGCGCATTCGCGCGCTGCGTGACGAGCTACCCGCCGACTAAACGACGTGCCACCGAGCGAGAGACCGATGCCGAAGACGAGCAAGCCGACCGAGGAATTCTGCAAAGAAGGGGGACATGGCTTACTTCCTCGGGGGTAAGAAATGGCTGGCGACTTCTGCAAAATCGGCGAGCTGCGCTTTTTGCCAGGCTTCGTCGCGCCCCAGCTCTTGGGCGAGCTCGCGCGCCACGGCGGGCGCCATTTTCAGGGTCGCTTGCGCGTCGAGAAAGAGCAGTCGCGTGCGGCGGGCCAGCACGTCCTCGACCGTGCGCGCCATCTCGTGGCGCCCCAGCCACGCGACCGATGGGTTTTCCTGCTCCGGCTTGCGAATCCGCAGTGTGCGCGTCACGCAGTCACGCTCGTCCAAGCGAGCGAGCACGATGGCGTGGTCGACCGCGTCCTCCGCCATGTGACGGTACGTGGTCCATTTGCCCCCGGCGATCGTGAGCATGCCGGAAGAAGAGATGGAGATGGTGTGGTCGCGCGACAGCGCGGAGGTTGCGTCCACATCGGTGGCTTTCACCAGCGGGCGGATACCCGTGAAAACGCTCAAAATGTCGTCGCGCGTCGGCGGCTTGGCCAGGTAACCGCTCGCCGTCTCGAGAATGAAATCGATCTCCTCGTGCTTCGGGGTCGGCTCGAGCGGAGCGTCCGGAATCGCGGTATCGGTGGTACCGACGACCGCCTGGCCGTGCCACGGCACCGCGAACATCACACGGCCGTCGCGCGTATGCGGCACCATGATCGCCGTATCGCCCGGCAAGAAGTTACGCGGCAGCACCAGGTGCACCCCCTGGCTCGGCGAGATCATCGGCTTGGCGGCGGGGTCGTCGAGCTTGCGGAGCCCGTCTGAAAACGGACCCGTCGCGTTGATGACGCAGCGAGCGGGAAGCTGGTAAGGCGTTCCGGTCTCTTCGTCGCGACAGGTAAGGCCGTTGATGAAACCGTCGGCGTCTTTCACCAACCCGGTCACGCGCGTGTAGTTGAGCAGGGTCGCGCCGTGCTCGGCCGCGGTGCTGACGAGGTCGATCAGTAGGCGCGCGTCGTCGAACTGACCATCGTGGTACTTCACGCCGCCGCGCAGACCGTCTTGCGACAGTGTAGGGATGCGCTCGAGCACCTCGTCGCGCGACAGAATCTGCGAGGGCCCGAAGCCGTACTTGCCGGCCAGGAGGTCGTAGACCTTCATGCCGATGCCGTAAAATGGCGCCTCCCACCACTCGTAGTTCGGCACGATGAACTGCTGATCGTGCACGATGTGCGGCGCGTTCTGCAGCAGCATGCCGCGCTCTTTGAGCGCTTCCATGACCAGCGAAAGGTTGCCCTGCTGCAGGTAGCGCACACCGCCGTGCACGAGCTTCGTGGAGCGGCTCGACGTACCTTTGCCGAAATCGTGCTGTTCGAGCAGCACGACGCTGTAGCCGCGGGTCGCGGCGTCGACCGCGATGCCGACGCCGGTCGCGCCGCCGCCGACGATGGCGAGGTCCCACGGCTCGCTGCGCTCCGCGATACGCTGCAGGAAGGTCTGGCGGTGGAGCAGGACGGGAGCGGCCACTATTCGTGCTCCTCCCATTCACGCGCGCGATTGAGCGCTTGCTGCCAGCGGCGGCGGCGGTGGGCTGCCGCATCGGCGCTCAGGCGGGGCTCGAAGGTGCGCTCGGCTTGCCAGCCACGCGAGACCTCCTCGCGATCCTTCCAGAATCCGACGGCCAGGCCGGCGAGATAGGCAGCACCGAGCGCGGTCGTTTCGATGATGGTCGGGCGCACCACCGGCACCTGCAAGATGTCGGCTTGAAACTGCATCAGCATGTCGTTGGCGGACGCGCCGCCGTCGACGCGCAGGCCATTCATCGGGATGCCGCTGTCCTGCTTCATGACCTCTAGTACGTCGGCGACCCGAAAGGCAGTGCCCTCGAGCGCCGCTCGCGCGATGTGGGCGGCGGTGCTTCCGCGCGTGATGCCGGTGATGACGCCGCGGGCGTACTGATCCCAATGCGGCGCGCCCAAACCGGCAAACGCCGGTACCAGGTAGACCCCGCCACTGTCGGGCACGCTGGCCGCGAGCTGCTCCACTTCGGCCGAAGACTTGATGATACCCAAGCCGTCGCGCAGCCACTGCACCGCCGCGCCGCCGATGAACACGCTGCCTTCGAGGGCGTACTCCGTCTTGTTGCCGATCTGCCACGCCACCGTGGTGAGCAGCTTGTGCCGCGAGATCTGCGGTTCCGTGCCGATGTTCATCAGCATGAAGCAGCCGGTGCCATAGGTGTTCTTCGCCAAGCCGCGCTCGAAGCAGTTCTGGCCGAAGAGGGCCGCCTGCTGGTCGCCGGCGATACCGGCGATCTTGATCGGGGCGCCGAGCACCGTGGTCTCGCCGTAGACCTCGCTCGACGGGCGCACCTCCGGCAGCAGGCTCGCGGGTACACCCAGCAAATTGAGGAGCTCGTCGTCCCAGTGGCCGCGCAGGTTGTAGAGCATGGTGCGCGACGCGTTCGATACATCCATGATGTGGCGCTCGCCTCCCGTGAGCTTCCACACGAGCCAGGAGTCGATCGTCCCGAACGCCAGCTCGCCGCGCTCCGCGCGCTTCCGCGCGCCCGGCACGTTGTCGAGCAACCAGCGCACCTTGCTGCCCGAGAAGTAGGCGTCGATGACGAGGCCAGCTCGCTCTTGAACGTCCGGACCGCGCCCGGCGGCCTTGAGGCCATCGCAAAACGCCGCGGTGCGCCGGTCCTGCCAGACGATCGCGTTGTGAATGGGCTGCCCGGTCTTGCGATCCCAGAGCAGCGTGGTCTCACGCTGGTTCGTGATGCCGATCGCCGCGATGTCGGCCGCCGTGAGGCCGGCCTTCTTCAGCGCGGCTTGCGCCGTGTCGAGCTGCGTTTGCCAAATCTCGTTGGCGTCGTGCTCGACCCAGCCAGACTGTGGAAAGATCTGCCGAAATTCCTGCTGCGCAACGGCGCGAATCGACCCATCACGATTGAAAACGATGGCGCGAGAGCTGGTGGTGCCTTGATCGAGCGCAAGAATGGCTTTCATTTGAACCCTCGGGGACTCACGCACGAAGTGTGCCGCCCCTGAGAATTTTACTAGTACGCCTCGCGACGGCTCCACAAGGCCGCCGTTCGCCGTCGGCTACGGCGCGCGAGCCTGTAACTGTCCGAGTTGATTGGCAGGCTCACTCATCGACCGGCACGCGACCGATGAAAGAGGTCGGGTAGCCTTGGACGCTAAAGTAGAGCCAGCCATCGTCGATGGCAAAGTCGTGGATGACGTCGCCACCGAAGCGCATCATGTTGCTGACTGCACCCGGGCAATTGGGAACGTTGGCCAAAGTGGACCCCAGTGCAAAGTAGGTCTTCTTGCTCGTGCGTAGGACGGCCTGGGGGCTGGCGCTGGCTCCGCTCAGCACTTGCGCAGTGCCGGGCCCCGACACCGAGAGCACGTAGGCTGCGCCGTACGGGTCGAAGGACGTAGCGACCGAGGCGGTGCCATCGAACAGCGAAAGCTGGGGATTGACGACCGGCCCCAAAAGCGGCTGCTCGAAGTAGCTTCCGGGGTTCGACTTGAGGAATCGCCGATAAAAGGCGTTGTCGTCGTTGTTGAAGTAGGTGAGCAGGCGCACCGTGTAGACGTACGTGTCGTCGACCGCGAGCGTCGCAGCGGTTTCCTCCTCGGGGAAGCCGTTGCCCACGTGCTCGCTGCCTTGCCAAAGCACCTCGGCGTCGCCGCCTGCTTGCGGTGCGCGCTTGATCGAATTCGTGCCGTTGTCGATCCAGTAAATGTCCTGCTCGTCGAGCGCGAGCGTGTATGGCTCGTCAGCGTCCGCCACCTTCTCGAGCTGTCCCGTGCCGTCGATCTTCTTGCGGAAGATGGCCATCGCCAGCTCGTCGCTGAAGTACACGTAATCGCCATTCACGGCCACGTCGCGCGGCCTGGAGAGCTCACCCTGTAACGTCGACTTCATGCCGGTCGAAAGATCGACGACGCCGATCTCGGCGTTGTCCGCGTCTGCCCAGTACAGACGCCCCGCAGCGATTGCGATCCCGTCGGGGCCCTTCAACCCCGGCACGAAGATCACCTCGGGGCATTGAACGCATTTCGGTACCGGCGCCTTGCTGTAACAATGAGGTAGCCCGGACTCGATTTCGTCGTGTTCCCCACGTAGAGCATTGTCGTACGCGAAGTCGCTGTTCGGCCCACCGCAGCATTGGTCGAGCTTCGTGACGCAGCTCGTGTCGATACCGTAGAGCGGCGGGCACTCGCCACATCGAGTTTCACACACGCCAATCCGGCACTCGTACTCGGAGGTGCAAAAGTCGTAGCCGGTTTCGCACGTGGTGGTCGAACACGATCCCCTTTCGCAAGCTTGCGTGCCGCAATCGTTGCCGCAGCTGCCACAGTCGGTGCCGGAGGTGGCCAAATTGACGCACCGACCGTTGCATTCCACTCGCGGCGGTTGGCAAACGTCGACGCAAACGCCGTCACGACAGGTTTGCCCGTTACCGCAAGTGTTGTCGCACGCGCCGCAGTGGGCAGCTTGCCTCAGATCCGTTTCGCAGCCGTTGGCAGCATCTTCGTCGCAGTCGTCCCAGCCTGGCACGCAGGTGTCGAACTCGCACGCGCCCGAAGCACAGGCCGCGTAGGCATGCGGTCGCTCACAGTACGCACTCGGCACGGTGCATTCACCAGGAGGCGGATCACAGCTCGGATACTCGCCCTGAGAAGCATCGTTCAAATGGAACACGTAACCGTCCGGGCAGCCGCACACATAGGTCGGGCCACCACCACCCGCATCGCCACCGCCGCTCGTCTCACCCGCCTGGGTGCCACCAGCGTTACCGGTGCTGCCCGCGCTGCCCGCGTTGCCACCAGCCGTCGCGCTGGAGCCTGCGCTGCTCGACCCGCCGCTACCCGCACTTCCACTACTGCCACCGAGCGCGACGTGGTCTTCGCCGTCGTCACAACTGGACAGACCCCCCATCATCGCAAGCACGAGCGCCGCACCCCACACCCTAGCTACCGACCGACCCCAGTGTTTCATCGGGAGCAGCCTACACCGGGCTCGACATGGCCACCATGTCGCCGCCTAGGCGGCGAAAATCCACGACGAGAGTGCGCGAACCCCACTCACCCAACAATTGCTGAAAGCGAAGCGAGCAAACCCATTGACCAGAACTTCACGTGGACGATATGCATGAGGGTTAATGACTAACCTCGCTTCACGCTCTGCACGCACACGACGCTCCTCCTTAGCCAACTGGTCACTGATCGTGGGCTCCACGCTGGTGGTGGCCATGGCCTGTGGTGGCGGCAAAGGTGGCGGAGTCCTGCCGGGTGAAGGGGAGGGCGGCGGCGGTGGTTCGGAAGTCATCAACAACAAGGGCGGTTCGAAGAATGTCGGGGCCGGTGGAGTCCCGGATATTGGTGGCACCGCAAGTCTGGGTGGCGAAGGTGGCAGCGGCAATGCCACCGCTGGTTTGGCGTATCCGCTCACGCTCAGCCCGCTGGGCAACCAAAACGCTTCGATCGCGCACGTTTCCCTGTACTTTACAGTGACCGACGCGAACGACGAACCCGTGCCGGAGCTCGCGTCGAGCGACTTCGTAGCGAAAGAAGATGGATCCAAGCTCGACGTGGCCGAGTCCTTCTTTCGGGTCGAAAATCCGCAGGGCGCGCTGCGCATCCCGACCGTGCTCGTGCTCGACCTGAGCCGCAGCGTCGTCGAAGCCAAGGCGCTCGAAGACGTGAAGGCAGCCGCCGGCGCGATCATCGACTCGCTCGATGCCACGCAAGAGCTCGCGATTTTGACGTTCGCCGGCGACGTGACGGTTCGCTCGCCGTTCACCGCCAGCAAGAAAGCGCTGCACGCCGTGGTAGACGCCATCGACGGTGCCGACGGTATCGCGACCAACCTGTTTGGCGCGATCGAGCAAGGCCTCGGGATGTGGACCGACGGCTTCTACGCCAACAACGGCGGCTCACCGCAGCTCACGGCAGGCCTGCTGGTCGCGATCACGGACGGCAACGATACCGCCGGCGTGGCCACGCTGCCCCAAGTGCTCGATGCGCGCGGCAGCAAGCGCGTGCTCTTCATTCCCGTGGGCGAAGAGGCTGCCGGCGTCGCCGAGCAGATCGCCAACGCGGGCGTGGTCGACGCTTCGGGCGGTTTCGAAGAGCTCGAGGGCGCGGTCGAAAAAGCGATCGATCGCATCGAGCGCCTGAACGGAAGCATCTACGCCGCCGAGTATTGCTCACCGAAGCGCGCGGGAGACCACGAGCTCTTGTTCACCGTCTCGGGCAACGAACAGTACATCGGTGGCGGCGTCACCGATCCGAAGGCGAGCTGCGAGCCGTCCGGGCCGGCGCCCGCGCTCTGCGATCAGCCGAACTACCTGTTCTGCGACTGGGTCAACGCGGAAAGGTTTTCGTGCTGCCCGCCCACCGCGCCGTTCCACTGCCAGGGCGGTAACAAGTGCTACGCCACGGCCGCCGACGCGGACCTCGACTGCCCCGGCGAATGCACCGCCTGCGGCAAGCCGTTCGTCGATGAGGAGCCGACCGGAAACGCCCAGGCGGGCTACGCTATCGAGCTGCCGTTCAATGCCGCCGGCTTCAGTGACGCGCAGTGCAACTCGCTGTTCGACGACGGGAGCGGCGGCGCCGGTGGTGCGGGTGCCGGCGGCGCAGGCGCGGGCGGTGCGGGCCCCACGTTCCCCGGCGCCAACGTCGCCCAAGCCTGCGAGGCTCTCGCCATCGCGATGGCCCAGCGCTGCGCCTTCGAGGGGGCTTACTTCAATTGCGGCGCCTCGTTTTACGTGAACGAATGCGACCAGCAGCCCGAAGCAGGTTGCGAAAGCCAGTTCGCGAGCTTCCTCGCGGCTCAGACGCAAGACATCAAGTCCTTCCCCGCTAACTGGAGTTGCCCGTCGCTCGACGCCTCCGAAGTCGAGATGTTCTGCAACACCGACAAGTTCGCGAACCACCCCTACCTGAGCTGCAACTAGCTAGCGCTACCTGCGCCAGCGGCGCCGAGCGCGCGAAAAGGCGCTCGGGTCCTGAAAGCCGAGGCGGAACGCGATTTCTTTGATCGCGACGCCTCGGCTTTCGAGCTCCATGGCAGCGCGCTGCCGTGCCTCATCCAGCAGCTCTTGAAAGCTCGTACCCTCACGCCGGAGCTTGCGCTGCAGAGTGCGTGGGCTTTGGTGCAGCGCGACAGCAACATCCTCGAGCGACCTCGAAAGACCCGGCTCACCTGCGAGCAGCGGCTCGACCCGCGCTCGAAAGTCTTCGCGGCTCGGAAGCAACGAGAGAGCGCGCGCTGCCTGGCGCTCCAGCGCGATACCCAGCAGGTCGCGCACCGCGTGCATCGGACGATCGACCAACTCGGCACTGAGCAGGATGCGATTTTCAGCCCGCTCGAAGCTCGGCTCCACCCCGAATTGCTCGAATAGCGGCGCGACGTCGCCGAGCGGCGCATGAGCAAACTCCACCGCCACCGGCACTGCCTCGCGCTCGACCAACGCGCGCAGCCCCTCGAGCACCTCGCACAAGGCACACTCAGCGGCCACCGCGGCTGCCAATCGACTCGGTCCCGGATGGCGAAACCTGACCGCGCATGCCTCGGCAAGATCCAGCAACGCGAAGCGCTCACCGTCACCCCACAGCCGCTGGTAGCCGAGCGACCGTGACAAGCCCTGGCGAAAAGTCGCGCCCGTCACGAGCAGCAGCCCGGCAGCGCCGTACGTCTCCTCCCCCTGCGTAAACGCCAGCTCCACACCCAGGCCGTTCGCTCCGAGCTCCCCCGCAGTCAGCTCCAGCAAACGATCGGCTGCGACATAGCTCACCCGCACCGAGCCTCCCTCGAGCGCGACCCGCGTGAGCTCGCAGCGAGCGAGCAGTCGGTCCACATCGAGGCCACGGCTTTCCGCAAGCCGCACGAGGCGCAACACCATCGCCGCCGAGATCGTTTCAGCCCGCTGCATCGAGCTCCGCTCTTGTCGCTCGAGGCCTCGCGATCTGGCGTCTCCGGCTTCGCCCGGAGGGTGCCTCGTACCCTAGATTGACCTGCATGTTGCGCCTGCTGCGGATCCTCTGCCTGACCCTTTTTACGACAATTCTAGCTCGTTTTCGACGCGGGCCTGCGAGACCGAGCTGGGGCTTCCGCTTCGAATGGGTGGTCGCATTTTTGCGCCGCGACTTCGAAGAGGGCGCCCGCTGGTCGTACGAAGACCTGCGCCGCGACTTGAACGGGCGCCGTTATCCAGCGGACGCCAGCAAGCGCGTAACCCGGCAACGCGAGCAGCTCGCCGGCCTCCCGGCGGTGCGCTTCACCCCTCCGGACGCCAAGCCCGGCGTCGTGCTCTTCCTCCACGGCGGCTCGTACATCTTCGGCTCCATCGAAACCAGTCATCTCGAATTGGCTGCAGGGCTGGCGCTGGCGAGCGGCGTCCCGGTCGTGGGCATCGATTACCGCCTGGCTCCGGAGCATCGCTATCCAGCGGCGCTCGAAGACGCCCTGGCTGCATTCGAAGCGCTCGTCGAAAGCGGGACCAATCCCTCTCGCATCGCAATCGCCGGAGACTCCGCCGGCGGTAACCTCGCGTTGGCTCTGCAGCTCGCCCTCTGCGCGCGCGGCACCCCGCAGGCCCGCGCAGCGCTATTGATCTCACCCTGGCTCGACTTGACGGCAAGTCGAGCCTCCTGCCGAGAGGCCGACGCGCTCGATTACGGACAGACCTGGTTTCTGCGCCAGCACGCGCGCGACTTCGCCGGCGCCCTGGAGCTGTCCGATCCGCGCGTCTCGCTGATCGACGCCGATCTCGCCGGCCTCTCTCGGTTGCTGGTCGTCGTGGGTGGCGCCGAACGCTTGTTCGATGAGGGCAACGAGCTGGTCGAGAGAGCCCGCCGAGCCGGTGTGAACGCTGATATCTACGTGGCCCCCGACAGGCCACACAACCCACCCGCGCTCGTCGATTTTCACCCAACCGCCGCGGCGTCACTGCGCGAGTGCGGCCGCTTCCTGGCCGATGCGCTCGCTTGAACGCGCTCGCTCCGCGCGGCGCCATCTCGAGGTAAGCTCGATCCCGTGAAGCGGAAGTTGGTTCTCGGCGATGAGTACGACGACGCCTTGCGACAGGTAGTCATGACGTGCCTCACCTCGCTCGGTGCCGAGGTCATCGCCCGACAGTGGGGACTCGGCGGCTCACAGATCATCGAGACCACCAAGCTCACGCTCGGGAAGGACGTGCTGGTCGTCGAGGCCGAGACGTATGTCGGTCTCTCCATTCGCGGCGATGCGCGGCTGGTCGACCGCGTGGCCGCGCTCGTAGCAGAGCAAACGGCGAGCGCGCCAAAGCCGCCCCGTTGATGCGCCTGGCGAGGCCGAGGCGGGACTGCTAGAAAACGCCGCGTCGATGCCAGATTCGAGCAGCGCTGAGAGGCCGAAACCGCGAGCTTTCGGGGCGCTCTCGGTACCGGGCTACTCGATGTTTCTGACCACGTTTTTGCTCACGATGATGGCCGACAACGTCGAGCACGTCATCAGCTACTGGATGTGCTTTCAGAAGTTCCATTCCGCCGCGCTGGGCGGCTTCGCGGTGGTAGCGCATTGGCTCCCCTATCTGCTGTTCTCGGTCACCGTTGGCGGCCTGAACGACCGTATCGACTCGCGGCGCCTCATTCAGATTGGCGCGGTCATGTTCATGGCAGTCTCGCTCGGGTGGGGCTACCTGTTCCTGACAGATAGCTTGCAGATGTGGCACGCCATGGTGCTGCTCTCGCTACACGGGTTGGCAGGCGTGTTCTGGAGCACGTCGAGCTCGGTCTTGCTCTACGACATCGTGGGGGCCAAACAGCTGCAAAGCGCCGTGCGCCTGAACGCGACCGTCCGCTACCTGGGCATGCTGGTCGGGCCGGGCATGGGCAGCCTGATCATGCTCACGCTGGGGCCGAAATACGGCATTCTGGTCAACGCCGCCTTCTACTTACCGATCTTGCTCTGGCTGGTAGCAGCCCCGTTCGGGCGTCATCTCAAGGGCGCGGTCGCGAGCACGAAGCGTGCGGTGCGCGGCTTCGCCGAGATCTTGGATACGGCGCGTGAGGTGCGCGGCATGCCAGTCACGCTGGCCATGATCCTGCTGGCGGGTGCTGCCTCGTTCTTCGTCGGCAACAGCTATCAGGCACAGATGCCCGGCTTCGCGAGCGACGTCGGTCATGGAGACCCGGGCGTTGCCTACACCTCGTTGCTCGGTGCCGATGCGGCGGGCGCACTCCTCGGCGGTATCCTGCTGGAGAGCCGGGGCGGTTTGCTTAGCACTCGACCCCGGCATGCCCTTCGGCTCTCACTGTGCTGGGCGGCCGCCCTGTGCGGCTTCGCTCTGACGCACACTTACTGGGTCGCGTTGCCGCTGCTCTTTCTGGCCGGTTTCTTCGAGCTGTCGTTCAGCAGCATGGCGCAGACGCTGGTGCAGCTCGAGGCTCCCGAGGCCGCGCGCGGCCGTGTGCTCGGTCTCTTCAGCATGGCCGCCTCGGGCCTCCGCACCTTCAGTGGTGTCACCGTTGGCTTAGCGGGCAGCATCACCAACATCCACACCTCGCTGGCTGTCTCGAGCGCCCTGTTCCTGGGCTTCATTGCCCTGGTGATGATGAGCCAGCGGCGCGCGACCGGCCTCACCTAAAGCCCAAGCTCAGTGGTGGCTGCGTCAGCGAACGCAACCCCAACGGTGAGTTGGAGTTTGTACTAAGCGTTCGAACGCTGACGATCGTCGCGGTCCGTAGCAAAACGTCCCTTGTCATTGAGGTCGCGCGCTCCTTGCTCGCAAACGTTCACGAACGTTTGCGAACGGGGTCCGTTCGTTGAGCGTTTGACGTGCGAGCAGCTTGACCGTGAGCACGCTCGACTCGAAGCAGCGTCGAGTCTGTAAAATTTCAAACTGCATGCTTGCCCAGCCGCGCGTCACTCGCCTATATGACAACTGTCTCAGGGTTCTTGGAGGGTTCAATGAGCCGGTCGGCTTGCCGCTTTGGCGTGGCAGCGTTGGCGTCGGGTTTGACGCTTTACGTGGACAGTGTGGAAGCGCCCGCGATCATGCTCGCTATCCGTGATAGCGGCCTTTTGTCGGTTCAATGGGAGCGGCTGGGCACAGCAGACCAGCTCACTCAACAGCTGATTCGCGAGGCGCGCTGTTCGCAGCCCGATGCCTGGCTCATCGATGGGTCGATTCCAGTCGTCGTCGACCGCGTCCGCACCATTCGCGAATCGGCAGGCGCCGTCCCGATCCTCGCCCTTTCCAAGGGTTCCCCGCATGCAGAAGCCCTGGCGCTCGAGGCCGGTGCGGATGCTTTCTGCCGTTGGCCCGAGGACGCAGAAGTCCTGCCGCACCGCGTCCATGCATTGCTGCGTCGCGCATCCGGCGTGCTGAGCCTGTCGGGCGCGCGTCACGTCGAGCTCCTGCATGGCACCAGCCAGCTCAGGGCCGGCGATCAGCTCATTTCGCTGTCGTCCCCCGAGTACGTGCTTTTGGCCCGACTCGACGAGTCACGCAATGCATGGGTGCCGAGTGCCGAGCTCTGGGGCCTCTTCGTGCCCGAAGGCGCGTGCCGGCACGACTCATCACTCTTGCGAATGCATCTGCTGCGGCTTCGCCGCAAGCTCGGCAACTGGAGTTGGGTGCTACGCACAGAGCGTGGCAAGGGCACGATGCTGACGGACCGCCCCAATACGTTCGAGCAGACACCCGCGGCCGGAGCCTAGAGCGGACACACCAGCCGACACGCGTTGCCGAGGCACGCCGGAACGGCGCACTTGAGATTGGGACACATCGTGCAATCGCCTTCGGCGACCGGGCAGTCGTCGTTGTTCATACACGTGTTCGTGGGGCTGTCGGCGCAGCCGAAAAAGCACTTTCCGCTCATGCACGAGTTACTGGCGCAGCTGCCGTCGCCGCACTCGATGCAATTTGGCGGTGGTTCAGGGCAGTCCATGGCTGTCGCGCAAAGGCCCACCATGGAACTGCACTGCGGAATGCCGGACGAGCATTGGCCACCGAGACCGCAGTACGCAGGCACGGTCGGATCGCACACAGCGCCGCTCGCACACGGATCGCACACGGCGCCGCATGCCAGGCCTTCGCAAGCATCCTTGGCCCCAGCGCAGCGCGGCAGCGATTGCTCGCATTGCCCCTTCACGCATTCGACGACAGGGCACGCCTCGCTGCCATCGGCACAGGCTGCGCAGGCGATGGTGCTCACCGGACAATCCTCATCCGCACGGCACATGGCGTCGCAAGTGTCCTTCACGTACTTGCATTTTCCGCTTTTGCAGTAGGCCCGGTTGCACGCGAGCCTGCCATCGGAGCAAAGGTCGCATGCCGGTTCGACTTGAGTGCAATCCAAGTCATCGTCACAAGCGCTGATGACCGCGCTGCCGCCACTGCCGGACTTACCGCCGGTCTCAGCGGCCCCGCCCTCCTCGCCTCCGGGCGTCGCGGTGCCGCCGCGTCCCCCGGTCGCGGCGTGGGTGCCCCCTGAGCCACCTGTGCTGCTCGACTGAGCGCCTGCTGCCGCGCCCGCGCCGTCGCCTGGGTTTCGCTTCGACGAACCGCCGCACGCAGAAAGCGCGCAAGCAACGGGCAACACCAATGACGTGATGAGCACCCAACGCTTGGCTCGTTTCATGGCAAGTAATTCAGCGAAACTCATGACCCGTCTTTGTAGAGGTACATGACCATGTGAGTCCCACCGCGGCCGTCACTCTCCTCGTGGCCAACGGCCGTGGACAGCGACCCCGCCATACGATTCGCAATCATGGGCAGCTGCTTTCTTTGATTGATCGGCTCGTTGTCGGCAAGCTCGACGCGACAAGTCTTGGCGCGGCATTCGACGGAAGCGGCGTTGAGCTTGATCCGCTCATCCGACAGCACCGCGCTGATCTCTGCCTCGACTTTGCTAGACCACTGACGATCCGCAACCTCAGCATGAAAGGACTGCGCAACTTGGCTGATGTGGGCCTCCGCACGCTCGTGCTCTTCCTCGGGAGTCAGCTGCTCCGCCGGCTCTTCTGCCGCGGAGTTCGCCTCGGCTTCCCCGGATGAATCTGCTGGTTTTTTGGCGGCATCGGCCAGCTGCCCACGCATCACCGTGGCTCGAAGCTCGCCGCGCAGCGTGCCAATCTCTCGCTTCATCTCATTGAGCTCGTCCTGATCACGCGAGCCGCGAGCCTCCACCGCTCGCTTCTTGATCGCCCTCTGCTGCAGGACGATGGCAACGGTACCCACAACCACGAGCGCCGCCAAGACGGCAAATATCATTTTCCGCATGTTGAACCTCGAGTGACTGTCGGAACAACATCGAGGGGAGCGGTGGCCCCCCTCGATGTTCCGTTTCGCCTCAGTGATCCATCGACGTGCTGGTGTAGATGCCACCGCCATTGGCGGGCAAACCAACCAGTACCGTCAGCAGCGCAGTGGAAGGCAATTCCGCCTGGCTGAAGGGGATGGAAACTTGGAAGTTCGCGGTCGGCGAAGGGGTAACCGACTTCGCGGCGAACGTCTGGGTGCCAAAATTATTTTCGGAATAGACGGTGACGTTCATGGAACTGCCCTGGAAAACCTGGCCGTTCACCACCACCGTTCCGCCCGCGACCGTCAGCTCACGCGGTAGCGAGCAGACGACGTATCGCGTCGTGTTGATTAGCGTGCGGACCCCGAAAACCAAGCGATCGATGTCGTTCGCTTCATTCGCGTTGAAGTTGTCGCAGTTGGCAGCGGGGACGAGCTTTTGAGCTGCATCGGCCTTCGGTGCCATCGCCAACAGGCCAAGTACCGGCAGTGCAAAGAAACCTGCTCTAATCTTGATCATGCGTCACTTCTCCCTCAGCTTGTGATGATTGCGTTCGCCCAAGTGACTCCGAGAACGGGGCTGCAACGAACGCAACTCCGCGCCCCAAGCCCCGAGAGCGAGTGCAACGTAGGCTATCGGCACGTCACTGCGACAGTCACATCGTCGTCTGAGGAGCGGCAGCACGTATGACGGCGCAGCTTCGAACGTTCCAGGAAATACCAGACGCGAGCCTAAACCGAGGGAAGCTTGACGGCGCGGCGCACGGCACTGAGCCGGGAGGGGTGCGGAGCTTTGCTGCACGCAAGAGCTGTTGGGCGGCATTTACGTTCACTACCTACCGCCAACAGCCCCTGCCTCGCCGGCTGCAGTGAGCCGCTCTAGCTACTGAATGGGTGCAGTGAAATACAACGCAACGAAGCACATCTCGTTGCGCGTACCCCACCCGGGATACGTCGGCGCGTCATCAGCCGAGGTGTCGTAGTCGCACGTGATGTTGACGGCCGTATCGGCCGCGATATCGAACGGCTTTTCGTAGAAGTACATGTGCTGCCAGTGAAAGTCCCAGTTCTGCACGTCGGCCGCGCATTGCTGCTTGCCTTTACTCGACACCTTCATCGAATACTTGCGACCGCGCTCGTGCATGTGCGGGAACACGCCGTAAAGCTTCACGCCCGGTACTTGGTCGAGCCCATAGTCGGAAAGGTTCCGCTTCCAGCTGTAGGGCACTGAGCTTTTGCCGCTCGGCAAGACGTCCGGCATGTCACCGGAGAGCAGGCTGCCCAAGAAGGGATCGGACAGCACGAAGAAGCCGACGTTTTCCACGCTGTCCTCCAACCGAAATTTGATTTTGGTCTCCACGCTCTTGCCGTGTTGAGCCTCGTCGACCAAGTTGTAGTGCACTTGAATGACGATCTTGTCCGTCGGCTTCAGCGCGATGCCGCTGTGGTTTGGATAGGTCACCATGCCCTCGCCGGGTGCCCAAGTGGTCGGTACGTCGCGCACCTCCACGCCGTCGCCCGCCATGCCGAAGCAAGGCCAACCTTCGCGATCGGGTGAGTCGGCGTCGAGCGCCTCCATGAGCTCCAAGTTGGTGAGCCCCGGTTGCTCGGGTACCGACGCAGGCGCGTCCGGATCGACGATCATGGCTAGCGCGTGGTGCACGACGGCATCGAGCCCCGGCTCCACGTCATATGCGGTGATGAATTTCAGGCTATCCACGCCCGAATCGAGCAGGAAGCAGCGATATTCGTCGTGTTCGGCCAGCACGCTGCCCTCGGGCTCAGGCGTGAAAACCGGCGTGGCATACACGGCCGCGTCTTCGAGCACGGGCAACTCCGGAACCGTGACTTCGACCTCGTCATCGCCCTTCGGCGCGCCCGCCTTCACCCAGTTGGCGATGGTGGTGAGCTCGTCATCGCTCAACCAATGCGAGTCTTGAAACTCGCCGCAGCTCCCATCCGCCGTCACCAAGTACGGCGGCATCGTGCGCGCCTGCGTGTGAACCCGAATGCCCGTCGCATGCGCCTTGGCGCTCTCGTAATCATCGAGGCGAAACGGCCCCAGCCCACCCTCTTGGTGACAGCTCAAGCACCGCTGCTCGAAAATCGGTGCCACGTCGCTCCAATAGGTGACCGCAGCAACCTTCGACTCTGGCTTCTCGCCATCACCATCCTTGCTGCTGCACGCAGCACCAACGAGCGCGAAACCAACCAAGAGCCACCCGCACATCCGCATCTTCATCAGCCGTCCCTTTCGAACGAGAGCCCGCAACCCGGCGCGCCTCAAAGCAATCAGCCGCCTAGGCGGATTCCTGGTCCCATCGCCCTCGAGCGTCCAGCGCCAGAGGTGCGCGATGCCACCAAATTGGACGCTCGACTAAACGGATCTGCGGTGCTCGCGCCGATCCACCACGTCGCGCCGTCAGCGGAGCGCCCTAGTGCCTTCGTGCTGTCACCTTGGTCTTGGCCTTCACCTTGGTCTTGGCCTTCACCTTGGTCTTGGCCTTGGTCTTTCCCTTCGCCTTGAGAGCCTTGGCCTTCGGCTTCGGAGCTGGCAGCTCCCGCTCGGTAATGCGGACGAGCTCGGAAAGCCACTCGCCGTCTTCGTAAACATCCCCGCTAATCAGGTACCAAGCCTTGGCACCCGGATACGGTGCGCCTTCCTTCACATTCCCAATGAACGCCCTGCCCCCCACCGTCGGCTTCACAAACAACTCGTCATCGCAAAAAAGCGCCACAATCTTCCCGCGACTATAAATCGCATACTCCCCAAACATCTTCCGCGCCGACACCTCCGCCGCGCCCCCCATCTGCTCCAGCACGAAGTCTACGTTTGCCTGCTTCGAAGCCATGGCGAA